>PKZM01000058.1:67011-109886 GCA_003133065.1 Acetobacteraceae bacterium
CACGTGTATTTTGTTCACTCCTACGGCTTGCAGGGCTACGCTGACGCGGACGTGGTCGCCACCACATCCTACGGCGGCACCATCCCCGCTCTCGTCGTGCGTGGCACCCGTGCCGGCACGCAGTTCCATGTCGAGAAAAGTCAGGAGGTCGGATTGCGGATACTCGCCAATTTCCTCCGCTGGACCCCCGCCGCGACCGCCGGAGCCACCGCGTGAGCCGCGCCCCGGCGGCGCGGAGCGAAATCCAGGCCGCGCGCCTGCATGTGGAACGCGCCACCGATCTTCATGAGGACGATCTGAGTGCCCTCTGCGAGGCCACCAACGCCGCCATCCTCGATGGCGGCGGCTTCGGCTGGGTCAATCCGCCCGGCCAGCAGGCGCTGGAGCGATATTTCCGCGGGGTCATGCTGGTACCGGAGCGTGAGCTGTTCGTCGGCCGCGCGGACGGCGTGATCACCGGCTGTGCCCAGCTTGTCCGTCAGCCGCGCAACAATGAGGCGCAATCCTTCGCCGCCAGTATCATGCACGCCTTCGTCGCCCCCTTCGCGCGCGGCAATGGCCTGGCCCGCCTGATGATGCTCCGTATCGAGGATCGTGCACGTGCCCTGAACTACCGCGTGCTCAACCTCGATGTGCGCGAGAGCCAGGAGGCCGCGATCGCCCTCTACGAATCCCTGGGCTACGAACGCTGGGGCGTGCATCCGCATTACGCACGCGTGCGCGGTCGCACCGTTCAGGGCTTTTTTTACATGAAGACGCTGAAAAAAGGTGGCACGGACCCACACGGCGTCGGCGACTTCGCCCAATCCCCATGAGCCCGATCACCCTTTATCCGGCCATTGATCTCAAGGATGGCGCCTGCGTGCGGCTGCGCCGGGGTGAGATGGACGAGGCCACTGTCTATGAACAGGATCCCGCCCGCCAGGCCCGCGCCTTTCAGGACCAGGGCTGCGAATGGCTGCATGTGGTGGATCTCAACGGCGCCTTTGCCGGCCGGCCAGTCAACGGTGATGCGGTGGAAGCCATCGTGGCAGCAGCGCGCGTGCCGGTGCAGCTCGGTGGCGGCATACGCGATATGGCGGGCATCGAACGCTGGCTCTCCGCCGGCATCGCGCGGGTGATTCTGGGCAGTGCCGCTGTGAAGAACCCGATCCTGGTGCACCAGGCCTGCCGGAGTTTTCCGGGCCGGATCGCCGTTGGGATCGATGCGCGGGATGGCTTCGTGGCCACCGAGGGCTGGGCGGACACCTCCACGCTTGGCGCGCTGGATCTGGCGCATCGTTTCCAGGATGCGGGCGTGGCAGCGATTATCTTTACCGATATTGCACGCGATGGCATGCTACAGGGGTTGAATATCGAGCAGACCGTGGCTCTGGCTGACGCGGTGGCGATGCCGGTGATCGCCAGCGGCGGGGTGGGGAGTGTGGAGGATCTGCACAAGCTGCGGGTGCAGGGCAGGGGGGTCGCGGGCGTCATCGTGGGACGCGCGTTGTATGATGGGCGGGTGAGCGTGGCGGAAGCTCTACGGGTATTGGGGCCAGGGGCAGAGCCCTGATTTTTTTGGAGTTATGCGGAGCCCTGACTTTTTTGGAGTTATCATGAGCGAGTCCCACGAAGTCGCCGAGGAAGCCGCCAAAGGCGGCCGCCGCCACAGCGCCCTCCTCATCGCCATCCTCGCCGCCGGCCTCGCCTTCTGCGAGCAAGGCGCCCAGCGAGCGCAGACCGCCATGTCCGACGCAGCGATAGCCGCCGCCGATGTCTGGGCGGAGTACCAGGCCAAATCCACCCGCGCCAACGAAACCCGCGACCTTGCCCAGATCGCCGCCCTTCTCCCCACCCCCACCCCCGCCGATCACGACGCCTTGCAATCGCGCTTCGCCGCCGACCTCACCCGCTTCGAATCCGATCCCAAATCCGGCAAATCCGCCCTCGCCAAGCATGCCCAGGCGCTGGAAGCCGCGCGTGACGCCGCCCATCTGCACCTCGAAGCCTACGACGATGCCGCCTCCGCCCTGCAATTGGGTATTGTCCTCACCACCGCCTCCGTGATCACCGGCTCGCTGCTGCTGGTTTGGGCCGGCGCTCTGCTGGGCCTGGTCGGAATCGCGCTCGGCCTGTTGGGCTGGCTGGACCCGGCCCTCGCCGCGCTCATCTAGCGCGCGCGCACGTTGCGCATCCGTATCGCCCACGCATACTGTTCCTCCCGTGCCCACCGGCATGATCCCTTCGGGTAGCACGAGGCCAGGTTGCTCGCCGCTGCACCCGGGGTATGAGCAGTTCAAGGCGCGGCACCCCACCATCGACTCCTACCGCGATTTGCCGGGCGGGTGGAACAAGGCCTCCCACCAATTGGTCCCGGCCGATATCAGAGCTGCCGCCGATCCCGGCGCAGCGGTGAACCATTTGCTGCAAAACTACGCCTGTATCGGCGTGCAGGAGCTTTACCCGCTCTCATTGCGCCTGATCACCACGCTCGCCGGGGCACCACGCACGCCCCACGTGTTCAAACGCGTCAACACCCCCACCGAGGAAACCGCGGTCAGCCTCACCCAGGCGCACAAGGCCCTGATCCGCGAGCGCAATGCCTTGGACATCGCCATCTACGATGCGTTGGCCACCCGCTTCCGCGCCATCGCCCCGGGCCTGACCCGATACCTCGACATCGTGGATCCTCTCCCTTCCGATCCGGTCTGAGGGCAGTATTCTCTCAAACCATGCGGTAGGCGCATGGCTCACGTTCAGTAAGCTAGCTTATCATCACCTGCGTCAGGCCTATGTTGCATTGCGACATTCAATCGAGGCTCTGACATGCCCAGCATCGCATCAACCCCGCTTCCCGCGCGCGCGCACACCCTGCGCGACGCCGTGGCGCTGCCCTGGAACGCCTTCGTCGCGGCATTCCTCTACTATACGCTGCTCACGCTGTTCGTGATCGGCGGTGCCGATCTTGGCGCCGGCCTCATGGCCGTGGCCTATATTCTGCCGCCCGCGCTTTACGCGGGACTGCTGCTGACGCGTGCGCTGAAAGCCATCGCATCGATTGAGATCGACATCTTTCACACCCCCCACGCCCTGCTGCGCTGACCATCTCAGCCTGCGCTGAACGCCGCGATATAGTTGATCGATGTGTCGCGGCTTTCGCGCCAGCCGGAAGCCGGATCGAACACCATCCCCGACACATCCGTCAGCCGCAGCCCGGCCCCACGGCCCAGCGCCGCGAGTTCATCCGGCTTGACGAATTTACGCCAGTCATGCGTGCCGGCCGGCAGGAGCCGCGCGACATACTCCGCACCGATTTTCGCCACTGCCAGCGAGCGCAGCGTACGGTTCAGGGTGGAGATGAACAACACCCCATCGGGTCGCAGCAGGCGCGCCAGCATGTGCAGAAATTCCGCCTGGTCCGGCACATGCTCGATGATCTCAAGCGCCGTCACCGCCGCGAATCGCGCGCCCTGTGCGGCCAGGTCTTCCGCCAGCCCAACCCGGTAGCCGATCTCCAGCCCACCCTCGGCCGCATGCGCGCGCGCAACCCCGATCGCCTCCGCCGAGGCATCGATCCCCTGCATCGCAAACCCTGCGCGGGCCAGCGCCTCGGTCGCGATTCCCCCGCCGCACCCCAGATCCAGCACGGGCAACGCGCCCGAACCCAGCTGCGCCCGGATACGGCGCGACACCCAGCCGACCCGCAACGTGTTCATCTGATGCAGCGGCCGCATCGGCCCGCGCACATCCCACCAGCGCGGGGCCAACGCATCGAAACGCGCGACTTCCTCGGCGGAAACGGAACCGTCGGTGCTCATAGGAAACAGAAGGAAGATGTTCTTTTTTGAAAAAAAGAACCAAAAAACTTTTGCCTATTGGATCCGACACACCCGCAACCACGCGTACCGAAGAGAATAAAAGTTTTTTGGTTCTTTTTTTCAAAAAAGAACATCTTCCTTCCTCCCTGCATGCCAGATTCCCCCTCCCGGCGATTGTTCTACCACTCCGACCCGATTAGACCACCCGGCTCACCCCAGAGACCCCCATGCCCCGCATCGTGATGAAGTTCGGCGGCACCTCCGTCGCCGATCTCGACCGCATCAGACATGTCGCTGCCCGCGTCAAACGCCAGGTCGACGCCGGCGATCAGGTGGCCGTCGTCGTCTCCGCCATGGCAGGCGCCACCAACCAACTCGTCGCCTGGTGCCAGGCGCTCTCGCCCTTGCACGACGCGCGCGAATACGATGCGGTGCTTGCCACCGGCGAGCAGGTGACCACCGGATTGCTCGCCATTGCCCTGCAGGCGATCGGCGTGGAGGCCCGTTCCTGGGCTGGCTGGCAGATCCCGCTCCGCACCGACGATTCCCACGGTGCTGCCCGCATCCTCGCCATCGAAGCCGCCGATCTGGTCAGCCGCATGCAATCCGGCCAGGTCGCCGTCGTCGCCGGCTTCCAGGGCCTGGCCCCGGACAACCGAATCGCCACGTTGGGCCGCGGCGGCTCCGATACCTCGGCCGTGGCGCTCGCCGCCGCGATCGCGGCGGACCGCTGCGACATCTACACCGATGTGGATGGCGTCTACACCACCGACCCGCGCATGGTTCCCCGCGCCCGCCGGCTGGAAAAGATTGCCTATGAGGAAATGCTGGAACTGGCCTCCGTCGGCGCCAAGGTGCTGCAGACCCGAAGCGTCGAACTCGCCATGAAGTCCCGTGTGCGCGTAAGAGTGCTCTCCAGCTTCGGGGATCCGGACAATAACAGCCAGGGCACGCTCCTGGTGGATGAGGACGAGATCGTGGAAAAGGAAATTGTCACCGGCATCGCCTATTCGCGCGACGAGGCGAAAGTCACGCTGCGCCACGTGCCGGACCGCCCTGGCATCGCCACCGCCGTATTCGGCCCGCTCTCGGCGGCGCATGTGAACGTGGACATGATCGTGCAGAACATCTCCGCCGAGGGCACCACCGACATGACCTTCACCATCGGCCGTGCCGATCTGCCGCGGGTGATCGACTGTCTGGAGCGGGAGCGCGACAAGATCGGATTCTCGACCCTGCTCACCGACCGCGACGTCGCCAAGATCTCCGTCGTCGGCGTCGGCATGCGCAGCCACGCCGGCATCGCCAATACCATGTTCCGCACGTTGGCCGAGAAGTCGATCAATATTCAGGTTATCTCGACCAGCGAGATCAAGGTCAGCGTGCTGATCGCCCAGGACTACACCGAGCTCGCCGTGCGCGCCCTGCATACCGCCTACGGCCTCGATGCCGCCTGATAGCGTGATCCTCGATACCGGGCTCGATAGCGGGCTCGCCACCCAAGCAGCCTGTGCCGCCAGGGCGCGGCTGGATGCGCTTTGGTCGCGCGGCACCGCATTCCTGGGCAGCCGCATGGCTATCCTGGGCGGCGCGATGAGTTGGGTCAGCGAGCGCAGTCTGGTCGCGGCGATCTCCAATGCCGGCGCTTTCGGCGTGATCGCCTGCGGCTCCATGGGCCCCGCCTTGCTGGAGGCGGAGATCGCCGCCACGCAGGCACTCACCTCGGCCCCCTTCGGCGTGAACCTGATCACCATGCACCCGCAGCTGGATGAGTTGGTCCAGGTATGTATCCGTGCCGGCGTCAGCCATGTGGTTCTGGCCGGCGGCGTGCCACCGGGCCCTGCCGTGCGCGCGGTGAAGGATAGCGGCGCCAAGCTGATCTGCTTCGCCCCCGCCTTGGTTCTGGCCAAGCGCCTGGTGAAATCCGGCGCCGACGCGCTGGTGATCGAGGGCTCGGAAGCCGGCGGCCATATCGGCCCGGTCTCCCTGACCGTGCTCGCGCAGGAGATCCTGCCGCATATCCGCGACGTGCCGGTGTTTGTCGCGGGCGGCTTGGGCCGTGGCGAGGCAATCCTTGCTTATCTGGAGATGGGTGCGGCCGGCGCGCAGCTCGGCACCCGCTTCGCCGCCTCGATGGAAAGCATCGCCCACGCCAATTTCAAGCGTGCCTTCATCCGCGCCAATGCCCGCGATGCGCTTCCCTCCGTGCAGTTGGACCCGCGTTTCCCGGTGATCCCCGTGCGTGGCCTGGTCAACGAGGGCACGCAGCGTTTTCTGGCGGCGCAGGCCGAGGCGCTGCGCGCCTTTCAGTCCGGCGAGCTGACGCGCGAGGCCGCGCAGTTGCAGATCGAGCATTTCTGGGCCGGTGCCTTGCGCCGTGCCGTGATCGATGGCGACGTGGATGGCGGCTCCGTCATGGCCGGCCAGTCTGTCGGCATGGTGACCAGCGAGCAGCCTGTTGCCATGGTCATCGAAGAGCTCGTCTCGCAGGCCACCGCCGCCATTGCAGCCCGTGCCTGATGAATAAAAGTTTTTTGCTTCTTCCCTTCAAAAAGGAAGCCCTTCCTTCCTGTGGGCCTATTCGCAAATAAGGGCCAGCGGCCATCTGGCACGACGTTTGTGCGGTCCGGTGCGCACGGCCCCAAACGGCCGCTCCGCTCCGGTCCTCCAAAGCCGCACCATATGACTCGCCGGCCCTTATCTGCGAACAGGCCCTGATGCCCCCCATTGTAGTCCCCGCCCGCCGCCTCCTGTCGCGCCTGCGCACGATGATGGCCGGCGGCAACGCCAGTCTGCAGGCCATTGTCTCCATCGTCGCCGGGGAGATGGTGGCGGAGGTTTGCTCGGCCTACGCCTTGCGGGCCGGCGAGATCCTGGAGCTGCGCGCGACCCAGGGCCTGAACCCCCAGGCCATCGGCCACACGCGGTTGCGCGTCGGCGAGGGGATCATCGGCCTGGTGGCCGCCACCGGCACGCTGCTGAACCTGGCCGATGCGCAGAACCACCCTGCCTTCGCCTATCGCCCCGAAACGGGCGAGGAGGCGTTCGCGTCCATGCTGGCCGTGCCTGTGCGCCGCGGCGGCCGCACGCTGGGGGTTCTCTCGGTGCAGAACAGGGTGGCCAGGCATTACACCGATCTCGAGGTAGAGCTGCTGGAAACCGTGGCCATGCTGCTGACGGACATGCTGGCCGGCGCCGGCACAGACCCGCGGGAGGGTTTCGTTGGCAGCCTACCGCGTCAGTTCGATGCGGCGATGCTGTCGCCGGGGATCGTGCTGGGCCCCATATTGCTGCATGGCGCCATTCTGGCCCCGGAACGCCTGCTGGCGGAGGATCCCGCCGCAGAGCTGGCGCGCCTGCAGAACGCGTTGCGGGTGATGCGGCAAGGGCTGGACAGTCTGATCGAGACCCAAAGGCCGGTGCTGAGCCAGGATGGCGGCCAGGCGCCGCATGACATCCTGGATGCCACGCGCGCGGTCGCCGCCGATGATGGCTGGCTGAAGCGGGTGGCCGAAGTGATCCGCAGCGGCCTGACCGCCGAAGCCGCCGTGCACCGCGTGGCGCAGGATTTCCGCAGCCGGATGCGCAAGATCGTGGACCCCTATCTGCGCGAGCGCCTCGCCGATCTGGAGGATTTGGCCGGCCGCCTGCTGGCCACGCTGAACGGCGGCGATGCGGTGCGCGGCGATGCCGCGGGTGCCATCCTTCTGGTGCGGCGCCTGGGCCCGGCGCAGTTGCTGGACTGGCACGCGCGGGGGATTGCCGGCGTGGTGATCGAGGAGGGGAGTGCCGGCGGCCATGCCGCCATCGTTGCCCGCGCGCTGGGTCTGCCCGCCGCCGGCGGCGCGCGCGGCGCCATCGATGCCGCCGAGGCCGGCGACCAGGCGGTGCTGGATGCCGACGAGGGCACGCTGATCCTGCGCCCGGACCCCAGCGTGCGCGATGCCTATGAGCGTGCCATGGAGGCGCGGGCCATGCGCAGCGCCGCCTGGGCCACCCTGCGCGATGCTCCCTCCCGCACGCGCGATGGCGTAGCCTTTACGCTGATGATGAATGCTGGCCTGGCGCTGGAGCTGGACCAGCTCGCCACCACCGGCGCCGAGGGCATAGGCCTGTTCCGTACCGAGATCGCCATGATGGCGCGCGGCTCGGTGCCCGATGTGGCCGAGCAGGCAGCCATTTATGCCCGCGTCCTGGATGTGGCCGGTGACCGGCCGGTTCTGTTCCGCACGCTGGATCTGGGCAGTGACAAGCTGCTGCCGGAGAGCCCGCGCCCGGAGGAAGAGAACCCTGCGATGGGCTGGCGTTCCCTGCGTGTGGGTCTGGATCGCCCGGCCATCTTGCGGCGGCAGTTGCGCGCCCTGCTGCTGGCCGCCGGCGGCCGCAAGCTCAGCATCATGTTCCCCATGGTCGCGACGCTGTCGGAATTCCGCCAGGCGCGCGGACTGCTCTATGCGGAGGCAGCTCGTGTGCGCCCCGCGCCGGCCACGCTGGAGATCGGCACCATGCTTGAGGTGCCGGCCCTGCTGTGGCAGATGCCGGAGCTGATGGCGGAGACGGACTTCATTTCGATTGGCTCCAACGACCTGATGCAGTTCATCTTCGCCGCCGACCGCGGCACGCCGGCCCTGGCGGAGCGGTATGATTTTCTCTCAATGCCCATGCTGCGCCTGGTGCGTTCGATCGTCGAACGCGCTGCCGAAGCGAAGGTATCGCTGTCGCTCTGTGGGGAGGCGGCCTCCAGGCCGCTCGATGCGGCGGTACTGCTGGCCATCGGCGTGAACCGCCTGTCGATGTCCGCCTCCAGCCTGCTGGTGGTCAAGGAGGCGCTCTCGAACCTCGATCTCGGGGCTTTCAGGCTCTTTCTGGAAACCCTGCGCCGCACCGCGGCCACGTATTCAAGTTTGCGCGAGCCGATAGGCGCCTGGGCCAGAGACCATGGTGTGAAGATATGATTCGGCTTCGCCAGTTCGCAGCGCCCGTCGGCCCGCGCCTTGCATCGACAGGGGCAGGCCCGTACGCAGCCTTGAGAATGCCATACCGCTCCGGACAGCCCGATCATGTCTGACGCCCTTGCACGCACCCTCCCCAAGCCCGCCGGTGCGGGCGGCGTCTCACCCGAGGCCGCAAAGCTGGGGGCCGAATTATGCGCCCGACGCCAGAGTTTGGGCTGGGATCTGCCCGATCTCGCCGCCAGCCTGCGTATCCGCCAATCCTACCTGGAATCGATCGAGGCCGGGCGGATTTCCGATCTGCCTGGCACCACCTACGCGCTGGGCTTCGTGCGGGCCTATGCCTCCGCCATGGGTCTGCCGGGCGAACAGATGGCCGGGCGGTTCCGCGCCGAGTCGGCTGAGGCCAATATCAAGCCGACGCTCACCTTTCCCGCCCCGGTACCGCAGCGCGGTGTGCCGGCCGGCGCGCTGATGCTGCTGGGCATGCTGATCCTGGCCGGTGCCTATTCCGGCTGGTATTACCTCTCTGAACACCAGCGCACACCGGCTGAAACCGTGCCGCCGATACCCGACCGCCTGCTGCCCCCGCGTGCCGAGAAACCCGCCCCCTCGCCGCAGGTCGCCTCTATCCTGCCGAGTGCCGCACCCCCTGCCCAGCTTCCGAGCGCGGTGCCCCCACCGGCCGGGAGCATATCGGCCGCCCCGCCGCCGGCGTTACCCGCGCCCGCGGCACCAGCCACCACGGCCGCGGCCCCGCAGCCTGTGCAGGCGCCTCACCCGCCGACCACCCCAGTGGCGTCAATGCCCGCCCGCACCCGGATAGTGGTGAAGGCCAACGCGGATGCCTGGGTCGCCATCAAGCCGCCGGAGGGTCCTGCGGTGCTGAACAGGGTGCTGCATGCCGGCGAGACATGGCCCGTGCCTGCCGGCGCCACCGGCCTGATCCTGACGACCGGCAACGCCGGCGCCACCGAAATCGACGTCGACGGCACGCCGATCCCGAGCTTGGGCGCCAGCGGAATGGTCCGCCGCGACGTACCGCTGGACGCCGAGCTGCTCAAATCCGGCAAGCTCCCACCCCCCAAACCCAAGAAGCCGGCACAACCCGCCCCGGAACCGGCCAAGCCTGCGCCCCATCCNNTGCCGCGCCGACCACTTATGCTACGCGGCTTGCGGGCTTGTTCTGCGCTGCGCGGGGACACCAGCGACATCGGCCAGCAGGTCGCGCAGCAGGTCGGAGTCGATCTTCAAGTCGCCATCCACATCGTAGCGGCTGCTGAACAGAACCCGGTGCCGCAGCCCCAGCACGGCCGAGACATGCATGAAGAAGCCGCGTGCATCGCGCGGCCCCATCAGTTCGATGATCGTGGCAGGGCCATCCAGATAGGCCAGGTTGGTCATGGCTGCGCCGTGCGGCGCCAGCACGATGCCGGCTCCCTCCAGCAGCGCCACCTGCTCGGCCACGCGCCGTTCGCCATCCCCGAAGGACACCGTCTCGAACCCGTAATCGGCGATCAGCCGCAGAAATGCCGCATCCTCCACCACGCCGCCGCCCGGCACCTGGCGCGTGTTGCGGCTGGCACGCCTCAGGTACAAGCGGCGCCCGCCCGTCTTGGCGCGAATGCGTGTTGTGTCCCGCAGATAGGTCATGCCGCTGGTGGTCATGCGGGCGAACATGCACTCCGGATCGCGCACCCGTATCCCGCCCCGCACGGGGGCCACCATCCACCCTGCGATCGTATGCGCAAGCAGATCGCGCTGAAACAGATGATCGAGCGAATCCGCTTGCAGCAGAAGCACGCCTTGTGGCTGGCCGGCCAGAAACCGCTGCCGGGTGATCAGCTCCATCGAAAAGTCGAAATAGTTGCGCCGGTAGATATCCAGTAGCAGCGCCGGCGATTGCTGCTGCGGCCAGCGATCCCATTGCGCGAGCATGGCCGGCAGATCCGCCACCAGATTCACCTTTCGGTAAGAGACCTCTATGGTTTTCCAGCGATTATAGTCATCCGCCGCGCTGCTCATGCACATGCACACGCCGCGTCGGTCCACCAGCAGGTGCAGATCCGGCAGAAAGAGATACTCGCCCAGCAGCGTGCCCGCGCGGTCTATGGTTGTGTTGTCGAAATACGCCATCAGCCGCGCCGCCTCGCCTGCATCCTCCGCCAGCACGCGAAGGTCGCCAGGGTCGGGCCGCGCCTCAGCGACCTCGACGCGGGGGCGATAGTGGCGGCTTTCATGGAAGGCGATGATATGCTCGTAGAAATTGTTCAGCATGGCTTAAGCCCACCCAACCAGTCGCGACATGTTAGGAGCGTAACGATTTGCCAAACGTAAACGGGACGCGGGGCGGGGCAGGCCGGCGGTGTCGCGCATGACCGCGCCGGCGCCGCGCGAGAACCCTTGGTTGATCGGTCACCAGGCGGCGCAGGCCGCCATTGCCGGCGCCCTGCAGGGGGGCAGGTTGCACCACGCCTGGCTGATCACCGGCGCCGAGGGCGTGGGCAAGGCCACGCTCGCCTACCGCTTCGCGCGGCGCCTGCTGGCCGGCGGGGCCGGGGCGCTGGACATGCCCGCCACGCACCCGGTGTTCCGGCGCGTCGCCGCCGGCACGCATGCCGACCTGCTGACGGTGGAACGGGAGTGGGACGAGAAGAAGAAGCGCATGAAGAAGCAGATCGCGGCCGAGACCGCGCGCGGCATTCCGCCGTTCCTGCACCTGACGCCCGCCGAGGGTGGGTGGCGCGTGGTGATCGTGGACGGCGCGGAGGATCTGAACCCGCAATCGGCCAATGCCCTGCTGAAGGTGCTGGAGGAACCGCCGCCGCGTGCGGTGCTGATGCTGATCTGTTCCGCCGCCGGGCGGCTATTGCCCACCCTTCGTAGCCGGTGCCGGCATCTGGCGCTGGCTCCGTTGGAGGAAGCGGAGCTGGACCAGGCACTGGCGGCGTATCTGCCGGAGATGGGGTCGGCCGATCGCGCCGCACTGGCGGGCCTGGCGGAGGGGTCGCCGGGGCGGGCGCTGGCGCTGGCGGAGGAGGGGGGTTTGAAGCTGGCGGGCATGGTGGCGGAGGTTTTGGCCGCGGCGCCAGACTTCCCCCTGTTGCGGGCATATGCGTTTTCCGATGCGCTGCGGGAGCAGGCGGCGTTCGAGACGTTCATGGGGTTGTTGCAGCGTGCGGTGGCGGCGGCGGTGGCGGCGCATGTGCGCGGCACGGCGGATGCGGCGCAGGCGCGGCTGGTGGCGGCGCGGTCGGTGGTGGGGCTGGCGGAGACGGCGCAGGCGCTGGGGAGGCTGGTGGATGAGACGGAGCGGGTGAATATGGATCGAAGGCAGGCGGTGGTGGCGGGGTTGGCGCTGCTGCGATAAGAGAACCCGGGGGCTCTGCCCCCTGGACCCAAGCTGGGGCCTAGAGGCCCCAGACCCCCATCTGTTCGACCCGGAACGGGATCGCAGGGCGAAGCCGGGGTCTGGGGCCTCTCGGCCCCAGCAGGGGGTCCAGGGGGGCAGCGCCCCCCTGGTTCTGAGGTATTTATGACGTATTACGTGACCACCCCCATCTTCTACGTCAACGGCTCCCCGCATATCGGCCACGCCTACACCGCCATTGCCGCCGACGTGATCGCACGCTTCAAGCGCCTCGACGGCGAGGACGTGCGCTTCCTCTCCGGCACCGACGAGCACGGCCAAAAGGTGGAAAAAGCCGCGCGCGACGCGGGGTTGGACCCGCAAGCGTTCACCGACCGCGTCTCCGCCGAGTTCCGCACGATGTTGACAACCCTCAACATCTCCAACGACGACTTCATCCGCACCACCGAGCCCCGCCACAAGGCCGGCGCCACCGCTTTATGGGAAAAACTGTTCGCCGCCGGGGACATTTATCTCGGCCATTACGAGGGTTTCTACGCCGTCCGCGACGAGGATTTTTACGGCGAGGACGACCTCACCACCCTGCCGGACGGCACCCGCATCGCCCCCACCGGCGCCCCCGTGGAATGGGTGCGCGAGCCCAACTATCTGTTCCGTCTTTCCGCCTATCAGGACCGCCTGCTCGCCCATTACGAGGCGAACCCGGATTTCGTCGGCCCCGCAGGCAAACGCAACGAAATGCTGGCCTTCATCCGCGGCGGCCTGAACGATCTCTCCGTCAGCCGCTCCAGCTTCCGCTGGGGCATACCGGTGCCGAACGATCCCGACCACGTGATGTATGTGTGGCTGGATGCGCTCGCAAATTACATCACGGCGCTGGGGTATCCCGCTGAAGATACGGCTTTATGGCGTTTTTGGCCGGCGAATCTGCATCTCGTGGGCAAGGATATCCAGCGGTTTCACGCCATCTACTGGCCGGCCTTCCTGATGGCCGCCGGCCTGCCTGTGCCGCGCCGCATTTTCGCTCATGGCTGGTGGACGATCGACGGTGCGAAGATGAGCAAATCCGTCGGCAACGTGGTTGATCCCCATGATCTTGTGGCAAAATATGGCCTGGACGCGGTGCGCTTCTTCCTGCTGCGGGAAGTGCCGTTCGGCAATGATGGGGATTTTTCGCATCGCGCGCTGGTCAGCCGGTTCACCACCGAACTCGCCAACGATCTGGGTAACCTGGCCCAGCGGTTTCTCTCGTTGATCGCCAAGAACTGTGGCGGCCTGCTGCCGGAAGCCGGCCCCCGCACCGAGGCGGATTCGGAGCTGCTGGCCGCGGCCGAGGCGTTGCCGGCGAGCCTGCGCGAGAAAATCGACCGCCAGGCGCTGGGCGAGGCCATCGAGGATGTGTGGCGCGTGATCCGCGCCGGTAATGCCTATATCGACCACCAGGCCCCCTGGGCGCTGCGCCGCACCGATCCGCCGCGGATGGCGCATGTTCTGCGGGTTCTGGCGGATGTGCAGCGCATTATTGCCACCGTGCTGCTGCCGTTCATGCCCGCCAGCATGGACCGCATGTTGGACCAGCTCGGCGTGCCGGCTGATCAACGCAGTTTTGCTGCTCTGTCGGTTCCGCTCGCCGACGCCACGAAGCTGCCGCCGCCCCAGGGGATCTTTCCAAAAATGGTTGAAGATACGGACGCAAAATCCTGATGCTGATCGATTCCCACTGCCATCTGGACTATTACACCGAGGCCGAGCGGCCGGAGCTTCTGGCCCGGGCCGCCGCGGCGGGGGTGGAGAATATGGTGACGATCGGCACCCGGCTTTCGCGGGCCGCCGAGCAATTCGCGCTGGTGGCCGCCATCCCCGGCCTGTGGTGCACCGTGGGCACCCACCCGCATTATGCGGCCGAGGAGGAATTGCCGCAGGAACAGCAGATTGTTGAACTTGCTTCCCATCCGGCGGTCATCGGCATCGGGGAAGCCGGCCTCGATTATTTTTATGATCGCGCCCCGCGTGACATCCAGGCCGAGGCTTTTCGTCGTCAGATCCGCGCCGCCCGCCTGGCCGGCCTGCCGATCTGCATCCACACCCGGGATGCGGATTCCGACACCATCGCCATCCTGAAGGAGGAGCGGGCAGGGGGGTGGTTCGATTTCCTGCTCCACTGTTTCAGCTCNNCGCGGCAAACGCAACGAACCCGCCCATGTGGCCCACACCGCCGGGGTTCTGGCGGGGGTGCGCGGGATGTCGGCGGAGGCGCTGGGGGAGCTGACGACGGCGAATTTCAGGCGGTTGTTCCGGAAGGCGGGATGAAAAGCGATGTTCCGTTACACATGGAGCCAAAAGCAATGTTGCCGGGTGAGGCGACTGAACGCCCTGCCTCGTGGCTCAAAGCCCGGCAATACTTACCTATCCTTAAAGCCGATCAACCCCGGCGGGCTTTCCATTATATTTAGGACGAGGCGCGGCCCTGGCAGGGCGCAGGAACTCGTATGTGCACGCTATTCCCATGAGAATAGCACTCAGAATTTTATGCCATCGTTCAAAAGGGAATGAATTTTGGAAATGTAGCTCGAAAATCGAAGCTAGCGCCAATGTGAGGCAAACCCAGCCTAGCGGCCTTTTCATCCGTGCGGCCCCATCGAGTTAACGCCGACGACGTCATTATTAAAGTCGAGACGGATGGTGACTGAGGGGCTGCCCAAGCTTGGACTTGAAGTGCAATCAAAGGTCTGGTTATTTCCCCACGATCCAGGGCTGTTTCCGGCACATGTCCAGCCGTTTGCACCAGTCTCAGATGCAGGGCCAGTCCCTAGAGACGGCGCAATTTGATCTCCTATTCCAGCTAGGCCGCCAGACATTGCGTCCATTTCCAGGGATTGCGCATAGGCTATGTCGGTGAGAACGCCCATCAAATTGCCATTTTCATACTGCGTATACGCTTGGTCTGCACAGGCGGCGCCGGTTACAACCACCACGGGGTTGGCTGCCAGTCCCGTATAGACAGCAACGCCACAAGAGCCGACCATATCAAAGGTGCCTACATAAGCGCCAAGACCTGCTGCTTCGGGGCCAACGATATGAACGCCCGAAAGCCCCGGGACGGAAACACCGCCTGATGTCGCAATCTCCGGCCCGTTGCCGCCTGCCGCCTTTCCGCTATTTTCCGGAAGCCACGTCAGCGTCGCCGAATTGTGCGAAGAGTTGCCCCATGCGAACTCCCATGTTCCCGCTTGGCTGATTGTGGCATGTCGAATGCCCTCATTAGAGTTCTCGCCAGATATCGCCGCGATCGGCGTCAGCCCAAGCAAGGCTTCTCCGTGGATCCTAACTTGAGCGTCGATCTGGTCAAAAATCGAATGTTTCATAGCATACCCTTTTCACTAGAAAGATTATGCTAAGATCGGAACAAAATGGCAAACTCATAAATGACTTCGTGGAAGAGATCGTTTTGGCAGGGTCGAAAATGAAAAAAGAATGTAAGTTTCTAAAAAAAGCCCCGAAAAATTTTGCGATTTGAGGCGGTTTGCCGCCCCC
Organism: Acetobacteraceae bacterium; assembly: GCA_003133065.1. GTDB lineage: Bacteria > Pseudomonadota > Alphaproteobacteria > Acetobacterales > Acetobacteraceae > BOG-908. Next base: position 82,668 of record PKZM01000058.1, read on the forward strand.
ACGGCTCAGCTTAACGAACAAAAAGTTTTTTGCTTCTTTTTTTCAAAAAAGAAGACCTTCCTTCCTTTCTCGGTGACCAATGCTCATAACCATCCTCGGCTGCGGCGGCTCCACCGGCGTGCCCACGCTCGGCGGCGCGGACGGGCGAGGGGACTGGGGCGCCTGCGACCCCACCGAACCCCGCAACCGACGCACCCGATCCAGCATCGTCATCGACGCACCGGAAGGCCGAATACTCGTCGACACCGGCCCCGACATGCGCGCCCAACTGCTCGCCTGCGGCATCCCCCGCATCGATGCGGTGATCTTCACCCACGCCCACGCCGACCACGTGACCGGCATCGACGATGTGCGTCTACTGAACCGCATCGCCGGCACGCCGCTGCCCGGCTTCGCCACCGAGGCCACACGCGAAGAGCTGGAGCGACGTTTCGATTACGCTTTCCGCCCCTGGGTGCCGCCGCTCTTCTACCGCCCCGTGCTGGAAATGCGCACCGTGACCCCCGGCGACGTGTTGGCCATTTGCGGCGCGGACATACGCACCTTCGACCAGGACCACCACGTGATGCATACGCTCGGCCTGCGCATCGGCGCCTTCGCCTATTCCACCGATGTGGTGCGCCTGGAGGCCGCCGCGCTTGAAACGCTGGCCGGCACCGACACCTGGCTCGTCGGCTGTTTCCAACGCCCCCCGCACCTTACCCATGCGGGCCTGGACGTGGTGCTCGCGTGGCGCAAGCGCCTGGGCATCCGCCGCGTGATCCTTACCCACATGGGCACGGATATGGACTGGGCCTGGCTGCGCGCCAATCTGCCCCCCGGCGTCGAGCCCGCCCATGACGGCATGCTGATCGATACGGGAAGCTGAGATGGAGCGGCGCATCCAGTTGCTGGGGTGGTTTCTGTTCATCATATCCGCCTGCGGCTTCATCGCCTCCAGCCTGCGCGCCGGCGACACGGCCGGCCTGATCGGCGGGATATTTTTTCTGCTCGCGTGCTTTGTCTTTCTGATCCCGTTTTTCATGCGGGGGGACGGCTGAAACCTGGTCGGAAGGGTGAGGAGGAAAGAAGAAAGTCTTCTTTTCTGAAGAAAAGAAGCAAAAGACTTTTGGTTGTGCTGTCGCGGAGTCGCCGGCGACGCCTCTCGCGGCGCCTTATGGGGTTCGTGGGCGGGCGGTGAAGACGGCGACGGTTTCAACATGCGCAGACCAGAGGAACTGGTCGATCGGCGTGGCGAAGAGAAGGCCGTAGCCGGCTTCGCGCAGGATCGCAGCGTCGCGGGATAAGGCACCGGGATTGCAACTGACGTAGATGATCCGGGGGGTGCGCGCAGCCGCCAGGGCCGGCATTTGCAGGGGGGCGCCGGCGTAAGGCGGGTCCAGCACGACGATGGTGGCGCCCGCGAGTTCCTTCGCCGTGAGCGGCTGGCGGGCGAGGTCGCGCTGGGTCATTTCCACGTGGCGCCCCGCCTGGGCGCGCCGCACGGCGCCGGCCGCCGCCGCATCGCCCTCATAGGCGATCACGCGGAGATGCGCCGCGAGCGGGAAGCTGATGGTGCCGCAGCCTGCATAGAGTTCTATCGCACGGGGGCGGGGCGGGAGTTTTTCCGGCAGGCCGGCGAGCACCGCGGCGACGATAGCGGCCTCGCCCTCGGCGGAAGCCTGCAGAAAGGCGCCGGGCGGAACGTCGATAGCCTGGCCGGCAAAGCGGGCTTGGGGGGCGGCGGAGAGGTAGGCCGTTTCGGGCGTGGCCTCGCCGCGCGCCCAGGATATGCGCGGGATGTGGTGGGCGGCGGCGAAGGCAGCGAGTTTGGCACGGTCGGTAGGGGCCAGATCGCCGTCGCTGCGGATCAGCAGGTCGGCGCCATTGTCAACCAGGTTGATCAGCACGGAACCGGTGCGGCGCAAAGCGGCGAGGCCCGACAGCACGTGACGCAGCGGGGCGATCAGCGCGAGCAGGGTGGGGTGCAGCACAGTGCACATGCGCAGGTCGACGATCTCGGTGCTGTGCGCGCGGTGCAGGCCAAGATTGACACCGCCGTCGCGGCGGTGGACCGCAAAATCCATGCGGCGGCGGGCGTGCGCCGGCGTGGAGATCAGATCCCCGACCGGCGGTGCCGCGTAGCCGGCACGTTCCAGCGCGGCCACAACCAGGCCGCGCTTCCAGGCGGCGTAGGCAGGTCTGGCCCAGTGTTGCAGGGCGCAGCCGCCGCACCCTTCGGCGAAGTGCGTGCAGGGCGGATCGATCCTGTCCGGGCTGGCGCTGACAATGTCCAGCAACGTGGCGCGGCGGGCATCCGGACCCTGCTGGGCATGCACGGTTTCGCCGGGCAGGGTGCGGGCGATGTGCAGCCTTGTATCGGTGATGCCGTCGCCTGCGCTGCCAATCCGATCGATTGTTGTGACGAAGGACGCAAGCTCACCCACGCGTCAGGCGTCGACGGGGTCGGGTTCGGCGTGGATTTTGCGCCGGGGCAGCGCCATGAAGGCAGGGATGTCGTCGCCAAAACCCACCACCGCCGGGCCGAGGTCCTCGTCGCGGCGACGATAGTCGCGCGGCGCGTTACGGTCGAAACGCGGGGTGGCACGGGGCTCGGGGGACTCCGGGCGGCGTGGCTCTGCGCGGCGCGGTTCCGGGCGGGCAGGACGATCGATGATGTCGGGTTGGTCTGATGCGGATTCAATGGCAGCAACAGCAGTGGCGGCCGCACGATCGGGACGCGGGCGTTGATCGGCCTTTGCCTCGGGCTTGCCGCGCCCACGGCGCGGTTTTGTCTGGACGGCGGCGGCTGGCGCATCGTCGGCCGGTGCCGCAGCTTTGTGGCCACGGTCGCGGCCGGCAGGGGCGCCGCGGCCGCGGCGCTTGCGGCTGTCACCCTCAGCCCATTCCACCACGTCCAGTTCCGGCACGACGATGCGCGGGATGGCGTGGCCGGTGAGTTTTTCGATGGCATCCACAGCCGGCTTGTCTTCCGGCGCGCAGAGCGTGAAGGCGTGGCCGACGAGGCCGGCGCGGCCCGTACGGCCGATGCGGTGGACGTAATCCTCGGCGTGGTGCGGCACGTCGAAATTGAACACGTGGCTAAGGCCGCCGATATCGATGCCCCGGGCCGCAACGTCGCTGCACACAAGCAGCCGCAACTCGTTCTTCTTGAACTTGTCCAATGTGGCGAAGCGTGCCGGCTGCGACATGTCGCCATGCAGGGCGCCCACCGAGAAGCCGTGGCGGGTGAGGGATTTGTAGAGGATGTCCACATCGCGCTTGCGGTTGCAGAAGATCAGGGCGTTCTGCACGTCCTGGCTGCGGATCAGGCGGCGCAGGGCCTCGCGCTTGTCCTGCTCGGCGACCAGAGCGAGGCCGGCGACGATGGTGGTGGCGACGGAGGCGGATTTGGATACGGTGATAACCCGCGGGTTTTGCAGGAAAGCATCGGAAAGGCGGCGGATCTCAGGCGCCATGGTGGCGGAGAAGAACAGGGTTTGCCGGTTCTTGGGCAGCATCGCCACGATGCGTTCCACATCGGGGATGAAGCCCATATCCAGCATGCGGTCGGCTTCGTCGATCACCAGCAGGCGGGTGTCGGTGAGCATCAGGCCGCCGCGCTCGAACAGGTCGATCAGGCGGCCGGGGGTGGCGATCAGCACGTCCACGCCCTTCATCAGGGCATCCTTCTGATCGTTGAGGCTTTCCCCGCCGATCAGCAGAGCATGGTTCAGTTTGAGGTATTTGCCATATTCGAGGAAGTTCTCGGCAACCTGTAGCGCCAGTTCCCGCGTCGGTTCCAGGATCAGGCTGCGCGGCATGCGGGCGCGGGCGCGCGAGCCATCGAGGATGTCCAGCAGCGGCAGGGTGAAGCTGGCGGTCTTGCCGGTGCCGGTCTGCGCCACGCCCATCACGTCCCGGCCAGAAAGTACGGCCGGGATAGCCTGGGCCTGGATCGGCGTAGGGTGGCGGTAGCCTTTTTCCTCTATGGCCCGCAGGATGGGCTCGGAGAGACCGAGATCGGCGAAAATCGGCAGCGCCTCGGCTTGCGGCGCAGCTTCGGCCGGGGCTTCGTGCGCCTCGCCTTGCGCGGCAACGGCATCGGCTGATTCGCCGCTCGGCGGGAGGGCCGGCTCAAGCGCGCTTTCGGCAATATCGGGAGTGGCAGCCGCGGCGGCGGCAGGTTGAGCCGCATCCGGGATGGTGTGCGGGGCCTCGGCGGAGCTGTGCGTATCGTCGTCGTGCACAGTATCGTCCGCCGCGGAGGCGATGGTTGAGTTCAACAAATCTTCTCAGTCTTTTTTCAAGGCGTTCAGCGGGGCTAGCTCGGCAGGCGGCGGTGAAGCACGGGAATACTCAGGGCGTTTCACTCGAACATTTCACTCGGAGGTTTCGCTGCCGCGCGCGTGCGTGCGATCCGCACGCCGGCGCCTCGCTGACGCCATATCCGGAACCATCGACCTAAAGTCAAGCTTTGGCGTGTGCGGGGCTCCGTTGCTCACGCGATGAGGAGTTGAGCGATGCACGCCGAGGCCCCCCAACGGATCGAGGACTACGCCATGATCGGCGATGGCAGGAGCGCCGCCCTGGTCGGCCGCAACGGGTCGATCGACTGGCTGTGCCTGCCGCGCTTCGATAGCCCGGCCTGTTTCGCGGCCCTGCTGGGCGATAGCGGCAACGGACGCTGGCTGATCGCGCCCACGGGGCAGGCGGGTGAGGTGCATGTGACGCGCAGTTACCGTGGGCAGACGATGATTCTCGAGACGGTGTTTACCACGTCCACCGGCAGCGTGGCGATCATCGATTTCATGGTGCCCCAGGCGGACGACAATTCGCTGGTGCGGATCGTGGAAGGCCGCGCGGGGCATGTGACCATGCAGCTCGATCTGGCCCTACGGTTCGATTACGGCATCACCGTGCCGTGGGTGACACGGCTGGATGACCATACCGGAATTTGCGCCATCGCGGGGCCAGAGATGGTGCTGCTGCGCGCACCGATAAAATTGCGCGGCGAGGCCATGCGGACGGTGGGGCGCTTCAGCGTGCATGCCGGGCAGCGACTGCCCTTCGTGCTCTCGCATCGCGCGTCTCACCTGTCGCCACCGCCGCCGGTGGATGCGGCGGCGGCCCTGGAGAGTGCGACACGGTATTGGGAAGGTTTCATCGGGCGCTGCAGCTACCAGGGGCCCTATGCGGCGGCGGTATGCCGATCGCTGCTGACGCTGAAGGCGCTGTCCTACCAGCCTTCCGGCGGCATCGTGGCCGCACCCACCACTTCGCTGCCGGAATTCATCGGTGGGTCGAGAAACTGGGATTACCGCTATTGCTGGCTGCGCGACGCCAGCCTGACGCTATTTGCCCTGATGGGCGCGGGATATACCGAGGAGGCGGTTCAATGGCGGGACTGGCTGCAGCGCAGCGTGGCCGGCAGCGCTGCGCAGATCCAGATCATGTACGGGCTGTACGGCGAGCGATCGCTGGATGAACGGGAGATACCTTGGCTGGCCGGCTACGAGAACAGCACGCCGGTGCGCGTGGGCAACGCCGCCAGCGCCCAGGTGCAATTGGACGTATATGGCGAGGTGCTGGAATGTCTGCACCAGACACGGCTGCATGGCCTGCACGCCGCGCCGCATGGCTGGGCCCTGCAACGCAACATCGTGGAACATTTGGCCCAGATCTGGGAGCAGCCCGATGACGGCATGTGGGAGATCCGCGGTGGGTCACGCCAGTTCACTTTCAGCAAGATCATGGTATGGGTGGCGGTGGACCGCACGATCAAGGATGCGACACGCCACCATCTCTCCGGGCCGCTGGACGAATGGCACGCATTGCGGCAGCGGATTTTCGACCGTGTGATCGCTGAAGGATACGATGCGGAGCGCAATTGCTTCGTGCAGAGTTTTGGGTCCCGCGAGCTTGATGCGAGCCTGTTGCTGATTCCTGCGACGGGTTTCCTGCCCGAGGATGATCCGCGTGTGCGCGGCACCATCACCGCGATCGAGCAGGATCTGCTGCAGGACGGGTTCGTGCTGCGCTACCGCACGGAAAGCCAGGTGGATGGGCTTAAGCCGGGGGAAGGCGCTTTCCTGGCCTGCACCTTTTGGCTTGCCAGCGCCTATGCGCGGCAGGGACGCCACGAGGAGGCGCGCGCGCTGTTCGAACGGCTGTTAGGACTGTGCAACGACGTGGGATTGCTGGCGGAGGAGTGGGATGTGGTGGGTAAACGCCAGGTAGGGAATTTTCCGCAGGCGTTCAGCCATGTGGCGCTGGTGGCGGCGGCGATGCAGTTAAGCAAGCAATGACTTCACGCGCTTATAGCATGAGCCCCGGCGGTGCCGGCAGCGAGTGCNNGAAGAAGAGAAGCAAAAGACTTTTATATTTATGCGCCGCCTCCGCCTCGACCGTGCGCTTCCGGTCCGAGGCGTGTTTTCAAGCGGTTAGCCTGATTGGCAGGGGCGAGCAATGACAGCAAAACAGTTTTGACTGCTGGCGCGCGTGTCGCCGGCAGCTTGCGCCAGCATAGGGGTTATTCTTCGGGTTCGGTGGTGAACATCAGCGGGAAGCCCTCCTTGCGGGCGGCGTCGATGGCGCTGGTGCATTTGGCTTCGGCGACGTCCTTGGTGAAGACGGCGACAACGCAGGCGCCGCGTTGATGGGCGGTTTTCATAACCTGGCTGGCGCGGCTCTCGCCGAGGCGGAACTCGGCCTTGAGGATGCGGACCACGAAGCTACGCGGCGTGTAGTCGTCGTTGAGCAGGATGACCTTGTGCAGCTTCGGCCGCTCGACACGGATCTCGGTCTGCCCGCGCGCGATGGTGATGGTCTCAGCCATGGGCCTCTCCGCCAGTCACTATTGGCGGCTGTTGCCACAACCACGGCCCAAGTCCCAAAAGTTTTTTGCTTCTTTTTTTCAAAAAAGAAGACCTTGCTTTCTTCCTTACGCCACCAGCCTCAACCGGCGCCTTCCCCCCTGCGGCAAGTTCAGCGGCAGCAGCGGTGCAGCTGGCTCCTCGATTTCCGGCTCGGCAAGCCGGCGGCCGAGATAAGTGGCCGAGAGGGTGCGGAAAACGTAATCGAGCACCGAGGTGGCGGCGGCGACATCCGGATCGCCTTCCACGCTGCCGGCGAAGCCGAACCGGGTGAGGGTGAACGCGTCGATATATTCCTGCAGCGGCACGCCGTGTTGCAGGCCTATGCTGACGGCGTGCGCAAAGCCTTCGGCCAGGCCGCGCACGGCGGCGGTTTCGCGCGGCAGCGAGAGGGTGATTTCGCCGAGCCGTCCATCGGCGTATTCGCCGGTGCGCAGATAGACGCGATGGCCGCCGAGCAGCACTTTTTGCGTGAGGCCGGCATGGCGGGCCGGCAGGGCGCGGTGAACAGGCCCGGCCGGGGCGGGGGAGGCCGCGTGGCCATCGGGCGCGGGCAGGCTTGCCGGCAGCGGCGGCATGGTTTCCAGGTAGGGCGCGATGGCCGCATGCATGGCGGCGTGTGCCTGCAAACCTGCCAGCGGCAGCGGTGTCTCGCCTTGTAGCACGGCGGCCAGGGCCGCTTCCGGCGACATGGCGGCGGCGGCAAGACGATCCTGCGCGGCGCGGGTGAGGTGCTGGTCGCGCACCGCGGCGAAGGCGGGGGCGATGCCGCCGGTTTCGATGCCCAGCAGCGCCTCGGCGGGGCCGGGTGGAAAGATTCCGGTGGCGGGGCAGGCGCCGGGGGCGCGGCTGACGGCGGCGCGGGCGGCGGCGGCGGCCTCCGCCAGGCGGGGGATCACGCAGGTGCGCGGTGGGGCCGGCCAGGTGGCAGGCGTTGCCAGCAGATCGCGCTGATCGCCTTCCAGCGCCTGTTCCACGCGGCCGCGCAGCAGGGCAGCGAGGCAGGCGGCCAGCTCGCGGGCGGCCCGGCTATCATAGGCGATGCCAAGGCAGGCGAGCAGGTCGTCCAGACCCGCAAGCCCGATTTCGTAGGCGGGGGCGGCGGGCGCCAGAAGCTGGCAGGCACGGGCGGCGAGCGATGCGGCGCGGGCGAATCCGGGCACGTCGTAGCCTGCGGTTGCATCGTGGAAGGCGGCAGCGTTGAGGCAGAAGCCGGGGATGCCGGGCTCGCTGGCCCATACGGTGCGGTTGGGGGCGGCCTGGCGCTGGCGCAGCAGGGCGTGCAGGCCCAGCGCGATGGAATCATCCTGCCCGGCCTGGCGGGCACGGGCGGCGAGCATGGTGAGCCAGACGGCCGTGCTGGCGGCCAGGCTGACCGGGCCTTCGCCAGGCACCAGGGCGGCCAGGGCATCTGCGGCACGATCGTCCCATGTGACGGGCAGGGTGACCAACCGCGCAGGCTGGTCCGGATCCGGCCGCGCCGAGACCTGCCGCATCCTGACGCCGTGCCACAGACGGATTGCTTTCATACCCATGACGTAAGCACGAAAGCCGCGACTCGGAAACACAGATTTGGGGGTCGAAACCGCAAAGCTCCACATTATGTTGTGGATAAGCGCCGTCAGTGATCGCCAATCGGCGGGGCATGATCCGAACAGGCTGGTTTCTTGCGGGGTGGGCGGCGGACTTCTATAAGGCGCGGCATGAATATCGGTACCCGGCTGTTCACGTTCTTCCGCGGCCATCCGGTGGGCCACGATGCGGAGGGCAACCGCTATTTCGAGGAACGCAAGCCGCGCGGGCACGGATTGCGCCAGCGCCGCTGGGTTCTGTTCGCCGGGCCCGAGGACGCAACCGCCGTGCCGCCGGAATGGCATGCCTGGCTGCACTATACGACCGATGCACCTCTTGCGGACAGCTCCCGCCGGGTATGGCAGAAACCGCATCTGCCGAACCTGACCGGCACGCCGGCCAGCTACCGCCCCCCTGGACATGACTACCAGGGCGGCCATCGCGCGCCCGCGACGGGCGATTACGAAGCCTGGACGCCGGAGGCCTGACCCGATGGCGCGTCATTCCGTGATCGAGGTGGTGACCGGCGCCGCGGTGCTGCTGGTGGCTGGCGGCTTCCTGGTTTACGCCGTGGCGAATACGGGGGAGCACCTGGGCGGGGGCGGCGGCTACCGCCTGAATGCGGCCTTCGACCATGTGGACGGGCTTTCCACGGGCGCGGATGTGCGCATCGCCGGGGTGAAGGTGGGCACTGTGGAGACGATCACGCTGGATCCCAAAACCTACGAGGCCGATGTGGGATTTACGGTGCAGAAAGGCGTGGCCCTGACCACCGATAGCAGTGCCACGATTTCCACCGATGGTCTGTTGGGCGGCAAATATCTGGCGGTGGCGACCGGCGGCGAGGACACGGTCATCAAGCCCGGCGGCACCATCACCATCACCCAGGGGTCCGTGAACCTGGAAGCACTGATCGGCAAATATATTTTCGGATCGACCGGATCGAAGAGCGGCGGCACCGCCGGTTCGCCCAAGCCGGCGGACGCGCCGGTGAAATGAGCGGCGGGGCGCGGAACTGGCCGCAGCCGGACGGGCAACCCGTATCCTGCCGCGACAAGCTGGAGATCCTGGCCGAAAATTACGAGGAGCTGCGCCACGTGATGCAGGACGCCTTCGAGGATGCGGTGCTGATGGGGGTGGACGAGGGCGCGATGCGGCGGATCATCGCCGAGCTGGTGACCGGGCTGAAAACGCCCAAACCATGAAGCATCTGGTCGCGCTTCTGCTGCTGCTGGCCGCGCCGGCGCTGGCCGATCCCGTGCCGGCGCCCACCATTTCACCGCCCGACTCCTGGGTGCCCAAGCAATCGGGCACGCTGCGGGTGCTGAACAAGCTGGAATCCACGGTGCAGACCGTGACGCTGAAGGTGGGCCAGAGCCAGAATTTGCAGTCGCTCTCGATCACGTTGCAGGCCTGCGAGGTGCGGCCGCCGGATTTGCCGCAGGACGCCACCGCGCATCTGGCGGTGAGCAACAGCCAGAGCGACGATCCGGGCTTCAACGGCTGGATCCTGCAAAACGAGCCGGCCGTGAACATGCTGCAAGATCCCGTGTACGACATCCAGCTTGCGGGGTGTACGTAAGAGGGGTTCCCATGGGCTGCGCGGAAAAAAGAAAGAATAACCACGAAGGCACAACGGCACACAGAAACTGCGCGGAAAAACTGTTTGAGCTTTTCTTTGTGGTATCTCCGTGACTTGGTGCCTCTGTGGTTATACTTTCTTGCGGCGGGTAATGCAGGCAATAGATGAAATAGGAAGAAAGAATCTTCTTTTTTGAAAAAAAGAAGCAAAAAACTTTTATCTTTTGGGTCCGTGAACCGGGGAGGGGATGCGGGCTTCAGGCAGCATGACAATGGTGACCGTGACGCGGGCGGCGTTTCTGCTGGATTTTGACGGGACGCTCGTGGATATCGCGCCGGCGCCGGACCAGGTGCGCGTGGCGCCGGGGCTGGTAGAGGACCTCAGGCGGCTGCTTGGATTGTGCGGGGAGGCGCTGGCGATCGTCTCTGGACGGCCGATCGCACAGATCGAGGCGTTTCTGCCGCAGGCGGCACACGCCATCTCGGGCGAACACGGCACCGCCATCCGGCGCGCACCCGCTTCTCCCATCGAATGGCTCAGCCTGCCGCCGACGCCGCAGGGCTGGCGCGCGGCCGCGCAGGCTCTGGAACGCTCACATCCGGGCGTGGTGCTGGAAGACAAGACTTACGGTTTTGTGCTGCACTATCGCGCCACGCCCGATGCCGGGCACACGATACGCGCGGCGCTGGAAGATATGCTGCGCGACGCAGCGAACGGCTACAAGCTGGCCGAAGCCAAGATGGCCTGGGAAGTCCGCCCGAGCGGCGCGGACAAGGGCGCGGCCGTGCAGGCGCTGATGGCACAACCGCCCTTCGCGGGACGTATCCCCCTCTTCGTCGGCGATGACGCGACCGACGAAGATGGCATGCGCGAGGCGCGCGCGCTGGGCGGCATCGGCCTGCGTGTGGGCGAGGCGTTCGCCGATGCCGCAGCGGTGCGCGCCTGGATCGCGCGCCTGGCGGCGGGGCAGGAGAGCGCATGGCCCGCGTGAGGCCGCGTCTGGTGATCGTATCGAACCGGGTGCCTGCCATCCGCGCCAAAGCGGCGCTGGCCGGCGGCCTTGCGGTGGCGCTGAAGGACGCGGTGACCGCGCGCGATACGCTTTGGCTGGGCTGGTCCGGCAAGGAAACAGAGTCGGCACAAGCAGAGCGGCCGCATACGCGACGCACCGGCGGGTTGACGCTCGCCACGATCGACCTGACCCATGCGCAATACGCCGGCTTCTATGTGGGCTTCGCCAATTCCATGCTGTGGCCGCTGTTTCATGGCCGTGTCGGCCAGCCGGCGTTCCACCGGAGCGACCTCGCCATGTATCTGGAGGTCAACACGCTCTATGCGCAGGCGCTGAAGACGCTGCTGAAAGCGGATGACACGGTCTGGGTGCATGATTACCAACTGATCACCTGCGGCGCCGCGTTGCGCGAGGCAGGTGTGAAGAACCGAATCGGATTTTTCCTGCACATTCCGTTTCCGCCGCCGTTCCTGTTCGAAACCCTGCCGCAGGGCGAACAGCTTTTGCGCAGCTTCGCGGCCTATGACGTGATCGGCGTGCAGACGCAGGATGACGCGGACAACCTTAATGCCTGCCTGGCGCGCGCCCATATCGTGGCGCGGGCGGAGCCATTCGCGATCGGCATAGACCCGGACCTCTACGCCAAGGCGGCGGCGGCGGCCGATGGATCAGAAGATCAGCTGCGGCTGGAGGGCAGCCTGGGCGGCCGCGCGCTGATCCTGGGCGTGGACCGGCTGGATTATACCAAGGGCTTGCCGGAGCGCTTCCGGGGCTTCGCGCAGTTGCTGCGGCGCTACCCCGAGCATTGCAAGCACGTGACGTTTTTGCAGGTGGCGCCGGTCTCGCGCGGAGACGTGGCGCAGTATCGCACGCTGAAGCGGGAACTGGATGGGCTGGCGGGGAAGATTAACGGGGAGTTTGCCGAGTTCGATTACGTGCCCCTGCGCTATCTCAATACCGCAATCGCGCGCGATACGCTGGCGGGATTTTACCGCCGCGCCGCGGTCGGCCTGGTGACGCCGCTACGCGATGGGATGAACCTGGTGGCCAAGGAATATGTGGCGGCACAGGATGCCCGCACGCCGGGGGCGCTGGTGCTCTCGCGATTCGCGGGAGCGGCCTCGGCCATGCAGGGGGCGCTGATGGTGAACCCCTACGATCCGGACGAAATTGCCGACGCGCTGCACGCGGCCCTGAAGCTGGGCGTCGCGGAGCGGCGCACCCGCTGGCGCAGCATGAACGCGGCGGTGCAAGCGAGCACCGCCGCCATCTGGGCGCGGGCGTTTTTGGACCGGCTGGAGGCCGAGTAGGGCGAGGGGTGCCGCAGGCGTGGTGATGCGCTCGCGCGCCCGGCGAAGTACGAACGTGCGATCCGGTCCGGCATGCGCTATCTCCTGGCGCGAAATAGCTTCACGCTCAGGAGTCAGTCGGTATGCGGTGTTGTCGTCTGGTCTGGCTGGCCGGTCTGCTGCTGGTTTGGGTGGTCACGTGCGGTGGCACAGTGTGCGCCGCGGAACCCAAGCACCCGGTGCTGATGATCTCTATCGATGGCATGCGGCCGGATACGGTGACGAAGGCGGATGCGCATGGGCTGCACGTGCCGAATTTGCGGCGGTTCATCACCGAGGGCAGCTATGCCGAAGGGGTGATCGGTGTGGTGCCGACCCTGACCTATCCCAGCCACACCACTTTGGTGACGGGCGTCACACCTTCGGTGCACGGCATCACATCGAACACCACCTTCGATCCGCTCTTTAAGAACCAGGTCGGCTGGTACTGGTATGCGGATATGCAGCATGCGCAGACATTGTGGGAAGCAGCCCACAAGAAGGGCATCGTGACGGCGAATTTGAATTGGCCCGTGACCGTGGATGCGCCGGGCATCGACGTCAATATGCCGGAGTATTGGCGGGCGAGCACGCCGGACGATCTGTATTTGCTGCGCGCGCTGGCGCGGCCGCTGGGATTGCAACAGCAACTGGAGGCAAGCGAGGGCACGTATGTGGATGGCAACACCACGACGGTTGCATCCGATGCGGTGCGCACGAAATATGGCGTGGCGATGCTGCGGCGGTTTCATCCCGGATTTTTTACCATCCATCTGAGCTCGCTCGATGAGACCGAGCACGAAACCGCCCCTTTCAGCGCGGCGAGCAATAGCAATATCGAGGCGATCGATGGCATGATCGGCGCGTTGCGCGATGCGGCGCTGGCGGTGAATCCGAACACTGTTGTGACGATCGTGAGTGATCATGGGTTCGTGCGGACGGATCATCGGGTGAATTTTTATGGATATCTGCTGCGCGCCGGCCTGATGACGATCGGCGGTACCAGCCCGCTCGGCACCCCGGTGTTCACCTCATGGAAAGCGACGCTATGGCCCGCGGGTGGCGTGGCCGCGGTGATGCTGCATGATCCGAAGGATGCCGCGAGCCTTGATGAGATCATGAAAATTCTCAACGGCCTCGCCGCCGATCCGGCGAACGGCATCCTGCGCATCGTGCCAGCCGCGGAATTGCATGCGATGGGGGGCTTTCCGGATGCACAGGCGCTGGTGGTGCTGAAGGATGATTATCAGCTCGGCTACGCCTTCTCGGGTCCGCTGGTGACGCCGGCGCCCTCGACCGGCATGCACGGCTACCTGCCCTCCAATCCCGAGATGCGATCATCGTTTTTTGCGATGGGCCGCGGAATCGCGCATGGCCGGGACTTGGGGGTTGTGGATATGCGGCAGATCGCGCCCACGATCGCCGATCTTTTGGGCACGCATCTGGCGGGGAAGGTGCCGGCGGGATTGAAGGTGCAGTAAGGAAGAATGTTCTTTTTTGAAAAAAAGAACCAAAAAACTTCTATCCCTTTGCGCCCGCTGCCGGTGAGTCGCGTACCAAAGGTCAAAAGTTTTTTGCTTCTTTTTTTCAAAAAAGAAGACCTTTCTCTACTCCCTACAATCCCATGACCTGTTCCAGCGTTATCGGAAAGCTTCGCACCCGCACGCCCGTGGCATGCCAGACGGCATTGGCAATCGCGCCGACGGTGCCGGTAATTCCGATCTCGCCGACGCCTTTGACGCCCAGCGCATTGACATGTTCGTCGTGTTCATCGACCAGGATGGCCTCGATGCTCGGCACGTCCGCATTCACCGGCACGTGATATTCGGCGAAATTGGCGTTCATCGTCCGCCCGCTGCGCTTGTCCATGGCGGCGTGTTCGTGCAGCGCGAACGAAACGCCCCAGATCATGCCGCCGAGATATTGGCTTCGTACCATGCGGGGGTTGATCACCGTGCCGGCGGCGAATGCCCCCACCAGCCGGGTGACACGGATTTGCCCGAAATCGGGATCCACCGTCACCTCCGCGAACACGGCCCCATGCGCCTGCATGGCGTAAGCGGCCTGTGCCGCCTGATCGGGTGCGACCGCGCCACGCCCGGCGATTTCCTCAAGGCCGGCGCGCGCAAGGATCTCGCCATAGGTTTCGCTGCGGGCCTCGTCATCGCGCCGGTGCAGCCGCCCGCCGCGCGCGATCACCCCGGCATTGCCGGCGCCGAACAAGGGTGACGCCTCATCGCCCATCGCCAGGGCCGCGAGTTTGGCGATCACATCCGCCCCGGCGCCGTGGATGGCACTGCCCGCGGAGGCCGTATGGGCTGACCCGCCCGCGATGCCCGCATCCGGCAGGTCAGAACTGCCGGAGCGGAACTCCAGGTGCGCGCGATCCAGGCCGAGCGCATCCGCCGCGATCTGGGCCAGCGCGGTCCAGGCGCCCTGGCCCATATCGTGCGCGCCGATCTCCACCACGCCGGAGCCATCCCGGCGCAGCACAGCCGCCGCCTGGGCGGGGAACATCAGCGCCGGGAACACCGCGGTGCCCATGCCCCAGCCGACCAGCATGCCGTTCGCATCGCGCATCTGCCGGGGTGCCGTGGGGCGGGCGGCCCAGCCGAAGCGTTCGCCACCTTGCTGGTAACACGCGCGCAGCGCCTTGGAGGAAAACGGCTTGCCCGTCATTGGCGCTACATCGGCGTAGTTCTTCAGCCGGAACGCCAGCGGATCCATGCCGCAGGCCAGGGCCATCTCATCGATGGCGCTTTCCAGCGCGGCACTTCCGGGCGCTTCGCCGGGGGCGCGCATGAACAGCGGCGTGCCGGTATCGATCCTGACCGCATCATGCGTCGTGCGGATCGCCGGGCTGGCATAGAGCGAATGGGAGGCATTGGCCGCCGGCTCGATGAAATCGTCGAACGTGCTGGTGGCGGTTCTGGCGTGATGGATCAGCGCCGTCAGCTGGCCATCGGCATCGGCCCCCAGATGCAGGGTCTGCCGCGTTGGGGCGCGGTGGCCGACAGGGCCGAACATCTGCTCTCGCCGCAGCACCAGTTTCACCGGGCGCCCGACCAGCCGTGCGGCCATGATTCCCAGGATCTGCGGCCCCGAAATCATTCCCTTACAGCCGAAGCCGCCGCCCAGGAACGGGCTGCGGATATGGATGTTCTCCGGGGAAATGCCGAACAGGCCCGCGATGCGCTGCTGCGCCATGGCCATACCCTGGCTCGGCGTGTCGATGGACAGGCGATCGCCATCCCATGCCGCGACGATGGCGTGCGGCTCCATCGGGTTATGATATTGCGCTGGCGTATCGTACTCCACCTCGATCCGCACCGATGCCGCGGCGAACCCGGCCTCGATATCGCCGTGACTCTCCGCGCCCGGCGATCCCGCGCCGATGAAAGGCGGCGTGAAGGGGGTTGCCGAGTCCAGGCCGGTACGCGCCGGCTGTTCCTCGTATCGCGGCGCCAGCAGGGCGGCGCCTTCGGTCGCGGCCTCCAGCGTCTGCGCGATCACCACGGCGATGGGCTGGTTGGCGAAGCGCACCGCGTCGCTTTGCAGCAGATCCAGGCGGAACATGAACGGGTGATGCTTGGCATCCGGATGCAGCGCCAGCGCCGGCGCGTTGGCTGGCGTCATCACCTCGATCACGCCGGGATGGGCGCGGGCCGCCGCCACATCCAGCGATGTCACGCGGCCACGCGCGATGCTGCTGACCGCCAGGCAGGCATAGACCATGCCGGCTTGGTGTTGATCGGCGGCAAAACGCGCCGTGCCGGTTGTCTTGAGCACGCCCTCCCACCGCGTCAGCGGCTGGCCGATGCTGGACCCCATGCGGATATGCGCTTGCCCCTGGGCCAGGGTGATCTCAGGCATGGGCGACTTCTCCTGAAAACGCGGAGGCGGGGAGTGCGGGCAGACGCGCGGGCGTGCCGGACGCGGCCAGGCTGAGCGCCCGCACGACGACCCGCCGGGCGAGCTCGATCTTGAATGCGTTGTCGCCGGACGGGCTGGCATCTTGCAGCGCCGTCTCGGCTGCCTGGCGGAATGCGGCCGCATCCGCACGCTGGCCGCACAAAGCGGCTTCGGCCGCGCGCGCCCGCCAGGGCTTAAGCGCCACGCTGCCCAGCGCGATCCGGGCCTGCGTCACCACACCGCCCTGCAACCGCAGGCAGGCGGCGGCGGAGACGACCGCGAAGGCGTAGGATGTGCGTTCGCGGATTTTGACATAGCGCGCATGTGCGGCGAAATCCGCGGCCGCCGCGGGCAGCCTTACGGCGGTGATCAGTTCGCCGGGTTCCAGCACGGTCTCCCGCTCCGGCGTGCTGCCGGGCAGGAGGTGAAAATCCTCCAGTTTTACCTCGCGGGGCCCCTGCGGGCCGAGCAGTTCGACCACGGCATCCAGCGCGGTCAGCGGCACGCAAAAATCCGAGGGATGCGTGGCGATGCACTGGGCACTGAAGCCGAGAATGGCATGCAGCCGGTTCTCGCCGCCCACCGCATCGCAGCCTGCCCCGGGATCGCGCTTGTTGCAGGCGCTGGCGGTATCGTAAAAATAGGCGCAGCGTGTGCGCTGCAGCAGGTTGCCGCCTGTGGTGGCCGCATTGCGCAACTGCGCCGAGGCGCCCGACAGCAGCGCTTCGGCGACCGCCGGAAACCGCCGCGCGAACGCAGGATGATAGGCCAGGTCGGCATTGCGCACCATCGCGCCAATCCGCGCCCCGCCATCCTCCAGCAATTCGATCCGGTCCAGCCCCGGCAGCCGGCCGATATCCACGAGCAGACTGGGGCGCGCCACCCCGCCCTTCATCAGATCCATCAAATTGGTGCCCGAGGCGAGATAGGCCGCATTTGGCAGCGCACCGGCGGTGACCGCCTCGGCCAGCGTTGCCGGGCGGGCGTAGTCGAAGCGGTTCATGCCGCGTCCCTTTCGGCGGTCCCCATCATGGCGCGCTGGGCCTCCAGCACCGCCTCAGTGATGCCGATATAGGCGCCGCAGCGGCAGATATTGCCGCTCATCGCCTCACGCACACGCTCGGGGTCATCGCCGGCCTGGCCCTCGCGGATCAGCCCGATGGCGCTCATGATCTGGCCTGGCGTGCAGAACCCGCACTGAAACCCATCCTGGGCGATGAAGGCGGCCTGAACGGGGTGCAGCCGGTCACCCTGCGCCACGCCTTCGATGGTCAGGATGTCGGCGCCGTCATGGCTGAGCGCCAGGGCGAGGCAGGAATTGATCCGGCGCCCATCAACCAGGATGGTGCAGGCACCGCATTGGCCACGGTCGCAACCCTTTTTCGTGCCGGTCAGATCCAACCGCTCGCGCAGGAGATCCAGCAGGGTTATGCGCGGGTCGTCGAGCGCGATGGCCTGCTGGGCGCCGTTGATCGTGAGCGTGATGGCCAGGCTCATGCGATACTCCGATCAGGGGATGTTTGGGCGTCAATTACGGAGGGAGTCTCGGCTTTACAAGTGGAGCACACGCCGAGCCCGCACTGGATGGCGATCGGACTCCGCGGCCTGTGTGCGGGTGCCGCGTGTTCAATCGAGATGCGGGCAGTATCAATATTTCGCAACCGGGGAATCCGATACGATCGGTGAAACTTCGCGTTTCATAAGAAGGATCAAGTGCCCCGTGCGTGTCATCGTGGCTTTTTCAATTGCCATTGGAGATGAGCTTTGGCGGCGGGCCAGTCCGGGGCGGTGATGCTGTAGACGCAGGTGTCGCGCAACGCGCCGTTGGGGGAACGGGCGTGGTGGCGCAGAATGCCGTCGAGCTTGGCGCCAAGACGCTCGATGGCGCGGCGGCTTTGCTGATTCATGAAATGGGTGCGGAACTCCACCGCGCTGCAGCCAAGGGTTTCGATGGCGTGGGTGAGGAGGAGAAGTTTGGCCTCCGTGTTCAGCGGGCCGCGCTGCACGCGCGCGGCATACCAGGTGTGGCCGATCTCCAAACGTGGCGTAACGGCATCGATGTTCATGTAGGTGGTCATGCCGACAATCGTGCCGGCCGCGTCCATCACGGTGAAAGGGATCATCGAACCGGCCGCAAGCAGGCCAAGGCGGCGCGTGATTTCGCCTTTCATGCCCTCGGCGGTAGGGACTGAGGTATACCACAGGTTCCAGAGTTCGCCGTCGCGCGCTGCTTCGATCTGGCCGGCTTCGTGCTCGGGCGAAAGCGGGATCAGGCGCACATGGCGGCCCTCCAGCGCAACCGGCGCAATCGGCGGGCTCATGCACGGCGCTCGGTCTGTTTTACCGCGTGCCAGGCTGCCTCCATCTCCTCCAGCGTGGCGTCCGCGGGGGTTTTGCCAGCTTCAGCCAGCTTGCATTCCACGCCGGCGAACCGGCGGGCGAATTTGTCGTTCGCGCCGCGTAGGCAGGATTCGGGATCCAGATCGAGTTTTCGCGCCAGGTTGGCTATCACGAACAGCATGTCGCCGAGTTCATCGGCGAGGCGCGCAGGCGTGGCGGCGGGCAGTTCGGCGCGCAATTCGGCCACCTCCTCGTCCAGCTTGGCCAGAACGGTTTCGGCATCGGGCCAATCGAAGCCGACGCGGGCAGCGCGCTTGCTGAGTTTGAGCGCGCGAGTGAGCGCAGGCAGGCCGACGGGCACGCCGGCGAGGGCGCCGTGCTCATCGCGCGCCTGGCGTTCCGAGGCTTTCTGGGTTTCCCATGCCTGAAGGTGGAACCTAGCCTCGCGGGCGGCTTCATCACCGAACACGTGGGGGTGGCGGCGGATCATTTTGTCGGAAATGGTGCGGGCGACATCGGCGAAGGCGAAGTGGCCGCCCTCCTCAGCCAGGCGTGCGTGGTAGACCACCTGGAAAAGCAGGTCGCCGAGCTCGTCCGGCAGGGCGGCCATGTCGCCGCGTTCGATGGCGTCGGCGACTTCGTAGGCTTCCTCGATCGTATAGGGCGCGATGGTGGCGAAATCCTGCGCCTGGTCCCATGGGCAGCCGGTTGTAGGATCGCGCAGCCGCGCCATGATCTGCAGCAGGCGTTCAGTCTCTCCAGCGGCCGACATAGTATCTCCTCGGGTGCTATTGCCGTTACCACAGCCCCGCGCTGCCGGGGACCCGACACACTATAGGTAAAAGTTTTTTGCTTCTTTTTTTCAAAAAAGAAGAAGACTCTTCTTTTTTGAAAAAAAGAAGCAAAAAACTTTTGGTACTTGGTCGGGGGACCCGGTAAGGGGCGCGCATGAGGTACATCGTGGTGGTCTGGATGGTTGTCGCGCAAGCGGCGTGGGGGAAGACGCTCACGGAGATCAAAGGGGAGTTGGATGCGGGGACGGTGACGTCGGAGGCGCTCGTCCAGGGCTATCTGGCGCGGATTGAGGCAATCGATCGCGCGGGGCCGGGGCTGCATGCGGTGCTGGCGGTCAATCCGCAGGCGCTGGCGCAGGCGCGGGCAGCGGATGCGGCGAAGCTGCGTGGGGTGTTGCAGGGGCTGCCGATCCTGGTGAAGGACAATATCGAAACGGCGGATATGCCGACCACGGCTGGGTCGCTGGCGCTGCTGGGCAACGACACGAAGCGCGATGCACCGCTGGTGGCGCGGCTGCGGGCGGCCGGCGCGGTCATCCTGGGCAAGACCAATCTTTCCGAATGGGCGAATATGCGCGGTTCGCGCTCCGTGAGCGGGTGGAGCGGGGTTGGGGGGCTCACTCGCAATCCGTGGTCGCCGGATCGCTCGCCGTGCGGGTCCAGCTCCGGCAGCGGGGCGGCGGTGGCGGCGGGGCTGGCGGCGGCGGCGATCGGCACGGAGACGGATGGGTCTATCACGTGCCCGGCCTCGGTGAACGGGATCGTGGGGTTCAAGCCGACGTTGGGGTTGGTTTCCCGCCACAACATCGTTCCGCTGGCGCATAGCCAGGATACGGCGGGGCCGATGGGGCGCAGCGTGCGCGATGTGGCGCTGTTGCTGGGCGTGATGGCCGGCAGCGACCCCATGGACGCGGCGACAGCGTATGCGGACAAGCACGCGACCGATTACGTGGCGGGGCTGGATGCCGGCGCCCTGCGGGGCAAGCGCATCGGGGTGATGCGGTTTCTAGCCGGGTTTCATCCCGAGACCGATATGGTGTTCGCGCATGCGATCGATGTGCTGCGGCAGAAAGGGGCAAGCGTGGTGGAAATACCCTCCCTGCCGGGTGGCGCCGATGTCCTGGATAGGATTGGCGATGCGGAGCAGAAGGTTTTGCTGACGGAATTGAAGGCGGATCTGGCCGCGTATTTGCGCAGCACGCCGCCGTCGGTGCAGGCCCGCACGCTGGCCGATCTGATTGCCTTCAACCACGCCCATGCGGATCGGGAGTTGCGTCTGTTCGGGCAGGAACTGTTCGAGAAGGCGGAGGCCACGCAGGGCTTGAATGATCCGGCGTATCTGGCGGCGCGCGAGACATCGCTGCGGCTGGCGGGGGCCGAGGGGATTGACAGGATGCTCACCGAGGGCCGGCTGGATGCGCTGGTGGCGCCCACGGCGGGGCCGGCCTGGGTTGTGGATACGGTGAACGGCGATCATTCCTCCGGCCAGGCGAGCACGTTGCCGGCGGTGGCGGGGTATCCGCATCTCTCGCTGCCGATGGGGCTGGTGGATGGGTTACCGGTGGGGCTTTCGATCATTGGGCCGCGTTGGGCGGATGAGCGTGTGCTGGCGCTTGGCTATGCGTTCGAGCAGGCGGTGAGGTTTGAGTCCTCGCCTGGCTTGGTGCCGGTTCCCGATGTTGGCGCGCTGGAGCAGCCTTTGCCAAACAGGTGAGAGACCCTCGGTCGATTTTGGCGGCTGACAAAAGCCGAGAATGGGTCATTCGTTCGCGTGCACGGGGCAGACCAGCGGGTGAGTCCCATAGTGTATCGAGGTTCATGCCGATTCGATAACGAATCTCGACCAGACGTGATGGTCATTATGTCGATGGTCCCGCGGTGTCTGATGCGCATCTCAGCCGCCAGGCAGAGCCCATGAGGGTGTGTCCTGGTTGATCCACCCCGGTGGCGACCCTTTTAGGGCAGCCACTGGACAGCCGCGNNGGCGAGGCTGGCGAACCAGGGCAGGGTGCCTTCAGCGCCGTACTGGTCCTGCGGGGAAACAGCCTCGGGGGTGTCCAGGCTGCAGATGGTGATGTCGATATTGGCGCTGCCGACCCCATCATAGGTAAGGGGTGTGCCGCAAACGGCGCAGAAGCCGCGCTCGGCCAGCGAGGAACTCCGGAAGGTTGCAGGCCTGCCATGGGTCCAGGCGAGGTCGCCACGGGGCAGGGCGGCAAAGGCCGCGAATGGGCCGCCGACGGCTTTCTGGCACATCCGGCAGTGGCAGATGGTGCCGATGGGCTGACTGTATAGGCAATAGCGGATGGCGCCGCATTGGCAGCCACCGGCAAGCACGGGCGTGCGGTCGGGTTCAGGCATGGCGTGCACCTCACTGCGACAGGCATGAAAAAGGCCGCCGGCGATGGTTCACCAGCGGCCCATGTCACGCAAGCTGAGCGGAGGGATCAGATCTCGGAAACAGATCCGGCTTCCGGCCCTTTGGCACCCTGGCGGACGGAGACGCGAACAACCTGACCCTCATTTAGAGTACGCAGATTGCCGAGCACCGACATGTGCACAAAAATGTCCTTGCCACCGTCCTGTGGGGCGATGAAGCCGAAACCCTTGGTGGGGTTGAACCACTTCACGGTCCCGGTCGTCTCCACCGAGGGGCCGGTGGGGGCGGCGCGGTCACCACGTGGTCCGGCAGGCGCACGCGGGGCGCGGGAGGGGGCCGCAGTGGTTTGGTCGACACTCACCACCTCGGTCACTTGCAGGCCCTTCTGGCCGGGACCGACGCGCACCTCCAGCGAGGCACCTTCGTTCACGGAATCATGCCCCGCGCGCTGCAGAACGGCGCAGTGCAGGAAGGCATCGCCCGATCCGTCGCCCATGGCGACAAAACCAAAACCCTTTTCGGGGTTGAACCACTTGACGGTGGCGGACAGGGTTGGGCCGAAGGCGGCCGGCGCGCTGGAGCGGTTGCCGTTCAAGGCGCCCCAGTTGATGTCGGGTGCGGAGGGCTGATCATCATCGAAGCCACGGCGGCGTGGCTGGTAGGGTCGGCGTGCAGGTTGGGACATTCTCTCATTTCACAAAAACGACGCGCGAGGACACATATGTTCTCGCGCACGGGATGCAACCTATAGCATTCTCATGACAAGAGATAGTGATAAGTTTTCGCGGGTCAGGGGTGCAACACGAAGGTTGAGGAGGCAAGCATGCCGAAGCCGGATAGCCCACAGCTGACCGCGCAGCAGCGGAAATGGTTCGCATCCGTTCAAGGCGGACTGGAGCGCGAGACAGGAAAAAGCCTGGCGCAATGGGTGGCGATTGCCAAAACCTGCCCGGCAACGGCCCCACGGGCGCGCTTGCGTTGGTTCAAGGAAACGCATGGCCTGCTGCAGAACCGTGCCAGCTACGTGTTGAACGAAGCCTTCCCGCCGGAGGTGGGCTGGAGCGAGCCCGATGCCCTGCGGGAGTCGCTATGGACCGATCCCGCGTCCCGCGCCGTGCTGGCAGAAGTGGAGTCGCTGGTGTTGAAGCTGCCGGACGTGGTGACAGGCCAGCGCAAAGGCTTCTCCGCATGGTCGCGCAAATACCAGTTCGCGGCACTGCGGCCGGTGCGGGGCGGCGCTGCGCGCCTGGGGTTGGCGCTGGCGGCTTGTGCGCATCCGATGCTGGAAGCGACCAAGAACGAGGCTTGGTCGGAGCGATTGAAGGCCGCGGTGATTTTGCCGGGAGCGGGGGCGGTGGATGGGCGCGTGGAGGGGCTTTTGAGGCGGGCCTGGGAAGAAAGTTAAGAAAGATGTTCGTTTTTGAAAAAAGAACCAAAAAACTTTTGCCTGTTTGCCCTCTCCGGCGATCCGACACGTTGGCAATGGCACGTAACTGAAGGAACAAAAGTTTTTTGGTTCTTTTTTCAAAAAAGAACACGCTTCCTTTCTCCATCATTCTGCGCGTTGCGTTCTTGCCGATTTCGTAACGTTACGGTACGGTAGCATTTTGGCAGGAGTTGCGGCGTGTCGCTGGCGGGCACTTATTCGTGGACGGGCGCGGGCGGGTCATCGGCGTTCGGGCTTGCTGGGAACTGGCTCTATGATGGGACCAAACAGGTGGACGGGGTCCCCGGCGCCAACGATGAGGGCAGTTTTGTTGGCGCAACGGTATGTTCGGGCAACGGCACGCTCGGTAGCCTGAACGTGGACGGCACAGGCGCCGGGGCAGTGTTCAGCGCGTCCATCGCCGTGGATTCGTTCGCGGATTTTGCCGGGGTCAGCATGATCGATGCCGGCAAGCTGAGTGTCGGACAGGAACTGTCCCTGCTTGGTGCGCTCACGGAGAGTGGCGGCGCTAAAGTTGCCGCTTCGTATCTTTCTATTGGCGGCACGACGGCGGCAGGGTCCTATGCCGGCACATTCACCGCGACGGGGGCGGGCACGACGCTGTCTGTGAGCGGTGGCACGGCCGACGGATCGCTGGATGTGGGAAGCCGCTTCCGCGGCGTGCTGGATGTGGCGGCGGCAGCCCAGGTGACGTGCACCTCGCTCGCCCTGGGGGCGAGCAGCGGCACCAGCGTGGTCGGCACGGGCACCGCCAGCATCATCGGCGGCACGGTCACGATCGCAACACCTGCCGCCGATCCAGGTTACGTGATCACCGCCGGCAGTAACTTGACGGTGGGGGCAGCCGGGCATCTGGTAGCGGGCAGCGGGGTGGATGGCGGCGTGTTCACCCTCAGCGGGGCAGGGGCGGTGGCAGCCCTTTCCGGCACGCAGACGATCGACGGCGCGTTCACTATCGCGGCCGGCGGCACGGTGAACGGCACCGGCCAGGCGCGGGTTGTGATCGGCGAGGGTAAGGCCGGAACGCTGAACGTGGCGGATGGCGCGCTCTCTCTGTCCAGCGGGACGGCGATGCTGGTGGGCGATGGTGGGGCAGGCGCTCTCAATATCAGCCAGGGCGGTACCGTCCGGGTAGATAGCGGCACGGCCGGCGCGCCGGAGATCGTGATCGGCGCTGTGGATGTGGCACCGGGCGTTGAGCAAGGCACCGGGCAAGCGAGCGTAACCGGAACCGGATCAATTCTGGCAGTGCAGGGAGAACTGGATCTCACCGGCGCCAGTGCCGCGCACCTGACGATCAGCACGGGCGGCACGGTGCAGGCTGATACAGCTGTCGTGGGCGGCAGTGTGAACATGGTGGGCAATGCGGCACTTGCCGTGGCCGGCAATTTGACCGTCGGCGGGGGCGTGCTGACAGCAAGCGGCGGCAGCCATCTGTCGGCCGCCGAGAACGGGGGAACCGGGGCCGTTTTCCTGGATGGCACGGCGGCAAATGGCGGTGCCACGGTCTCGGTCACGGGCGCGGGCAGCAGCCTCACCGCGCTTGGCGGCATCGTGATCACAGGGGCGAATGCGGCGCTGACGATCGGCGGTGCGGCAACCGCCTCGGCAATCACCAGCACCAGCGGTTCCGAGCCCATCTCCATCAGCAACGGGGGCGTGCTGGTCGTCTCGGGCACGGCTTCGCGCCTGACGGCAAGCGGGGGTGTCACGCAGATCGGAGCAGCTTCTCTCCTGCAGCAGACGGGCCCGGGCAGTGTGCTGATCATCGGCGGCGCGACGCTGGTTTCCAATGCCGGCACGACAGCGCAGCAGCCCGGGGTGGGCCTTGCGGCCACGATCGGCGACTCGACGGCGAGGGGTGGACGCAGCGTGGTGACGGTAGATGGTGCCGGTTCGCAGTGGCAGATCAATGGCAACCTCACCATGGGACTGAACGGCCCCACGGGCGCCTCGGCTTCCATCCTGAAGGTGATTTCGGGGGCGACGGCCACGGTGACGGGAACGCTTTCAGCCGACGCAGCAGGCAATATCATCCTGGTAGCCGGGGCGCATGGCGCGCTGACCGCCGGGCAGATCGAATTACTGCCGGGGGTTTCGCTGGATGTGGCCGGAGGCGCCCAGGTTGAGATGGACGACGGAACGATCGGGGCAGGCACACTGACGGCCGGCACGCTGAGTGCGAGTGGCACCATGGCTATTTACGGCGGCACCATGGAGGGGAGCGGTCTCGTCCGGGCGCCGTCGCTGGTCATGCTCACCGCGTCGTCCTGGCTCGAAGCACAGGGCAGCCTGTCGGTGCTTGGGGCGGTGACCGGGGCGGGGGTGCTGGCGGTGAGTGCAGGCGGCACGCTGGCGCTGGGCGGTGCAGGTGCGGATAGCGCGGCACTGCGGTTTCTGGGCAGCGATGCGGTGCTGGATGCGACGGCGCTGGACAAGCTGGATGGGACTTTGTCCGGCTTTGCCGCGGGGGATATGATCGATGTGGGTGGGGTGGTGGCATCCGAGGCGAGTTACGCGCCGGGCACGCTGACGCTGGAGGGTTCTTCGGGTCAGATACTGGGGTTATTGCGGCTCAGCGGGACATATGCCGGGGGGGAATTCGCATTGATGCCGGATGGACATGGAGGAACCGTGATAGGATTGGGCTGAAGGCCTTTCTTGGCGTACTGTTCCGGCAACGCCGCGACTGCAACGCCAAAAGTCTTTTGCGTCTTTTGTTCAGAAAGGGAGACCTTCATTCACGGCACGTATTGGAGCGCGCCGCGGTCATAGCCGCGGCCCGGCGTTGGGCGCGGGTTGCCGGCGTAGTCGATGGCGGGGGCATCGGTGGAGGATGCGCTGCCGATGGCCGGAGAGTTCTTCCGCAGTGTGAAGATATACGCCTGACCATCCGTGAAAAGCGGGGCGCCGACAATATCATGTGGGCCAGGCGCCAAGCCTGCTTCACCCGCTTGCGGGGTGGTGCTGTAGAGCAGATTGTAGTCGTATACGACATCTTCGGCGTTGTTATAATTTGAATAGAATGTATGGTCCGCCGCCGCGTGAAGGATATTGTTCAGGATCTTTACATCGCTTCCGGTATTGGCGAAGATCTGGCCTTCGTTCAAGCTCGGTGTTCGATTATTTTCGTACGCGGTGTTGAACACGATGTCGACATGGGCGCTGGCATAGGTGTGGATGCCGGAGCCGCCGTTCATGTACGAAATATTGTTGGCCACCAGGGTGCGGCCGCCATACGGCACGTTGCTGGATTGGGTGTTCTTGTTGTCATCAACAATAATGCCGTTACCATCCGTGATCTCGCCCGCGCTATAAAACGGGACGTATTCCCGATTGCTGTAGGTGAGATTGCCGAGGATGAAATTCTTATACCCCGTGTTCGCGTCGGAATCACGCATTTCATAAATGCTGATGCCACTGTTGCCATAGGGAGACCAGAAAGCATTCAGGTAGGCGGTGTTGTTCTGGATCGTCATGTAATCGGCATAGCAGGTGGCGATCCCCGCCCCCGGCGCGTCATGCACCACGTTGTTCTGGATGATGATATGGCTGAAGGTTTGCGTGTTGCCGCAGCCGACGATGATGCCATTGCCGCTGGTGAGATAATTGTTGAGGTTATGAGCGTTTTTCGTGGCGTAGGCCAGGCTGACCAGGGATCGCCCGCCGCGCACGTGGAAGCCGCTGACGATGATGTAATTGGCGCGGATATTGATGCCGCCCCAGCCGCGTTTGAAGTCGATCACCGGCCTTTGGCCGGGATAGGCCTGATACGTGATGGGCGCTGCTTGCGTCCCGGAGATGTTGATGTCCAGAACGTCGCACCCGATGCAGGGCACGACATAGGTGCCGCTGAACGCCATGACGATGTCGCCTGGCGAGGTCATGTCGGCTGCGTGTTGCAGTGTTGCGAAGGGGGCCGCGATGGTGGTGCCGGAATTGCTGTCGCTGCCGGTGCCGGCGACGTACCAGGTGGTGGCGGTGGCTTGCGGTGGCAG
>PKZM01000170.1 GCA_003133065.1 Acetobacteraceae bacterium
GGATGTTGGAGCGGGCGACGCGGGAGTGCAGGGAATCGCCGCAGATGGCGACGGTGAGGCCTTCCAGGCGGCCGTGGCGGCGGCGGATGGTCAGCGCGTCCAGCAGCGCCTGGGTTGGGTGTTCGTGGGTGCCGTCGCCGGCGTTGATCACGGCCGCGTCCACCTTCTGGGCCAGCAGCGCCGGCGCGCCGGACTGGTCGTGCCGCACGACCAGCAGATCACACATCATTGCGTTCAGGGTGGTTGCCGTATCGAGCAGCGTCTCCCCCTTGTTCACCGAGCTGGCGGAGACCGACATGTTGATCACGTCAGCCCCCAGCCGCTTGCCAGCGAGTTCGAAACTGGTGCGGGTGCGGGTGGAATCCTCGAAGAACAGGTTGATCAGGGTCCGCCCGCGCAGCAGGTCCCGCTGCGTTTTGCCCGATCGGTTGAGCAGGGCGTAGCTCTCGGCCAGGTCCAGCAACTGCACGATATCGGGCGGATGCATGCCTTCGATCGCCAGTAGGTGTTTCTGGAGCTGCACGCGTGGGGTGCCCGGGGTGTGGTTCGCAACGGATGTAGCGGTTTGCATGTGGGGCAAGCAAGGCAGGGCCCTTGCGATGCGGGTTTTTGGAGTAATACTCTTACATGTAAGAATTGGGGAGCAGCATGCGTATTACATCCAAGGGCCAGGTGACAATCCCGGCCGACATAAGGGAGAAGGCGGGGCTGCTGCCGCATACCGAGGTCGCTTTTGAATACGATGGCAAGTTCACACGGATCGTCCCCGTGGTGTCTGAGCAGGGCAACAGCCGCGGCGACCGGATCGTGGCGCGTTTGCGCGGCCGGCTGCGCGGCGGCCTGACGACCGATGAGATCATGGCGATGACCCGCGGTGAGGATTGAACGCCGTCCTCGTCGACAGCAATGTTCTGATTGACGTGTTGGGCGAGGACAAGACCTGGGCTGCATGGTCAGCGGCAGCCTTGGCCCGTGCAGCCAGCCGTTCTCGGCTGGTGATCAACCCGATCATTTATGCAGAAGTGTCAGTGCGGGCGCAGACCGCAGAGGCGCTTGATGAAGCGCTGCCGGCCGAGTGGTTTGCGCGGGAGGCACTGCCCTACGAGGCCGCCTTCTTGGCGGGCCGGGTTTTCCTTGCCTACCGGCGGCGCGGTGGTACGAGGCGATCGCCCCTACCCGATTTCCTGATCGGCGCGCATGCGGCTGTGGCGGGATATGACGTATTGACGCGCGATGCGGCACGCTACCGGACCTATTTCCCGACCGTGCGGGTGATCGCACCGGATGGGTAGAAGCCCGGCAGCCTCAGGCTACCGAATGAACTGGTTCACAAAGTCGCTGCCAAGCCCCGCGGCCTCGTAATGGTCGCGGGCGGCCTGAATGAGCTGGTAGTTGTCCTCGACAAGCGTCACCCGATCCTGGTCGTCAAGGTAAAGGGTCGGCCCCTGGATGAAGAACACGGTCTGCATCTCGTCGTCGCCATCGCAGGTGAGGGTATGCACCTCGCCGGGCGGCTCCATCACATAGCTGCCTTCCCGCGCGATCCAGCTGTGCTCCAGATAGCGCCAGCTTCCCTTAAGAACAAAGCCGTGAACCGGCGTCGGGTGCCGGTGACGCGACAGAATTCCGCCGCGCCGCACCCGCAGCACCTCGCCATGTCCGCCGCTGTTCATGTCGAAGAACAACGGACGGAACCAGACATTCGGTTCCAGCCCCACCCAGATCCGCTCGTCGGTCACCGGGCCCACGACCAGCTCGGGGATCATGCCGAGATGGGCGAGCTTGGGGGGATCAAAGGTCACGTGCTCGGTTTGAACGGGGGCGATCAGCGTCATGGTGGCGCTCCTTTGGGAAGGAAGAATGTTCTTTTTTGAAAAAAAGAACCAAAAAACTTTTGACACTTGGCGTGCGCTGCCGGCGAGGCGCGCACAAATAGATAAAAGTCTTTTGCTTCTTCTCTTCAGAGAAGACTTTCTTCCTTCCCCCGCAACTCTGCCGCCAACCGATCAATAATCCTCTGTTTCCCGGCCGCATCCAGCTTGCCCAGCTCATTCATCAGCACCGGCTCATCCACCTTCTGGTTCCACCAATCGATCGCGTCCGCCCCGAACAGCCCCCATTTGCCGACCAGCTGCGCCGTTACCTCATTGGAAGGCGCCATGATCCAGCCGGCCTTGGAGTCCCGCACCAGCCGCTCCAGCTCCAGATCGCGCATATAGCCGCGGCCGCCGCAGGCCTGCAGCATCTTGTCCGACACCTCGAAGGCAAAGCGGGTGGAGAGGAACTTCGTCTGGAAGCACCAGGAGGCGAATTTGGCACGGGGCATCGCCTTGGGATCGTCAATGTAGATGTCCCAACTGCCATTTTCCGTGGCGTCGTCCAGCGCGCGGGCGAGGGCATAGGCGTGCAGCCGCGAAGCCTGCGCATCGATAATAGCGCGGCCGAACACATCCTGGATCGTGGGATAATCGGCGACGCGTCGGCCGTACTGCGCATGCGCGCGGCGCGTGACATGGCGCTTGGCGACATCGATGCAGGCGAGGCCGACGCCATTATAGGCGCCGGCGTAGAGGAGCATGGCCAGCGGATCGACCGCCTCGTCGTTGGAGGCCGCACCATCGCCGGGCCAGCCGACAATCCGGTTCGCGGGAATAACGGTGTCGATCTCCACCGGGCCGGATTGGTTGCCGTGCATGCCCATCGCGTTCCAGTGGCCGGGCGAACCCTTCACCTCCTGCTTGTGGAACAGAAAAACCGAGAGGTCACTGTAATCGCCGGCGAAATCTGGGCTGGTTGTCTGCGAGATATACCAGTCGGCATAGCCGCTGGATGTCGTCCAGGCGGCTGTCTTTTGCACGTGCCAGCCTTCGGGGACGCGCCGGGAAGATGAGGTTTTCGGATACCAGAAGTGACCCCCCGTTTCGGGATCGGTGTAGGATGCGG
The DNA here is from genome assembly GCA_003133065.1 of Acetobacteraceae bacterium. Classification (GTDB taxonomy): domain Bacteria; phylum Pseudomonadota; class Alphaproteobacteria; order Acetobacterales; family Acetobacteraceae; genus BOG-908. Next base: position 2,944 of record PKZM01000170.1, read on the forward strand.
TGCCCACCAGGCACTCCTTATCGATGCGCGAGAGCAGCGATTCGATCTCCGCATTGCCGCGCGCGCGATAGACGAGGCCGGCGACCGCGACCATGTGCATCATGTAGATGAGCGCCGTGGAAGGGCAGCCGTACCGGGCAATGGTTTCGGCCACCATCAACGTGCCGACATGGTTCTCGCCGCGTCCGCCGAGGCTTTTCGGCACGATGATGCCGAGCAGCCCGAGTTTCGCCAGTGCCTCAAGATTGGCGCGAGGATAGGTGTTGTTGCGGTCCGATTCGATGGCGTTCGGGCGTAGCACCGTGCGGCACAGCTCGATCAGCTCGCGCTGAAGCGCGCTCTGTTCTTCGGTCAGGAACCAATGCGGATCGAATTCGTCATCGAGGCCGTAATACGGCTCGCCGCCCCACATTTTCGCCATCGCACCCTCTCCGCCGGCGCGCATGATCCCCGGCGATAGAGTGAGTGGCGCCGGCCCTTGCCTCAGTCTCTCGGATTATTGCTGATTTAGAGCGACGCCCCCGCCGACAGCGCAAAGCCAATGGGTTCTGACCCGCCGCGATAGCGGCGCCAGTCCCGCGGCGTGCATCCCGTCTGCGCGCGAAAGATGGCGCCGAAATGGCTCTGGCTTTCAAATCCAATTTCGGCTGCGATCTCGATCACCGGCATCTTGGTATGCGCTAGCAGGTGCCGGGCACGCTCCATGCGCAAAGCGGTGAGCCAGCGGTGCGGCGAGGTGCCGGTGGCAGCCTTGAAGGCGCGCACAAAGTGGAACCGGCTGGTGCAGGCGGCGGCGGCCAGATCGTCCAGCCCGATATCCTCGGCCAGCCGATCCTCGACGGTGGCGGCAACACGGCGAAGCTGCCGGGGTGTCAAAGCGCCGTCCCGGCCGCGCCGGCACCTTGCGGCCGCGGCGCCGCAATGCCACCGCAGCAGGCACAGGGCCACATTCTGGGCCGCCAGATCGACAAACAGCCTCGATGGGCCGAGCGGGCGCGCCAGCTCGTCGGCGAGCGCGACAATGGTTGGGCTAAGCGCCGGGTCGCTGACGGCGATCGCGCCCTCCAACGGCCTGATACTGTGACCGGCCTCCGCCGCCACGTCGGCGAGGAAGTCCGGTTTGACGAAGACATGCGCCTCCTCGGTTGGCCCGTCCCAGCGCCAGCTATTGCGGCAGCCCGCTGCCATGATCACGGATTGGCCAGGCCGGATATGGGCAGAGCGTTTTTCCCCATCAAGCCGGGCCTCGATCTGCAGTGTGCCAGTGAGAGTGACCGAGACATAGTGCAAGGCCAGTGTCGGTGCTTCCACTTCATCGGCCAGCCCATCGAAGCGGGTGCGGCCGATCGCAAAGCTCTGTCCGGCGACGAAGCTGAGAGGTGTGCTGGCCTTGCCGCCCAGGCGCCATACCCAGTCCTGCGCCGCGCTCAGCGCTGTCTCGCCACCGGGCGGTGGCCCGCAAGCGATGCTCATGCGCCGGCCACTTCCGGCACGCGTCTTGTGGGCACGCCGGCGCGTGCATAGAGCACCAGCGGGTCCTGCCCCGGTTCGGTCGAGACGCTGCAAATCGCGTCGATGAACAGGGAGAACAGCTCGGTCAGCGACCCGATATCAAGCTTCTCGTAAATATGCTTGCGATGCACATGCACTGTCCCTGGGGCAATGGCGAGCGCGCGGGCGATGTTTTCGCAGGAATGGCCTTTCAGCATCAGGTCCATCACCTCGCGTTCGCGCGGCGTCAGAACGGATCGGCCGAAATTCGCCCGGGCATGGTCGATCTCACGCCGCATCTCCACGGGCGCGGTGCGCAGCCGGCTGGCTGGCGCGGCGAGCAGACGCCACTGGTCGCGCAGAAGGGCACAGACGAGAGGCGCCACCGCGCGCATCGCCGCGAGTTCGGAGTCGGCATAAAGGCGCCGCTCCAGCGAACGGCCCAAGGACAGCAGGACATGTCCACCCTGCCCATCGCTGGCGCAGAAGCACAACTCATCGAGAAGCCCGGCATCGAGATAATAGAACCGATAATACTCGCTGTCGTGGAACGGTCCGTCGATCACATCGCGCAGGCTCGCACTGCCGAGAAGGTGCACATGGGCAATGTTGATGTGGAACGGATCCAGCAGGTAATAGGCGTTGCGATACCCTTCCACCCGGTTCTTGCGCGAAGAATGACTGACGGCGTGAAGCAGGATGTCCGGGCACGCCGCCTGCGGAAAATGCAGCACCAGATGGCTGTCTGCCTCCAGCCGGCAGACCAGTTCATCGATCATCCGGTTGATCGCCGGGCCAGCGCACTGGTCGCAAAACACGCCGGCGAGGCGCTCGTGCCAAGCGTGCGTTCCAAGGTAGTCAGGAGAGAACCGGTATTCCACAGGGCTATGATGGCAGAAGAGTCTTCTTTGTTGAAAGAAAGAAGCAAAGAACTTTTGACTGTTTGGGGGCGTCTACCTGGAAACGGGTATTGAGGCGGTGGGGGCGGGGCACCTAACGTGGCTTCAGTGAAGCGGCTGCGGGGGCCCTCGACGTGAGTGTTGCGTTCCGGAGCAGCGCGGAGGTCGTCATCGTCGGCGGCGGCATCGCCGGCGTATCGATCGCGTATCATCTCGGCAAGCTGGGCATCACCGATGTCATCCTGTGCGAGCGCCGTCAGCTGACATGCGGCACCACCTGGCATGCCGCCGGCTTGGTCACCCAGTTGCGCGCCACCCGCAACATGACCGAGCTGGCCAAATACACCGGCGAGCTGTTCCACAGCCTGGAGGCGGAAACCGGCCAGGCCACCGGCTTCCGCCAGGGCGGCTCATTGCGCGTGGCGAAAAACCCGGGGCGGCTGGAGGAACTCCACCGCGGCGCATCGATGGCGCGCAATTTCGGCCTGCCGGTGGAACTGGTGACGCCGGCGCAGATCAAGGAGCGGTGGACCCCGATCAACACCGATGCAATCGTCGGCGGCGTCTGGATGCCGAAGGATGGCCAGGTCAATCCCGTCGACGTGACCATGGCGCTCGCCCGCGGCGCCAGGCAAGCGGGCGTCACGATCATCGAAAACCTGCGCGTGGAGCGTATCCTCACCGAACACGGGCGGGCCTGCGGCGTGCTCACGGAGCAGGGCGAGATCCGGGCGCAGAAGGTCGTGATCTGCGGCGGCATGTGGTCCCGCGAGCTCGCCGCGTGCAGCGCCGTGTCGCTGCCGCTGCATGCCGCCGAGCATTTCTATGTCGTCACCGAGCCGATGCCTGACCTGCCGCGCAACCTGCCGGTCCTCTTCGTCGGCGACGAGCAGGCCTATTACAAAGAAGATGCCGGCAAGCTGCTGCTCGGCTGCTTCGAGCAGAACGCCAAGCCCTGGGGCCACACCGGCATCCCCGCCGATTTCTGCTTTGACTCGCTGCCCGAGGATTTCGATCATTTCGCGCCGATCCTGGCGCAGGCGATGGAACGTGTGCCGCTCCTGGCCAGCACGGGCATCAAGCTCTTTTTCGCCGGGCCAGAAAGCTTCACGCCGGACGATCGCTACCTCCTCGGCGAAACGCCAGAGGTGGAGGGGCTGTATTGCGCCTGCGGCTTCAACTCGGTCGGCATCCTCTCCTCCGGCGGCGTGGGCCGCGCGCTCTCCCACTGGATCAAGCACGGCCATCCGCCGGTGGAGCTTGCCGATGTCGATGTGCGGCGGATGATGCCGTTCCAGTCCAACCGCAAATACCTCTATGACCGCACCACCGAGACGCTCGGCCTGCTGTTCGACCTGCATTGGCCCTACCGCCAATACACGACCGCCCGCGGCGTGCGGCGCAGCCCGTTTCACGACCGGCTGGTGGCAGCCGGCGCCTGCATGACGGAAGCGGCGGGCTGGGAACGGCCCGGGTTCTTCGCGCCACCCGGCATGGCGCCGGAGATGACCTATTCCTACGGCCGGCAGAACTGGTTCGGCGTCACGGCCGAGGAGTGCCGCAACACGCGCGAGAACCTCACCCTCTTCGACCACAGCTGCTTTGCCAAGATCGCCGTTGATGGCCGCGATGCCTGCGCCGCCCTAAACCGAATCTGCGCCAACGAGATCGACGTGCCGCCAGGCCGCGTCGTCTATACCCAATGGCTCAACGACCGCGGCGGGATCGAGGCGGACGTGACCGTGACGCGCCTCTCCGAGACGTCGTTCCTGATCGTCACGATCGCCACCTCGCAAATCCGCGACATGGCCTGGCTGACGCGGCATCTGCCACCCGACGCCCGTGTTCATGCACGCGACGTCACCTCGGGCCTGCCCATGCTGGCGCTGATGGGCCCGAAATCGCGCGCCCTGCTGCAATCCCTATCGCCTGACGACCTGTCGGATGCCGCGTTGCCCTTCGGCGCCAGCCGCGAGATCGAGCTCGGCTACGGCCGCGTCCGCCTCTCCCGCATCACCTATGTCGGCGAGCTCGGCTATGAACTGCTGATCCCGGCGGAGTTCGCGCAAGCCATCTTCGATGTGCTGGTACAGGCTGGCGCGGCGTTCGGGCTGCGCCAGGGCGGTTATTTTGCCATCAATTCGCTCCGCATGGAGAAAGGCTACCGCCATTGGGGCCACGATATCGGGCAGGACGATACGCCGATCGAGGCGGGGCTCGGTTTCGCCGTCGCCTTTAACAAACCAGGCGGGTTCATCGGGCGCGACGCGCTGCTTCGGACCCGAAACAAAGGGACGCCGGCGCGGCGCCTCGTTCAGGTGAGGCTGGATGGGCCGGACGCCCCGCTCCTCTATCACGAGGAGCCGATCTGGCGCGCCGGCCGGATCATCGGCTCGATCACCTCCGGCGGCTATGGACACACGCTGGGGGCCTCGCTGGGCATGGGATATGTACACTGCGCCGACGGCGTCACCGCCGCCTGGCTGGCGGCCGAGCCGGTCGAGGTTGAGGTCGCGTGGAGGCGGTATACCGCGCGCGCCCAACTGGCGCCGTGGTTTGATCCTAGGAGTGAGCGCGTAAAGTGGTAGCAGAACAAAAGTTTTTCTGAAAAAAAGAACCAAAAAACTCCTGCTCGGTGGCGCACGCTGCCGGCGAGTCCGCGACAGCACAAACAAAAGTAATTCGCTTCTTTTCTTCAGAAAAGAAGACCTTCCTAACTGCGGAGACCGGGACAGCATGGATATCGCGCAATGTTTCGCCTCGCTCAGCGGCAAGATTCTCATCGATGGCACGCTCCGGCCGAGCGCCAGCCCTACCGCCATTCCCGTGCTTGATCCCGCCACCGAAGCCGCGAACGGAGAGGTGGCGGAATCCTCTGACACTGACATCGAGGAGGCCGTCGCCGCCGCCAGGCGCGCGCAAAAAGCCTGGGCAAAGCGCAACGCCCTGGCCCGGGCGGAGGCGCTGCATGAAATCGCTCATGGCCTGCGCAAACGGCGCGCGTTCCTTGCCGAGGCAATGACGCGCGAAATGGGCAAGCCCTACAAGGAATCGGCCGACGAGGTGGAATGGTCCGCAACGGCCTATGATTATTACGCCGAGATCGCCCGCCACGACAACGGTCGCGTGATCGGTCCGGTGGTGGATGGCCAGACCCATCTGGTAACCAAGCACCCGCTCGGCACCGTGCTGATCATCATGCCGTTCAATTACCCGTTCGTTCTGTTCGCCTGGGAAGCGGCCGCGGCGCTGGCCGCCGGCAATGCGGTCATCCTCAAGCCATCGGAACTGACCTCGCTTTGCTCGCTCGCGATGCTGGAGGCCTTCGCCCATCTGCCGCCCGGCCTGGTGCAATGTTTGACAGGCACGGGAGAAACCGGCGCCAAGCTCGTGGCGCATCCGGATGTTCACTGCGTCGCCTTCACCGGCAGCATTCCCGCAGGCCAGGCCGTCGCACGCGCCTGCGCCGGCTCCTTCAAGCGCACGCTCATCGAGGCGTCCGGCAACGATCCCTTCATCGTCATGCCCTCGGCACCGCTGGAGATGGCAGCCAAGGGCGCGGTGTTTTCCGCCTACATCAATTGCGGGCAGATATGCGCCCGGGCGGAACGCTTCTACGTACACGCCTCCATCCATGACGCGTTCGTCGATCGCGTCACCGAACTCTCCAGACGGATCCGCGTCGGCAACGGGCTCGACCACGTCGATATGGGACCGATGGTCTCCGAACGGGAACGCACGCGTTTCGAAGGGCTGGTGAAGCGGGCGATCGATGCCGGCGCGACCGTTCAGTGCGGCGGTGGCCGCCCCAGCCGGTTCAACACGGGCTTTTTTGTTGAACCCACGGTGCTGAGCGGCCTGACCCAGGACATGGAAATCCTGCAGACCGAATCCTTCGGCCCCGTCATCCCGATCTGCAAGGTTGAAAGCTTCGATGAGGCGATCGCCCACGCGAATGACTCGAAATACGCGCTCGGCTCGGTTGTCTATACCACCGACCTCAAGGAAACCATGCGCGCCGTCGGCGAGATCGAGGCCGGCATGACCTGGATCAACGCGCCATTGCTGGACAACGATGCAGGCCCCTTCGGCGGCTGGAAGATGTCCGGCACCGGCAGCCAGCTTGGCCCGGAGGGGTTGGAACAATTCCGCCAGTCGAAGCTGGTGATGATCGATCCGAATTGTTCCGACCATGATTTCTGGTGGTTCCCCTACAAGAGCCAGGAGGCCTACCCTGGACCACGCTGAGCCGGCCGGCGTGCCCGCGCATTGACCGGCACAGAGCCAAAACGCGCGGCGCGCGGCGCCCAGGCCGAGCTGGAGCGGCGAATCGCGGCTCTCGAATCGGTCGCGGGGCAGGGCGGGGATCTCGATGCCGCCAGCATCGCCTGGCTGCTCGCATTGGGCGTCGCCCTGCCCGCGATCGTACTGACGATCGGATGGTTCCTGTGAAGGCGGCGATCGCGGCGGAGCGCGTGGCTTGCCCGGACCTCGGCGGAGAGGCCGCCGATAAGACCGCCTGGCCGCTGCTGAAGGGCGAACGCAATTGGGGATCGTGGCGTCTGGGCGTGGCGCTGGCCACGGCGGCGGCGGCGACCTGGTGTTACTTGATCGGCGAGAGCGTCGGATATTATCTCGGTTTCCGGCAGGGCGCCTGCGCGCTGTTCGGCGGCAGCATGATCGGCATGATGATCGTCACCTTCGCGACACTGCCAATCTGCATCCGCTTCGGCGTTGATTCGCTGGCTTCGACAAAACCGTCCTTCGGCTCGCGCGGCTGGGTGGTGCCGGCCGTGATGCAGCAGCTGTCCGTGGTCGGCTGGAATTCGGTGTTGCTGATCTTTTTCGCCAAGTCGGCCACCCAGTTGCTGATTGCGATGCATGCGCTGCCGCCGGGCGGAAGCGCGCTGGTGGTGCCTGGCACGGTGTTGCTTGCCTGTTTGTTGGTGTTTGTGTTCCTGCAGAAGGGCGCGCACGGCCTGGATCGGATCGCGCGCGTTCTGGTGGCGCATGTTCTGGTGGGTGTGTGGATGCTGTACATCCTCGTCACGCACCGCTGGGCCGAGCTTGTCGGCGCCGTCCCGGTGAGCGCCAGCCCCGACCGCGTATGGAATTACACCACGGGCATCGAAATCGGCATCATATCGCTGCTCTCATGGTGGCCGTATATCGGCGCGATGGTCCGGATGGCGCCGGATGGGCGCAGGGCGGCGATCCCGGTGATGATCGGCATGGGCATGCCGGTGCCGCTGCTCTCGCTGATCGGCATCGCCGGCGTTCTGGTGCTGAAGGTTTCCGATCCCGCCGAATGGCTGCGCACGGTCGGCGGCACCGCCTATGGCATCGTGGCATTGTTGTTCGTGGCGGCGGCCAATCTCGGCACAGCCTCTGCCGGCGTCTACGCCGCGGCGATCGGGCTGCGGCATGTTCCCCTGCTGGAGCGGGTACCCTGGCCGGCCCTGCTGCTGATCACGATCGCGCCCGTGGCCGCGGTCGGGCTTTTCATCCCCGAGCTCTTCTTCGCGCATTTCAGCGCGCTGCTGGGTTTTGTCGGCATGGCGTTCGCGCCGCTCTGCGGCATTCAGATCACCGACTATTACCTGCTACGCCGGCGCCGTATCGACATACGCGCGCTCTATACGGCCGGCCCGCAGGGTACCTATCGCTTTGTCGGCGGCTTCAACCCCGCCTCCCTCATCGCCATGGCCGGCGGGTGCGCCGTGTACTGCGCCCTTCTCGATCCGGTCAGCTACAAAAGTCATTGGCCCTACGACATCACCACCGCGAGCCTCCCCGCGCTGGTGAGCGCCGGCCTGCTGCACGCGCTCGCCACCTGTCTGATCGTCAAGCCAATGGGCAAAGGCGGCTACATTCCGTGACGAAGCCGCAACCGCTCTGCATCGTGGCCGTTAAAGGGAACTGATCAGCCCAACAATCTCACCCGATCCGGCGGAGAACATCAGCATGTCGCTGGCAGCAGAGAACGCGATCGCGACATTCGCGGCAGGGATTGTGGTCGCGCGCGGGGCAACCACCGTGCAGGCCATCCGCGAAGCCTGGTCGGATGCGCGGTGGATCCTGTTCCCCGAGCCTACCGATGCCGAATACCAGGAATGGCAGAAACTGCACGGCGAGGAACCCGCAACACTGGCCGAGGCGGAAGCGGCGGCGCGCTCGCTCGCGGCACGCCGCAAGCACATGACGCAGACCGTGCAGGATTTTGACCTGGTTTAGCGCCCGCGCGCGATCAATCCGCCACCGCCGCCGCTATCCGGGCCAGAGACTCCTCGCGCCCCAGCGCCGCCAGAGTCGCATCGATACCAGGGCTTGTGGTGCTGCCGGTCAGCGCCGCGCGCAGCGGCTGAGCGACCTGGCCTAGCTTCTTGCCTTCCGTCTCCGCATAGGCACGCAAGGCTGCATCCACGGCGGATTGCGTAAAATCGGTCGCCGCGAGATGCCCTGCGAGCCCGGCCAGAAGCGCGCGAGCGTCCGGGGTGAGCACGGCGCGGGCCTTGTCCTCGAAGGGCAACGGCACCGTCCGGGCAAGAAAGGCAGCGCTGGCAGCCAGATCCACCAGGGTTTTCGCGCGCTCCTTCAGACCCGGCATCAGCCCAAGGATGCGGTCCTCGGCCGCCCCATCCAGCACCAGTCCCGGCGTGCCGGCGAGGCGCCGAAGAACCTCCGCGGTCAGCCGCGCATCGTCCGCCTGGCGCAGCCACACGCCGTTGAGGTGCGTCAGCTTGGCATAATCCATCCGGCTTGCGGCCCGGCCCACCCCATCCAGATCGAACAGGGCGATCGCCTGGTCGCGCGAGATGATCTCGGCGTCCCCATGGCCCCAGCCGAGGCGCAGCAGATAATTGCACAGCGCCTCGGGCAAAAAACCTTGGGCGTCGAATTCCAGCACGCTCACCGCCCCATGGCGCTTGGAGAGCTTGGCACCGTCCGCACCATGAATCAGCGGGATATGCGCGAAGCGCGGCGTCTCCCAGCCCATGGCGTGGTAGATCTGCACCTGCCGGAACGTGTTGGTCAGGTGGTCGTCACCGCGGATCACATGGGTGATCCCCATGTCGTGGTCGTCCACCACCACGGCATGCAGGTAGGTGGGCGTGCCATCGCTGCGCAGAATGATCATGTCGTCCAGCTCAGCGTTGCGCACACGCACCTCGCCCTGGACCAGGTCCTGCACTATCGTCTCACCCTCCTGCGGGGCCTTGAGGCGAATCACGGGGGCCGCGCCCGCCGGCGCATCGGCTGGATCGCGGTCCCGCCAGCGCCCGTCATAGCGCGGCGGCCGCCCCTCGGCGGCGGCGCGCTCGCGCATCTCGCGCAGTTCCTCGGCACTGGTGTAGCAGCGATAGGCACGGCCGGCGGCAACCATCTGTTCGGCCACCTCCGCGTGGCGGGCCGCGCGGGTGGACTGGAAAACGGGCTTCTCATCCGGCGAAAGCCCGAGCCAGGCCAGGCCTTGCAGGATCACATCCACCGCAAGCTGCGTGCTGCGCTCGCGGTCGGTATCCTCGATCCGCAGCAGGTAGGCGCCACCATGGTGGCGGGCGAACAGATAGTTGAACAGGGCCGTGCGAGCCCCGCCAATATGCAGCAGCCCCGTCGGGCTCGGCGCGAAACGTGTGCGAACAGTCATAGCGCTGGTCTACCCTGTGCCACCGCCGAAGTCATGCCGCGGGGGACGGCTGACATAGGTAAAAGTTCTTTGCTTCTTTCTTTCAAGAAAGAAGATTCTTCTTTTTTTGAAAAAAAGAAGCAAAAAACTTTTACCTGTTCGCTGTGCCTGCATGGCGTAGTCTGTACGGGTGCGGAATGTTTTGGATGAGTTTCTCGCCACGCAGCGGGATCGGTTCGTGCTGTTCCTGCCCGTGTTTCTGGGCGGAGGAATACTCGCGTATTTCGCCCAGGGCACGGAGCCGGATCTCCGCGAGGCCGCTTCAGTGGCGGTGGCGAGCCTGCTGGCCGCTGCGTGCGCCTGGCGCTGGGCCTGCGCGCGTGCAACCGCGCTGGCGGCGGCCTGTTCAGCATGCGGCTTCGCCCTGGCCTGCCTGGCCACCGCACGTGCCCCGCCTTGGCCGCCTTTGCCGCGCACCGCCGCCGAGATCACCGGCAAGGTAACCCTGGTGGAGGCATTGCCGGCGGGGGACCGTATCACGCTCGCCGCCCCCAGCCTGGATGGACAGCCGGCGCTGCCCCGCAGTCTGCGCATCCGCCTGCGCGGCACCGAGACGACTCCAATCGCCGCCGGCGAGACGATCCGCGTGCGCGCCCTGGTGCGGCCGCCCCCGCCGCCCGACTACCCGGGCGGCTGGGATACGCAGCGCGACGCATTTTTTGCGGGGGTCGGCGGCTACGGCTTCGCCATTGGCCCGGCGGTGATCGTGCATGGCCGCGCGGGTGGGTTCTGGGCGGCGGTGCGGGGGCATATCGCCGCGCGCATCCTCGCCTTACTCCCCGGGCCGCGCGGCGCTGTGGCCGCCACCATCCTCACCGGCATCAGCACCGCGATCCCGCCGGCGGACCGCGCCGCATTCCAGGATTCCGGCCTGGCGCATCTGCTCGCGGTGGCGGGACTGCATATCGGCATCGTCATGGGCCTGGTGTTCGGCGGCGTGCGGCTCGGCCTGGCCGCCTGGGAACGCGCAGCATTGCGCTGGCCCACCCGGCAGATCGCGGCGCTGGCGGCACTGGGCGCCGGGCTGCTGTACCTGTTGCTCACCGGCGCGCATGTGCCGATTCTGCGCAGCTTCGCCATGGCCGGCCTGGTGACGCTGGGGGTGCTCACGGGCCGGCGCGCGCTCTCCCTGCGCGGACTGTCGCTGGCGGCCATGCTGCTGCTGATGGCCGCACCGGAATCGGTGGTCGGGGTCAGCTTCCAAATGAGCTTCGCGGCCGTGCTGGTGCTGATCGCCGGCTTCGAGATGGCGCGGCCGGCACTGGCCCGCATCGCCGGCGCGGGATGGTGGCCCAGGCTCGCGCGGCACGCGGCAGGGCTGGTATTGACCAGCCTGCTGGCCGGGGCAGCCACCCTACCCTTCGCGGCGGCACATTTCGGGCGCGTGGCGCTCTACACCGTGGCGGCCAATGTGCTGGCGGTGCCGCTGATGGCAGCCTGGGTGATGCCCTGCGGACTGGCGGCCCTGGCACTGATGCCCATCGGGCTGGACTGGGTGGCACTGATCCCGATGGGCTGGGGCGTGCAGGGGCTGATCTGGATCGCCCACGGCGTGGCCGGCCTGCCGGGCGCAGTGCTGGGCGTGCCGCAAACGCCGAGTTGGGGACTTGCGTGCTCGGCCGCGGGCCTGGCCTGGGCGTGCCTGTGGCGCGGCCGGCTGCGACTGGGCGGGCTGCTGCCTCTGGCCGTCGGCCTCGCATCGCCCTATCTCGTCACCGTGCCGGATGCGCTGGTCGGGCCGGAGGCGCACGTGATCGCCTTGCGCGCGGGCGGGCAGATCCTGATGCAGGCCAGCCCGGCCGCCAGCTTTTTCGAAACCGGATCCCCGGCCCTGGTCTGGGGCGCGCAGAATGCCCTGCCCTTCACCACCCTGCCACCGTATGTAAGTTGCACCGACAGCGCATGCCGCGCCGAACTGCCCGGCGGCACGGCGCTGCTACTGCGCGAAACCGGCACGGCCGACTGCACGGCCGGGGTGATCATCTCCGCCGCATGGCTGCACACCCCCTGCCCGGGCGCAGTGGTGGATCACGCGGTCGCGGCACGAGAAGGGGCGGTCGCCATACGGTTGACCGGCGCGGGGGCCGACATCACCACCGACAGGATGGTGCGCAGAACGCGGCCATGGGTGATCAGGGCGGGGGCAGATTTGCCGATGGCGAAGACGGAGTAAGAAAGAATGTTCTTTTTTGAAAAAAAGAACCAAAAAACTTTTGCCCATTTAGGCGCGCGCTGCCCCAGCAGCCGCCTCACGTTCCTAATGTATCGAATTCCCGGAGTTCCCTGGCCCATTTGTCGAATTCGTGCCAAACGCGCCGCCACCAGGCAGGCCAGCCGGCGTGAACTTGCCCACGTTGCCGAACAACTGCTGCAGAAACGATGCCTCGCTGCCTGGCGACGGGGTGGCACCGGCGGCCATCGCAATGGGCTGCGCGTCGCCCATGCCACGCTGAGAGATGCCGCGCAGCGTACCGCCCTGATCGAAGGTCAGGATAACCACCTTCTGCGCCACAACCCCGGGCGTGCGGCCGATGCGCGTGCTGGTGCGCTGGCTGATATAGATCCAGGTATTGTCGTCGAATGTGGCCCGCGCCGTCGGCGAGCCGATCAGCGAGATCACATCGGCCCGGCTGGACGTGCCGGGGATCAGTTCGCGCAGCGCATCCGGATCCACCAGCGCCCCGCGCTGGCGGACGGTCGGGTCGAAGATATGGACAACGCCGCAGCCGGTGAGCGGCGTCAGAGAGAGAATGAGCAAAAGGGCTGGCAGACGCACTGGGCTTGGTCCTCGCTGCGGCGGCCGCCGCCGTCGGCACAGTCTGTGCGTGTCACGCACCCGCCGCCCCTGTCAAGGAATGGGTCGGCCGCCAGCCACTCCAGCGCGTCCGACGACCGAATGCCGAAACATGGCCACCGACCGAGGGTTTTCTGCTTCGCGGCCTGGCCGATATGATAAGCTTGTCTTCCACTCCCATTGGAACCTGTCGCGATGGCGCTGTTCGGTCTGTTCGGTTCGAGGCGACATGAGCGGGCAGGTTTTGCCCTCTACACCCACAGCGTGCAGGCGGCGCGGGATCCGCAATATTTTCAGCGCCTGGGCGTGCCGGACACGCTGGATGGCCGCTTTGACCTGGTTGGCCTGTTCGCGGCCCTGCTGATCCACCGGCTGCGGGCGCTGCCGGCGCCGGGGGCTGCGCTGGCGCAGGCGGTGTTCGACGCGATGTTCGCGGACATGGATTTCTCCTTGCGTGAAATCGGCGTGGGCGAAATGTCGGTTGGCAAGAAAATGCGCGAGATGTGGGAGGCCTTTCACGGGCGCGCGATGGCCTATGAGTCGCCCTTGGCATCGCACGACGCCCCCGCCCTGGCCGAGGCCTTGGGCCGCAACGTGTGGCGCGGCGCTCCGCCCGAGGGGGCCGCGCTCGCCCTGGCCAGGGCGGCGCTGGCACAGGACCGCGCTCTGGCAGGCCAGGATCTGCCGGCTTTCCTGCGCGGCCAGGCGCATTTTCTGCCGGCCTCGGCCGCCCTGGCTGCTATGACACAAGGCGTCGCCGCATGAGCGAGAGCGACGGACTGCCGGCTGCTCCCCACATAAAACCGGAACTCTCCCGCCCGTTCGCCATCACCCGTGTCGGCGCCGGCGTGCGCGTGCCGGTGGAGGCAACTGCCACGGAATGTGCCGCCCTGGCCACACGCATGGGCGTGCTCGCGGTCCACACACTCACCTGCCGGTTCGATCTCAGCCACGGCGAAGGCGGTGCGATCCAGGCGACCGGCCGCCTGCGCGCGCGCGTGCGGCAGAATTGCGTGGTGTCGCTGGAACCCTTCGAATCTGAACTGGCGGAGGATTTTGCGGTGCGCTTCGTGCCGGCCGGCATGGAATCCGACGAGCTGGATCTGGAGGCGGAGGACGAAATTCCCTACGAGGGTACCTCGATCGACCTCGGCGAGGCGGCCAGCGAACAACTGGCCTTGGCCCTGGATCCGTTTCCCCGCAAGCCGGGGGCGGAGTTGCCAGGCTCCGTCGGCCCGCATGAGAGCGGCGCGTTCGCCGCACTGGCCAAATTGCTCCCACCGCAGTAAAGGAGCGTTTCACCGTGCGGCTTGCCGGGGGCTTATGCCTCTGATAGACCGCGCGCCACTTTGCATTTCAAATGCGTGACAGTGATACGGCGGCGCGCCTCATGATCCCGGGCCGCATCGTAGGTCGCATGTCACCGGACTGGAGACCACGCGTATGGCCGTTCCGAAGCGGAAAACCTCGCCGAGCCGCCGCGGCATGCGCCGCAGCCATCATGCTCTGCCGACGGAGGCGCACAACGAGTGCAGCAATTGCGGCGAACTAAAGCGCCCGCACCACATTTGCTCGGCCTGCGGGCATTACGACGGCCGCGAAGTGGTGGCGGCAGGCAAGGCTCTGAAGGGCGCCGTTCGGATCTGACTCCGGTCCGCACGTGGATAGCGCGGCGGGCCAGATGATGACCGAGCCCACGCCTGCATCCATGCCTGGCAAGCCCCCTGGCGAGGAACCCTTTACCCTCGCGGTAGACGCCATGGGCGGCGACCGGGCACCGGATATTGTGGTGCAGGGCCTGGGCATTGCCGCGGAACGCCACCCGGAAGCGCGTTTCCTGCTGGTGGGCGACGAAGCGCGTCTGATCCCGCTTCTCGATCGCAACCGGCGCGCGCGGGGCGCCTGCACGGTGCTCCATACGGCCGAGGCGATCAGCGGCGACTGCAAACCCACCATGGCGCTGCGGATGCGCCAAGCCAGCATGCGCCTGGCGATCGACGCGGTGGCCTCCGGCCAGGCCCATGGCGTGGTATCCGCCGGCAATACCGGCGCGCTGCTCGCGCTCTCCAAAATTGTGCTCAAGACCCTGCCGGGCATCGACCGGCCGGCGATGGCCGCCATCATGCCCTCCGCCCGCGGCGACGTGGTGATGCTGGATCTGGGCGCCAATGTGACATGCGACGCCCGCAACCTGGTGGAATTCGCCCTGCTGGGCGACATGTTCGCCCGTACCGTCCTGGGCCTCACCGCGCCCACCATAGGCGTGCTGAACGTGGGATCGGAGGAGTTGAAAGGCGACGACCGGGTGCGCAATGCCGCCGAGATCATCCGCCAGAGCCATATCGGCGCGCAATTCGCCGGCTTTGTGGAAGGCCATGACATCGCGGCGGGCAAAACCGATGTGGTGGTAACCGACGGGTTCACCGGCAATGTGGCGCTGAAAACCGGCGAGGGTGCGGTCAAGCTGGTGACCGATCTGCTGCGCCAGATTTTTGCCAGCAGCCTGACCACCAAGATGGGCTACCTGCTCGCCAAGCCCGGGCTGGAGCAGATGAAGCTGTGGCTCGATCCGCGGCGCTACAACGGCGCCGTCATGCTCGGCCTGAACGGCGTGGTGGTGAAATCCCATGGCGGCACGGATGCCGAGGGGTTTGCCCATGCGACGGACGTCGCCATCGACATGGTGGTACACCACTTCAACGACCATATCCGCGAAGGTCTGGGGCGACTCGGGGATGTCATGGCAAATTCCCCGCCGCCCAAGGCGGGGGCCGCATTGGCCGCAGCGCGATAAGAAGAAAAAATGGCAGACACAAGCGTGGCAGGGAATATCCCCGCATCGGGGCGGCGCAGCCGGATTGCCGGGGTGGGTGGCTATCTGCCGGAAAAGATCGTCACCAATGCGGATCTGACCAGGATCGTCGATACGTCGGACGAGTGGATCACCGCGCGCACTGGCATCAAGCAGCGGCATCTGGCCGGATCGCACGAGACGGCGGCGTTCATGGGCGCGCAAGCCGCAGCGGCGGCACTGGCGCAGGCGGGGGTGGCGGCGGCGTCTGTGGACGCGATCATCCTGGCCACTGCCACGCCCGATGAGGCCTTTCCGGCAACGGCCGTTCGCGTGCAGGCGCTGCTGGGCATCACCACTGGCTTCGCCTTCGACATCAGCGCCGCGTGCAGCGGGTTCATTTATGCGCTATCGGTCGCGGACTCGCTGATCCGCGGCGGCACCGCGAGCCGCGTTCTGGTGATCGGCAGCGAGGTGTACTCGCGCATTCTCGATTGGCAAGACCGCACCACCTGCGTGCTGTTCGGCGATGGCGCCGGCGCGGTGCTGCTGCAAGCGGCGCCGGCTGGGGGGGCCGGGATACTCTCCACCCATCTGCACGCGAATGGTGCCTACGGCGACATGCTTTACGTGGATGGCGCGGTCGGCCAGAGGGACAGGCCGGGCACGGTGGTCATGAAGGGACAGGAGGTGTTCCGCCACGCCGTGAGCAAGCTATCCGCCGCGGTGGACGAGGCGCTGGAGGCCAACGGCCTGACGCATGCCGATATCGACTGGCTGGTGCCGCACCAGGCCAATCTGCGCATCATCGACGCCATGGGCCGCCGCCTCAGCCTGCCGCCGGAGCGTGTGGTGATCACCGTGGATCGCCACGCCAACACCTCTGCCGCCTCCGTTCCCCTGGCCCTGGCCGAAGCTGTGAACGACGGCCGAATCCAGCCCGGCCACCTCGTTCTGATGGAAGCCCTCGGCGGCGGCCTGACCTGGGGTTCCGCGCTGGCGAGATTTTAAAGGGAAAAGTTCTTTGTTTCTTTCTTTCAAGAAAGAANNGCGTGTCGCGGGGGACGCGGTAACGCACTGATCATGCGTGATTCGTTGACGTGCCGGACGGGCATCATTAGCTTGGCGGCATGAATACTGTCACACGGGCACATCTGGCCGAACGGATCTATGCCCAGGTGGGGCTATCGCGCAACGAATCCGCCGACCTGCTGGAGCATGTGCTCGAACGGGTGGCACAGGCCCTGGAATCGGGTGAATCCGTCAAGATCAGTGGCTTCGGCACGTTTTCCGTGCGCCAGAAGGGCCGCCGGATCGGCCGCAACCCCAAAACGGGCGTGGAAGTGCCTATCCTGCCGCGCCGCGTGCTGGTGTTCCGGCCCAGCCAGGTGCTGAAGGCACAGATCAATGGCCAGGCCGTTCCCGACACGGATGATGAATGACCATGGCGGCGGGCGCGCGCGGCACCGATCCGCTCGACATGCCCGACCCACCGGGGGGCGATGAGGCCGGCCGGCCGCGGCTGCGCAAGGCGGCCGGCGCTTTCCGCACCATCAGCGAGGTCGCGGACGAGTTGCACATCCCCCAGCACGTGCTGCGGTTCTGGGAGACCAAATTCCCCCAGGTGAAGCCGCTGAAGCGTGGTGGCGGCCGGCGCTATTACCGCCCCGACGATATCTCACTGCTGCGCCGCGTCTCCGACCTGCTGTATATCCAGGGCTACACGATCAAGGGCGTGCAGCGTCTGCTGCGCGAGGGCGGCGGCCGTCTGGCCGACGACATCCCGCCCCCGAACGACGCCGAGCGGGCGGCGGCCGAGGTAGAACGGGCGGAGGCCGACAGACGCGCATCCGAACCGGCCGAACCGCCACAAATGCAGTTGCTGATGCCAGACCTGCCCGCCACCCACCCGCGTCGCCTGACGGAAGCGGAGCGGCTACGTGCAACGCTGGTAAATGTGCTGTCGGAACTGGAGTCGCTGCGGGCGCTGCTGCCGTAACATGGCCGGGTGCTGCCGCGCGACACCGGCGGCAACGGCCTCAGCATTGCCGCTCTCGCTCCGCCACAAGCGTGGGCCTTCCGCGCAACTGGCCGACGCACACCTCGTGATAACCCACCTTCTCGGCCACGCGCCGGGAGGCCGCGTTGGCCTCGTCGATCAGGCAAACCGTGCGCGGACCGGCCAGATGCGTATCCCCCCATGCCACGGCCGCGAGCACAGCTTCGGTGGCGAACCCAAGGCCCTGTGCCCACGGGGCGAGCACCCAGCCGATTTCGGGGATGTCATCCAGAGCGGGGATGATGTCGCGCCGCCGGTCGGCAAACCCGATATCGCCCACGAAGCGGCCCGTTTCGGTCTCCCGCACGGCCCAGTAGCCATAGCCGAACAAGGCCCAGTTGCCGGCAAACCGCACCAGGCGGTCCCAGCACTCGGATCGGGTGGAGGGGATGCCGCCGATGTAGCGCGTCACCTCCGGGTTGGCCCACATAGCGGCGCAGTCCTCGAAATCGGCGGGCGTGTGCCTGCCCAGCGTCAGGCGTGCGGTGTGAAGAATGGACATGCGTGGCTCGGTTCTCGGGTTATCTTGCAAAATGCAACAACCATGGCCGGGTTTGAAGCGCCGTGCCATAAGCGAGCCATGATCAGGCGCACACATGGCGACCGGCGAAATGCAGCGCGCGTGCTGCTGCTGGCGGCAGCATGGCTTGGCGGCAGCCAGGCCGCATGGGCCGGATCGGTGCCGTATGAAAAGCTCCTGAGCCTGTCACGGGAGGCGGAATTCGAGGCGATCCCACCCGCCTCGCGCGACAAGGTGCTGTTCGTTGCCGTCATCTCCCATGCGGATGCAGCGGATCACACGCCGATCCATCTGTGGGTGATGGACGGGACCACCCGCACCGACATCCCGATCGGCGAGCATGGCCGCTTTCACATGCCGGTGCGCGCCGATTGGGCGGCCCGGCATCTGGACGTGCAGACCGACCAGCCCACAGGCAGCCTGCGGCTAACGTATGATATTACCCTCGCACCGCCACAGGGCCTGGTGATCCCGATCGCGTATCTGCGGGATGGCATGGCCCAGGTGCAGGAGATCCTGCGCCAAGCCTATCGCCAGACAGGCGGATATCTCGCGCAGTTCGCCGCCCCCCATTTCACCCGCGTGAAGATCAGTTTTGCGACGTGCTGTGGTGAGACCGCGATCGCGGGGCAGGTGGTGATGAAGGAGGACGCGACAGGAAATATCGTTGTGCCGGCGGAGGTGCTGCAGGGGACGGGCATGCTGACATTGTCGGCGCCGGGGGTGGTGTTCGATTTGGAGTGAAGGAAGAGTGTTCTTTTTTGAAAAAAAGAACCAAAAAACTTTTATTCATGTGCGTACGCTTCCGGCGAGCCCCGCACCAACAGTCAAAAGTTTTTTGCTTCTTTTTTTCAAAAAAGAAGACTCTTACTTCCCTGGACTATACACCCGCACCGCATGCTTCCCGATCTCATCAGGATAAAAATAAACGGTGCGCAGCGCTCCCGTCGTGTAACGCAGCGCCTGGTCGTCGAAATGCGGTGAGCCTGGATCGCCGCTTTCCCCGCCGGCGCTGACGGCGACAGCGTGCACATGGGGGCCGAACTCCACGGCCGCCACAAAACTGTTGCCGCTTTCCCCGTAGCGGCGCTTCACGGCACCCTCGTTCGTGCGCCCAGTGATGGAGGCAAGCGATCCCCATTGGGCGGAGGTGAAGGCCACCTTCAGGCTCGGTGCGCTATCGGAGAAAGTGGCGACAAGGTCATCGTTGAGGCGCTGGAACCGGTTGATCTGCCCCCATGGCGTGCGCCAGGTGCCGAAATCGGCCGTGAGTTTGTCCGAGGCAGCCTGAAGGGTTTTGAGCATGACGATCGGGGTGAGGCAGTCCAGCACGGTGTCGTAGGTGCGGGTGTTGCTCGCGTGCGGTGGCACGCCGGCCGCGTGCCACAGGCCTTCCCCCCACATCACGGCCAGCGCGGTGGGGATCGAGTCGGCGGCCCATCGGCGGTTCCAGCCACGCAGGACGGCGATCTGGCGGGAGAGCCTGGCTTTCAGAGGGTCGCCGGGCGGCAGATGATCATACGCCGCCAGCAGGCGGGGGATGAGGATATCGAAGCCGGGCTGGGCCGAATCGTAGGCGGCGTTCACCAGGCCGGGCAAGGTGAAATCGTGGCGGCCGGTGAGCAGGGCGGTGGCATGCAGGCCGCGCATGTTTTCGCCCACCGTATCCATGTATCGCGGAAAATCGGCACGCCTCGGGCTGTCCGGCCCCGCGGCCGAGTAGGGCCAGTTGTTGGTATTGGCGATCCAGCCGCTGGCGGGGTTCAGCAAATGCGGCGCTTCATCCAGCGCGTGCAGCCCGTGCCATTGCGTGCGCGGATCGGCGCCATCCACCGGATGCGTATAGTCGAAATGATCATCCCGGCGCGGGATGAATTGCGGATGCAGATAGGCAATGTTGCCGTCCCCATCGGCGTAGACCGTGTTGTTGGAGGTGTTGGCGTGCAGCGCCATCACCTTCATGTAGCCGGCGAAATCGCGTGCCTTGGTCAGGCCGAAGGATTGTTCCAGCGCGGGGATCGGATCAAACATCATCGCTTCGGCGATCCAGCGCCCATCGGGCGCCTTGCCGACGATGGGGCCATGCGTGCTCTTGAAGATGGTGAAAGTTCGCAGGCTCTGCCCGCCGGCGTTCGTGCGCACGGAAATCGTGACGTTCGCGCTCTCGATCGGCCGCAGGCCGGATCCGAAGCGGCTGAACAGATGCCCATCCCTTGAAACGATCGTTTCGAGATAGGAATCCACCGTATCCGCGGTGCTGCTGGTGTGCATCCAGCCGAGGCGATCGTTAAAACCCTGATACAGAAAGAACTGGCCCCAGGTCGCGGCACCATAGGCGTTCAGCCCCTCATCGCTGCTCATTTGCAGTTCCGCGCGGAAGTAGAACGAGGTGTGCGGGTTGATCAGCAGCAGCGCGTGATGATCAACCGTATTGGCCGGCGCGATGGCGATGCCGTTGGAGCCTGAAGGGTCGGCGCCGAAAGGCGGCTTGAGCGTATCCGTCTGGCCGAATTTTTGCCCGCCGTAGAATGCGCCGAGCGTGCCGAGCTCGATCCGCTCGATATCCCCGCCGATGCTGCCTTCGGTAAAGGCCAGCGCCATCCATGGGTCGAAATGCGTCAGCACTTTCGGCCTGGTGCCCGGATGGGTGGCAAGAAAAAAGTTCAGCCCATCCGCCCAGGCACCCATCAGCGCCTGCAGCCAAGCCGGGCTGTGCGCATAACCGGCCTGGAGGTCCGCGGGATCAATATACAGGCGCGCCCGCAGATCCTCCATCAGCGTTGCCTCACCTTCCGCCTCGCTGAGGCGGCCCAGGGCAGTGAGATAGTTCATTTCGATGCGGTTGAAATCGTCCTCGGCCTGCGCATACACCATGCCGAACACCGCCTGCGCGTCGGTATGGCCGTGCACATGGGCGATGCCCCAGTCATCGCGCGTAATCGTCACCTGCCCGGCGATGGCACGCAGGCGGGCGAGGTCATCGGGCCTGGCATCCGCCGCCCATGACAGGGCGCACACAAGCAGCGCGGCGAGGCAGGTGAGTGGTCGCATCAGTCGCAATCCTGGGTGGGGAGGGTGAAGACAGATTTACGCGGGGCGGCGAGGCACCGCCAGACCCGCGAACCCGCAACTCTCGCGGTGCCGCGCGTTCTTATGGGCGTGATATCCCTCGTGATCGCCCTGGCGGCGCTGCTTTTGCTCGCCCTTGTTCTGCAGGATGCGTTCGAGGTGATGCTGCTGCCCCGCAGAGTGGATCGCCGCGTGCGATTCACCCGCTTCTATTTCCGGGGAGCCTGGATCGCGTGGACCGCCGCAGGCCGCGCCTTGGGGCAGGGCGCCCGCCGCGAGCGGTTCCTCAGCGTCTTCGGGCCGCTTTCCATGGTTGTTTTGTTCGGGTTGTGGGCAGCCGGTCTGATCATCGGATTCGGGCTTCTGTACTGGACGCTGGAGGCAGCCTCGCATCCCTCCCCACTGCCCGCGCAACTCTATATGTCGGGCGTCACGTTCTTCACGTTGGGGTATGGCGATGTGGTGCCGCATACCGGCATCACCCGCGTGCTGGCTGTGGTGGAAGCCGGCACGGGCATCGGCTTCCTGGCCCTGGTGATCGGCTACCTGCCGGTGCTGTACCAGCTGTTTTCACGCCGGGAAGCGCATGTGATCCAACTGGATGTGCGCGCCGGAACACCGCCCACGGCCTGCACCCTGCTCAGCCGCCATGCGGAACCGGGCGGGATGGGCAAGTTGGATGAGCTGCTGCGGGAGTGGGAAATCTGGGGATCCGAACTGCTGGAAAGCCATCTCTCGTACCCCATGCTGGTGTATTACCGATCCCAGCATGATTCCCAGTCCTGGCTCGCCGCGATCACGGCCATCATGGATACCTGCGCGCTGATCTTGGTGGGGATCGAGGAAGTACCCCCATTGCAGGCGCGCATGACGTTTACGATGGCCCGGCAGGTGATTGTGGAAATGGCGGCATCGCTCGCCGTCGGCCCCTCGGACTATACGGGCGGCGACCGGCTGGCACCTGCGGATTTCGATCTGATGCTCGGCTGCTTCGGCGCGGCCGGGCTGCACTGGACGGCCGCACCCGGCGCGCGGGAAATGCTGGCCGCCTTGCGCGCCACCTACGAACCGCTGCTCGCCGGGCTGGCGCAGCAACTGGTGTTGAGCCTGCCGGGCTGGATGGCCGCGGGCGATGCCTCCGACAATTGGCAAACGGGGCATCGCGGGCAGATGGCAACGCAGTTGATCGCGGCCCTGGCGGAACGTGGCCCGGTGAGGCGGCGGCGGCGTGGGGGGTGGTAAGAAAGGAAAGAATCTTCTTTTCTGAAGAAAAAAAGCAAAAGACTTTTGACTTTTGGCGTTTGACCCGCCGGCAGCGAGCGCAAAGGGATAAAGGTTTTTTGGTTCTTTTTTTCAAAAAAGAACATTCTTCCTTTTGGGGGACCCCATGAAATATCTGCTGGCCATCTGTTTCCTGGCTCTCCCGCTCATGCAAGCTAACCCCGCTGGAGCGAGGCCACGTGCGGCTGCGGCGGGCCGAGCCGCGCCAAGTGGCACTGCCGGCCGGTTGCCGCCTGGGCTGGCGAACTGGCGCGGCTGTACCAGGCGCATCGCTCACGCGTTGGCCAATCACGCAAAGCCTAAAATATTTTATACTGTTCGCGATGAGCCTCCTTAATGCACGTTGTGTGCAGCGATCATCCTCAACCCGATAGAAGATGCCGAAAAGTTGACAGGAAATCCCGTCCAATGATCGGCATCGTGAAGATCGCGCTGAGCCGCCCGTATACCTTCGTTGTCGCGGCGCTGCTTATCCTGATCTTCGGCATCCTCTCCGCGATCCGAACGCCTACCGACATCCTGCCGAATATCGGGATCCCGGTTGTCGCGGCCGTGTGGACCTACAACGGCATGTCGCCGGATGATATGTCCGGCCGTGTGGTTTATTATTACGAGCGCACGCTGAGCGCGCAGGTGAATGACATCGCGCATATCGAGAGCCAGTCGCTGTTCGGCTATGGCGTGGTCAAGATATTCTTCCAGCCCAACGTGAATATCAATTCGGCGCTGGCGCAAGTGACGGCGGCATCGCAGACCGTGCTGAAGCTGCTGCCCCCCGGCATCACGCCGCCCTACGTGCTCTCGTTCAGCGCCTCCAGCGTGCCGATCCTGCAACTGGCACTTTCCAGCAAGACCTTGTCCCAAACCAGCCTGTTCGACTACGGCCAGAATTTTATCAGGCCGCAACTGGCAACCGTGGAAGGTGCAGCCATTCCTTCGCCCTACGGCGGCAAGGTGCGGCAGATACAGATCGATCTGGATCAGCATGCTCTGCAGGCGCGTGGGCTTTCCGCGCAGGACGTGGTGGCAGCACTTTCCGAGCAGAACCTGATTACCCCCGTGGGAACACAGAAGGCGGGCAATTTCGAATGGAACGTCGCGCTGAACGACGCGCCAGGCCAATACCAGGAACTGGAGGACCTGCCGATCAAGCGGGTGAACGGAACGGTAGTGTATATGCGTGATGTGGCGCATGTGCGTGACGGATCACCCCCGCAGACCAACATCGTTCATGTGGACGGCACACATGCGGTGCTGATGACCATCCTGAAATCCGGCGCGGCCTCCACGCTGGACATCATTTCCCACATCAAGGCGCTGCTGCCGCAAATACGGAATTCGTTGCCGCCCAGCCTGCAGCTCAAGGCCGTGGGCGATCAGTCGGTCTTCGTCAAATCTTCTGTGATGGGCGTTGTGCGGGAGGGATTGATCGCGGCCGGGCTGACCGGGCTGCTGATCCTGGTTTTCCTGGGAAGCTGGCGATCCACGCTGATCATCACGATCTCCATTCCGCTCGCCATCCTGTTCTCGGTGATCATGCTCTCGGTATTGGGAGAAACGATCAATGTGATGACGCTGGGCGGCCTGGCGCTGGCAGTCGGCATCCTGGTGGATGATGCGACGGTGACGATCGAAAACATCAATTACCACCTGGAGATGGGCAAGGAGGTGCACACCGCCATCCTGGACGGCGCGCGCCAGATCGTGGTGCCGGCCACCGTGTCGCTGCTGTGCATCTGCATCGTGTTCGTGCCGATGTTTTCGCTGGGCGGCGTGGCGGGCTACCTGTTCCGGCCGCTGGCCGAAGCGGTGGTGTTCGCGATGATCGGTTCCTATCTGCTCTCCCGCACCCTGGTGCCGACTCTGGCGAACCACCTGTTGAGCAAGCACGTGCACCTCTCCGGCGTGGAGGAACATCGCCGGGCCAGGCGCAATATGTTCAGTCGATTCAACAAGGCATTCGAACACCGGTTCGAGCAGGTGCGGGCGGGCTATGTGGGGCTGCTGGAACTCGCCCTGGCCTGGCGGGCGCGCACCATCATCGGCTTCTTTGCCATTGTTCTGCTCAGCTTCGGCCTGGTGCCGTTCCTTGGCCAGAACTTCTTCCCACCGGTCGAGTCCGACCAGATCAAGCTGCATGTACGCGCGCAGNNGGCATGCCGGTCAGCGGCATCAATCTCGCCTACGGCAATTCCGGCACTATCGGCGAGGAAGATGCCGACGTGCTGATATCGCTGAAGGGCGCCATCGCCGGCGCCTATGTAAGGCGCATGCGTGAGGTGCTGCCGCGTGCCTTCCCTGGCACCACATTCTCGTTCCTGCCTTCGGACATCATCACCCAGATCATCAATTTTGGCCTGCCGGCGCCGATCGACCTGCAGGTGATCGGCAACGATCTAAGAGCCGATCGCGGCTATGCCGATATGCTGCTGCAAAGGATCAATCGTGTGCCAGGTGTTGCCGATGCGCGCATCCAGCAGGAATTCAACGAGCCGACCTTGCGGGTGGATATGGACCGGTCGCTCGCCTCGCTGGTGGGCATCACGGAGCAGGATGCGGCCAAAAGCATGTTGGATACGCTGGCCGGCAGCATCCAGACGGCGCCGACCTTCTGGCTGAACCCAAAAAATGGCGTGAGTTACCCCATCGTGGTGCAGACGCCGCAATACGATGTGGATACGATGAACCAACTGGAAAACACGCCGCTCGGCCCCGCCGGCGCCACCCAGTTGCTGGGCGGGCTTGCGCACGTGAGCACGGAGGCCACCAACGCCGTCGTATCCCACTATAACGTGCGGCCGGTGATCGATATCTACGCCAACAACCAGGGCCGCGACCTCGGCGCCGTGGCCGCGGACATCAACCAGATCGTGGCCGATGAGGTAGGCGCGCTGCCACACGGCGCGCGCGTGGTTCTGCGCGGCCAGGTGACCACCATGACCAGCGCCTATGCCCAGCTGATCGGCGGCCTGGCCTTCGCAATCGTGCTGATCTACCTGCTGATTGTGGTCAACTTCCAGTCCTGGACAGACCCGGCGGTGATCGTGATGGCGCTGCCCGGCGCGCTGGCCGGCATCGTTTGGCTGCTGTTTCTCACCGGCACCACGCTGTCGGTTCCGGCGCTGACAGGGGCGATCATGTGCATGGGCGTCGCCACCGCCAACTCCATCCTGGTGATCAGCTTCGCGCGCGAACGACTGGCCACCGGCATGGATGCGCTTCAGGCCGCCGCCGAGGCGGGATCCACACGCTTTCGCCCGGTGCTGATGACGGCGCTTGCGATGATCATCGGCATGGCGCCCACGGCGCTGAGTGCCGAGCAGAACGCGCCGCTGGGGCGTGCTGTTATCGGCGGGCTGCTGTTTGCCACGGTGGCCACGCTGTTCGTTGTGCCGACAATTTTCAGCCTTGCTCACCGCAACGATCATGTTGTGCAGGAGCTTGCCGGCAGCCCTGTGCCAGCGGAGTGATGACGATGCCGGACGAAGCTCACCTCACGATGCAGATGGATCAAGCGCGGCGCCATCAGCGGCCGAAACCCAGGCGCCTGATGCTGGTTGGCATCGCGCTGCTGATCGCGGCCTTGGCTGCCGCCGCCTACGGCATTTTTTCCCGCGCGAAATCGGAAAAATCGCTGGCCAGATGGACCATCGCGCAAGCAATGGATAGCGTGCAGGTGGCGCCACCCGGCACCAGCACCGCCCCCCGGCATCTGGTGCTGCCCGGCGACGTGCAGGCCTTCTACGAAGCGCCGATCTACGCGCGGGTGAGCGGATATCTGAAGAGCTGGTCGCAGGATATCGGCGCGCATGTGCGTAAGGGCCAGAGTCTGGCGATCATCGACACGCCGGACCTGGACGAGGACCTGGCACAGGCGCAGGCGGATCTGGCAACCGCGCGGGCCAATTCCGCGCTGGCGGAGATCACCGCCAAACGCTGGCATGCGCTGCTCGCATCCAACAGCGTATCGGTGCAATCCGCCGACGAGAAGGCAGGCAGCGCGGCCGCGCAGCGCGCCATGGTGGCGGCGCAAGTGGCGCATGTCAGCCGGCTGCAATCGCTGGAATCCTTCAAGCGGCTGGTCGCGCCCTTCGATGGCATCGTCACGGCGCGCAACACCGATGTGGGCGCGCTGATCACCGGCGGCTCCAGCGCCTCCCTCGCCTTGTTCAAGGTGGCGGACGTGCACGCGATGCGCGTTTATGTGCGGGTGCCGCAATCCTACGCCAGCCAGTTACAGGTTGGCATGACGGCCACGCTGAAACAGCCGCAATATCCGGGTGTTAGTTTCCCGGCGACATTGGCCACCACGTCCCAATCGGTTGCCACCGAAAGCCGCACCGTGCTGGTGGAATTGACGGCGCCGAACTCGGAGGGAAAACTTTGGCCTGGCACCTATGCGGAGGTGGATTTCGCCCTGCCGCCCGACAAGAACGTGCTGCTGGTGCCCTCCAGCGCACTGATCTTCCGCGCCCACGGGGCGCAATTGGCAATACTGGGCGCGCATAGCCGGATCGTGCTCAAGGATGTCACGATCGGCCGCAACCTGGGCAACGAGATCGAGATCACCTCCGGCATCACGCCCACCGATCGGATCGTGACAGCGCCACTCGATACAATCGAGGACGGCGAAACAGTGAACGTGACCGATGCGCCGCCTCCGGCGGGCGTTTTGGCATCAGAGTAGGCGATATGCCCAGCCTTCGTGCGGCGCATCCGTGGCGCCCGCTCACCATGATTGCAACCTTGTCCGCAACCTGCGTCGCGGGCTGCGACCTGGCGCCGCAATACCATGTGCCGGTGGTCAATGTGCCAGTTCGCTACAAGGAAGCGAGCGAATTCCAGCAGGCGCGGCCGGCCGACATTCTGCCGCGCGGTGCCTGGTGGGCAGTGTTCAACGATCCCACGCTGACCGCGCTGGAAAGCCAGGTGGATACGGAAAACCCCACGCTCTCGGCCGCTCTTGCTTCGTTCCAGCGGGCGCGGGCCTTCGCGGCGGAAGCCAAGGCCGGGCTGTTTCCGCAACTGAGCATCGGCGCCAACCCCGATTACGACCGGCAGTCGGATAACCGCCCGTTGCGTGGCAAGAACGAACCCAACGAATATCTCAGTTCCACCATTACCGCGCAGGCGACATACGAGGTGGATTTGTGGCATCGCGTCGCCAATTCGATCAAGGCGGGCAAGGCGGCCGCCCAGGCCAGCGCAGCCGACCTGGAATCGCTGCGGCTGAGCCTGCATGCGGAACTCGCCGGCGACTACGCCCTGCTGCGCGGGTTCGATGCGCAGACGCAGGTTCTGACAAACACCGTGAGCGCCTATCGGCAGGCACTGACGCTGACACTGAACCGGTTCGCCGGGAAAATATCCTCCGGCATCGATGTTTCACGTGCCGAGGCGCAACTCGCCGCCGCACAGGCAGCCCTGACCGACATTGCCGATCGGCGTGCCCTGGAAGAACACGCGGTGGCCGTTCTGGTGGGCCGCACGCCAGCCGCGTTCCATATTGACTCCGTCGCCTGGACGATGGCGCAGCCGGACATCTCGCCTGGCCTGCCCTCCACCTTGCTGGAACGGCGCCCGGACGTGGCCGCGGCGGAGCGCCAGATGCAGGCGGCCAATGCCGAAATCGGCGTGGCGCGCGCTGCTTTCTATCCTACGCTGTCGCTCAATCTGCTCTACGGGTTTCAGAACACCGCCATCAACCCGTTCAGCCTGCCTGATGAGCTGTGGGCGATCGGCCCTGGCCTGGCAATGCCGTTATTCGAGGGCGGCCTGCGAAACGCCGAGGAAGCCGCCACCATGGCCGCCTATCGCCAGGCGGTGGGGCAGTACCGGCAAACCGTTCTGACCGCCTTTCAGGAGGTGGAGGATGCGCTGGCGGAAATACGGTTGCTGGGCCAGGAAGCAAATCAGGAACAAGAGGCTGTCACTGCGGCGCAGAGGACAGTGACCATGACAATGAACCTCTACAAGGACGGTGCTATCAACTATCTTGATGTTGTGGTGGCTCAGACAGCAGAACTCCAGGCGGAGCAGGCTTTGGTGAATGTGCGTACAAGGCGCATGGAGGCCGCGGTGCTGCTGATACGATCACTCGGCGGCGGATGGACACGCGATGATTTGCCGAGCAGGATCGCGGCGCGGTGAAGGAAGGCCTTCTTTTTTGAAAAAAAGAAGCAAAAAACCTTTGGTGTTGCTGTCGCGGTCTCGCCGGAAGCGTACACAATAGGTCAAAGTTTTTTGGTTCTTTTTTTCAAAAAAGAACACTTCTTCTTATCCAGCCGAGCAGTTGATGTCTATCGCGAAGCCGATGTCGGTGTTGCGCATCGCGAGGCTGAAGCCATGAAGGCGCAAGATAGCGACCACAAGGCTGAGGCCGAGGCCGCTGCCCTCAATGTGGCGGCTCGGGTCCGCGCGGTAGAAGCGCTTCAGCACCGCCTCGCGCTCATTGGCGGCAATGCCGGGGCCACTATCGGCCACGCGGATTGCGGGGCCTGGCTCTGCCGAGAGGCGCACCCAGCCGCCGGCTGGTGCAAATTTCACGGCGTTGTCCAGCAGGTTGACCACGGCCTCGAACAGCAGATCCCGATCGGCCTGAACATCCTGTGGGGGGCCCGGCGAGACGTGCATCGTGATCCCGCGCTCCTCTGCCAGTGGCGCATATAAATCCGCCGCTTCGCGCAACAGCGCATCCAGGCTGACGCTGCCGAAACCGGCGCGCCGGCGGCCTGATTCCAACTCGCCTATGCGAAGCAGAGCGGTGATGACGCCGAGTGTCTGGTCCAGGTCCTCGATCGAGCGATCTATCACAGCGCGGAATTCCGGCGGTTCGCGGGCACGCAGCCGTGCGCCTTCCAGGCGGGAGCGAAGGCGGCTCAGCGGCGTGCGCAGATCGTGTGCGATATTGTCGCCCACACCCTTCACCTCCGCCATCAGGCGCTCGATCTCCCCGAGCATGCGATTGACGCTCGCGGCCAGTTGGTCGAGCGTGTCCGATGTGCCGGAGGAGGGCAGGCGCCCGGAGAAATCGCCCTGCATGATCCGCGCGATGCTGCGGTTGATGGCCGCCACACGCGCCATTGCCCGCAGGCTGGCGACCGTACCGGCCACGAGCGCCAGCAAGATGCCTGGAATGAGGCCGATCTGCAGTGCCTGGCTGATGACCTGGTGCAGTTCGTCAAGCTCCGCGGTGCCGCGGGCAACCACCACCAGCCGGCCGTCCCGCAGGCGCAGAGACGCCGCGCGCACGTCGATTTTCGCCGTTTCGCCGCCTTCCAGCAGGCGCTGCACGGTCGTGTGATGTGCCATGCCATCCGCGGCGAGGACGGGTGGTGCCACCATGTCCCCCGCTTCGAGGCGGCCGTCCCGCGTGAACAGCGCGGCGAAGGTGATTCGGTGCAGATCGCGCGCGTAGCGGCGCGCGATGTCCGCGCCGACGCCGGATGCCGGCTCGCGTGCGATGGCGGCCGCCTCTTGTTCGAGCAAGCTGTCCCTGCGCTGCATCAGGGATTGACCCGCCTGCCATCCGATCAGGGCGAACAGCAACAGCGTGGCCGCGACGAAGCAGGCCGCCCCGACAAGGGCCGAGCGAAAGGCCGCGGTGCGGAGGAAATCAGGGAGGCGAAAAGACAAAGCCTGTGCCGCGCACACTGACGATCAGCGAGGTATCGCCGCCGGCATCGATCTTACGGCGCAACTTGCCGATATGCACGTCAATCAGGTTGGTTTTTGGCACGAAGCGGTACTGCCACACATCCTGCAGCAACATCGCGCGCGTTACCAACTGGCCAGGCCGGCGCATCAGGTATTCCAGAAGCTGGAATTCGCGCGGCAGCAGGTCGATATCCGCGCCGTCGCGCATCACGGTGCGGCTCACCAGGTCCATCACCAGCGGGCCGAAGCGGAACACGGTTTGGCGCGTATCCTGCGGGCGGCGGAGAAGCGCCTCTACCCTTGCAGCGAGTTCCACGAGCGCGAAAGGTTTGGTCAGGTAATCGTCTCCGCCCGCCTTCAGCCCACGCACGCGTTCATCCACGGCACCAAGAGCGCTGATCACCAGCACCGGCGTATGCACTTGCCGTTCGCGGAGGTGCTCGACCAGGCTTAATCCGTCCAGCCCCGGCAGCATCCGATCGACAACCAGCAGGTCGAACGGCTCGGCAGACGATGCCTCCAGCGCCGTCCGCCCATCGCCCAGGCTGGTGACGGCGTGGCCGCCATCGCCCAACACGAGGGCGATCTCGGCCGCGAGCGTTTCGTCGTCCTCAACCACGAGGACTCGCTTTGAAACTGTATCGGGCGATCTTTGACTTGCCTGCATGCGGCAGACCCTAGGTTGGTACCGTGCGATGATATCTGAATAACGGTCCGGCGAGCACCTCCGAACGCGGGCACTTCGGTATGGACGTCGTGGCCCGAGCGCTGCATGCGATACGTAGGGCTCGGGCGGCACTCCTGACGTCTGCCCCTGTGGAATATCGCCAGCTCACTTTGGCCTGGTGCTCGTCGGCGTCTGGCACACTGAATCAGGCCAGGCCCGATCGGGGCAGGCATGGCCGGCTTGCTCGGCCTGCTGCTGTCGTGTCGGAATCGCTGGATTTGCTGGTGCCGGCTGAGTATGGATGTCCGCACCCGCGCCAAATGCTGGGGAGGCGGCCGCGGGGCCGGCCTGCGCTTCAGCCGGCGCCGCGGAAACCGCCTGGGAAAACGCAGGGGTTGCGAAAGCCGCCATGGCAAGAGCAGCGGCGTCTATCATGCGCAGTTTCATTGTAACCTCCATAGGTTGGTCACGAAACCTGCTCGGCCTGCTAACGTCTGTTTTGGAACGGTCCAGAGCGGGAGTTTCGTGATACTGCACAATGGGTAGTGCGGCGGCGGAATGTAATTAAAACATGTTTTAAAGCGCGGCATCATTGCGCATCGGCTTGAACATCTCTGACCGGCACACGCCATTCATGTTCTACCGAGCAAGGCGGCGGCAAAGGTTTGGCACACGCGCGTGGTAAAAGGATACCGTGAGATCATGAAATATCTGCTGGCCATCTGTTTCCTGGCTTGCCTGCTCATGCAAGCTAACCAAGCGGGGGCGGACGCGGAGGACATTGCTTATGGACCGGACCCGTCGCAGAGGCTGGATGTGTGCACGCCGGCGCAGCAGGCCCCGCACATGCCCGCGCTGGTGATGATCCATGGCGGCGGGTGGGTGGCGGGCAGCCGCGCGGGCCAGGCGGGGCCGTGCCGGCGGTTTGCGGCAGCGGGGATCGTGGCCGTGCCCATCGATTACCGGCTGTATGAGAAAACGCCGCACACGGCATGGCCGGTGCAGCTCAACGATGTGCAATTGGCGATGCGCTGGGTGCGGGCGCATGCGGGCGAATTGGGGATCGATCCGGACCATATCTGCGCGGAGGGGGATTCGGCGGGCGCGCAGTTGGCGCTGTTGCTGGGCGTTCTGCCCCGGATTGCGCCAGGCGACATGGCGCAGTTGCTGCCAGGGGTTTCGCCGCAGGCGGATTGCATGATTTCGCTCTCCGGCCCTACCGACCTGGTGGCGTTGGCAACGGCGCGGCCGAATTACCGCGGGTTTTTGCAAGGGCCAGTGGCGGCCGCGCCTGATCGGCTTCATGCGCTGGAACTCAGCGCCTCACCCGCGCTGCTGGCGCAGCGTGGCGCTCCCCCTGCCCTGTTGATCCACGGGTTCCAGGACAAGCCGGTGCCGTTTGCCCAGGCGGAGGAGATGCGGCAGGTGTTGGGCCGCCTGGGCACCCCCGCGTGGCTGGTTACCTACGAAGGCGGGCATGAGCTGAAGGGGCTGAGCGGGCCGGAGATACAGGATGTGTGGGCGCTGTTCGCGCGGTTCGTGCTGGCGCGGCGGCTGCCGGGGGCGCCGCGGGAGATGAGCACGGGGGAGGCGTTTCAGTTGGAGCCATAGAAAGGTCTTCTTTTTTGAAAAAAAGAAGCAAAAAACTTTTGACACTTGGTGCGCGCCTCGCCGGCAGCGCGCGCAAAGGAATAAAAGTTTTTTGGTTCTTTTTTTCAAAAAAGAACATTCTTCCTTACTGCCCCAGTGTTGCAAACATCCCGATTGAGGCCGCCGCCATGGCAGCCGTGGAGAGCCAGCCAAAGGTGCTCAATATACGGCCGAGCGTGAAGCGGCCCATGACAGTGGGTTTTGCCGCGATGACCATCATGGCCACCATCACCGGCACGGCCACCACGCCGTTGACGACGGCGCTGTAGAATAGCGCCCGCACCGGATCCAGCGGCGAGAAGACGATCAGCATGCCGGCGAAGGTGGCCAGTGCGATGGTGATGTAGAACGGGCGGGCCTGGCCGGGCAGATGGGTGAGGCCGACTTTCCATTGCCGTGCCTCGCCCAGCGCATAGGCGGCGGAGCCGGCAAGCACCGGCACCGCCAGCATGCCGGTGCCGACGATCCCCACGGTAAACACTACGAAGGCGAAGCGGCCGGCAATCGGGCGCAGTGCCTCCGCGGCCTGGGCCGACGTTTCGATGGTGGTGACGCCATGCGCGTGCAGCGTGGCGGCGGTGGTGATGATGATAAAAAGCGCGGCCAGGTTGGAAACGCCCATGCCGAAATAAGTATCCAGCCGGATGCGGCGGAATTCCTCCTGCGCATCTGCCGGGGCCACGCGCAGCGGGCGGGCTTGGGGATTTTCTTGCTCGGCTTCCACCTCTTCCTGCGCCTGCCAGAAGAAGAGGTAGGGGCTGATGGTGGTGCCGAACACGGCGACGATGCTGGTGAGCATGGTGGCCGACAGGTCTACATGCGGCAGCACCAGGGCACGGGCCACCTGGCCCCAGGGCACAGCGACGACAAACACGGTGGCGACGTAGGCGAGCAGCGACAGGGTGAGCCATTTCAGCCAGGTGGTGTAGCGGCTGTAGCGCACGAACACCTGCAGCCCCACCGAGACGATGGCGAAAGCCGCCACGTAAACCTGGCTGGGGCCGCCGATGAGCAGTTTGGTGGCGGCGGCCATGGCGCCGAGATCCGCGCCGAGATTGATGACGTTGGCCACCATGAGCAGCAGCACCACAAAATACAGCACCCAGGCTGGCATGTGGCGCCGCAGATTGCCGGCGATGCCCTGGCCCGTCACGCGGCCGATTTCCGCGCTGATCTGCTGGATGGCGCACATCAGGGGGTAGGTGAACAGCAGCGTCCAACCGAGTCCGTAGCCGAACTGGGCGCCGACCTGGGAATAGGTGGCGATGCCGCTGGGATCATCGTCTGACGCGCCGGTGATCAGGCCCGGCCCCATGACATCCAGCAGGCGGGGGCGGAGGGGCAGCTTGATCGCCTGGGATTGGGTGATGGCGTCTCTGGTCTGCTTGCTCATGGTGGGGCGCCGGTTGGGGCTTGCGTAATGGCGGGGGGTAGCGGGATGGTCAACCTGGGTGTGGGGTGTTGTGGCTTAGGGTTAAGTGGCGGCGAGGAGCGGCGTGATGGATGCGGATGTGGATGTGGCGCAGTGGGATGCGGGCGCGGCGGCGGAGTTGCCGGGGGTGGGTGCCACGATGCGGCAGGTGTTTGTGCCGGCGGGGCGTGTGGCGGCGCGCCATAGCCACCCGCATGAGCAGTTTTTGCGCGTGCTGAGTGGGGCGGCTGTGCTGGAGTGCGCGGCGGGGCGAGTGGAATTGCGCGCGGGCACGGCGATCCGGTTTGCGCCGGGGGCTTGGCACAGCGCGGTGTTTTCGGAGGATACGGTGCTGGTGGAGCTCAATGTGAAGATGTGAGTGGCTGGGCTGACGGGCCAAGCTCGGAGCAGGCTCCGGTGGGTTGCCGTATCGGTTAGCGCGGAGATTTTCCTCCGATCTATTTGTGTCTGGTATGCGCCATTCCTGTCCTTCAGAGGTCTGCGGTCGTGATTTGCAAGCTGCCATTTCCACCCGATCACTCCGGTCTGGAATGCACTATTTCTATCCGCAGATGAAGGCCGCGGGGCGAAGGCGGCGATAGAGGCTCCCGTCAGGAAAGGGCGAATATCTCGCCCACCATGCGTTCCGAAATCTCCCACAGCCGTGCCGCCGCGGCAGGGTCGAGCGCATAGGGCTTGACCCCCGTCACCTCCGGCGTCGCATACGGCGCAATACCGCAATCCTGGAGATACAGCCCGCCCTTGCCGTCCAGCTCGGGCGCCGTCGCCGCCCAGACGCTCGTCGCGGCACCTTGCGGAATGGTCTTTCTCATTTGCGGCGCCATCTGCGCGCCACCGCTCGCCGCCGAAGCTCTGAGCTCGGCGAGGATCTCCTTGGTCAGGTGACGGTGCAGATTGGTGTTTATGACGCCAGGGTGAACGCCGAACACCCGGACGCCGTGCGACCTCAGCCGGCGGTCCAGCTCGACCGCGAAGAGCATGTTTGCGGTCTTCGCCTGCGAATAAGCCTTGGCGCGATCATAGGGATCGCGTTCGAAATTGATGTCGTGCCACAACACGTCGCCAAGCTGGTGCGCCGCGGAGCTGAGTACGACGACGCGGCAAGGGGCTCCGGCGATCAACGCCGGGCCCAGCAGGTTGGTGAGCACGAAGTGGCCGATATGGTTGGTGCCGAACTGGGTTTCGAACCCCTCGGCGGTGCGACCGAACGGCGGCGTCATGACGGCCGCATTGTTGATGAGGATATTGATCGCCGGAAACCTTGCCAGAATATCCCGGGCGGCGTCGCGCACGCTGGCCAGAGACGCCAGTTCGAGCACGACGACATCGAACAGGCCGGCCGGCACGGCGTCGCGCAAGGTAACGATCGCTAAGTCGGCCTTCGTTGCGTCGCGCGCGGTAATGACGACATGTGCACCGGCGGCGGCAAGCGCGCGCGCCGTCTCCCACCCGATCCCGGAGGTAGCTCCCGTGACGAGTGCGGTCCTGCCCGACAAATCCTGTCCGGCAAGCACGTCGTTCGTCGTGCTCTCAAAACCAAAATTCGCCATGATCTTCTCCAAGTCTCGCCGGGCGCCGACCGGCACGCGCTAACGCGGTCCGAACGACAACAGCAAAAGCTCGTCGATGAGCCGCCGCATGTCGTCCGGCGTTGCCGACGTCTGCTTGAAGCCGCGCGCGGCACTCACCAGCACATGCGCGATTCGGCCAGGAGCGATGCACGACGCCCCCGGACGGGTTTCACTCAGCTTCGCCACGACAGGGGCGATCATCGCCTCGAAGGTCGCGTCGCCCAGCTCGCGGGCAGCCTGCGCGAACGCGAAATTGCAATCGACCAGTTCCTGCGCCGCGGGCGATGCCGTCGTCAGCTCGAACGGACCGACCGCCCAGATGTCGAAGGCGCGCGCTATTTTGTCCTTGGGCGTCACAGTCCGCGCCATCGCCGCTTCGACCTGCGCGATGGTTTCATCGACCCAACGCAGATANNGCCTCGGCGATGTCGTTCATGTTCACCCGCTTGAAGCCGTAGCTCAGGAACACGGACCGGGCCGCCGCCAGGATTCTGCTCTTTTTGTCTTCGCTCATGATGCACTCTTGACAAATTACGTCCAAACGTCAAGATTGGACATATGGACAGATTTTGTCATTTAGTGAAAAGGCGTCGAGATGGCGGGAACGGCATTGGTGACCGGGGCTTCATCCGGGATCGGCGAGGAAACGGCCAAGGGCCTGCTTGCCGCCGGCTACATCGTCTATGCCGGCGCGCGGCGCGTTGACGCCATGCGTTCGCTGCAAGAAGCGGGCGCGCGCGTGTTGTCGCTNNCGGCGCGTTGGAGGATGTGCCGCTGGAAGAGGGGCGGCGGCAGTTCGAGGTCAATATTTTCGGCCTGGCGCGCCTTATCCAGATCGTTTTGCCGACGATGCGGGCGCAGCGCGCCGGGCGGATCGTCAATATATCTTCCATCGGCGGAAAGTTCGGCGAACCCTTTGGAAGCTGGTATCACGCTACCAAATTCGCGGTGGAAGGGCTTAGCGATTCTTTGCGCATGGAACTGCATCCGTTCGGTATCGATGTCGTCGTTATCCAGCCGGGAGCGACCCATAGCGAATGGGCCAAGATTGCCCACGACAATCTGATTAAATATTCGGGTGACGGTCCCTATCACGAGGCCGCCGCCGCGCATGCGAAAATGATGGAGGCAGGCCATCAAGGGTCAATTCCCGCGCCGCCAGGTGTTGTTGCCAAGACCATCGTTCAAGCGGTTCGGTCGCGCAAACCCAAGACCCGCTATGCGACCGGCGGATTGGCACGGACAATGTTGTTCATGCGCCGCGTTCTTTCCGACCGCGCCTTCGACGCGATGTTCCGGATGATTGAACGACAAATGACGAAATCCAAAGCGTGAATTTTAGGCATCAACAGATGCTCTGGCGGCCAGCCGAGTTTGGAAGATTTCAGAGACCAGGGCCAGCCAAAACCTTCACAACGGGCTGTGGCGCATGTGCCCGTGGCTCGACCGGTAGCCTCTTGTTCGGAGAAATGCCCGCCGAAGTGGGCGGCACCTGAAAGAAAATATCTATGTCCGGCAAAATATGGTTCATCACGGGGGCGTCACGCGGCTTCGGCCGCATCTGGGCGGAGGGGGCACTCGCACGGGGCGACAAAGTCGTGGCCACCGCCCGTTCGCTGGAGTCGCTTTCCGACCTCGCCGAACAGTACGGCGATGCGGTCTTGCCCTTGGCGCTCGACGTCACGAAGCGTGAGCAGATCGAGGCCGTCATTCCAAAAGCTCACACCCATTTCGGGCGGTTGGACGTGGTAATCAACAATGCGGGCTATCCCTTGTTGGGCGCGGTCGAAGAAGCGACCGAGGCGGAGGTCCGCGCGGAATTCGAGACGAACTTCTTCGGGCCGCTCGCGGTGATCCAGACGGTGCTGCCGCTGCTGCGCCGGCAGGGGGCTGGGCATATCCTGGGCGTATCCAGCGTCGCGGGGATCCACACCGGGCCGCTCAGCAGCTTCTACAGCGCGTCCAAATTTGCCTTCGAAGCGCTGCATGAGGGGCTTTCCAAGGAGGTTGCCGGGTTTGGCATCAACGTCACCCTGATTGAACCCGGCGCCTACGCCACTGACTTCGGCAGGGGTTCTTCGCTCAAGCTCGCGGCCGGCCTGGACGCCTATGCCGGCATTCGGGCGCAGCTCTATGCCTATGCCGCGGGGGTCGAGTTGGGTGATCCTCAGGCAACCCTGCCGGCCGTGTTGAAAATCATCGACGCGGACCACCCGCCGCTTCGCGTCTTCCTGGGCACGGAAGGCATGCACGTGGCGCGGGCCGCCTTCGCCGAGCGGCTGGCCCTGTGGGAAGCGTGGGAGACCACGTCGAACGCCGCCCAGGGGCTCTCGCGAAAGCGGGTTTTCGATCCCGCGCTCGGCTGACGCCCGTTCGCCGGAGGGCGGCCGCGCCGGACCTGCAACGCTCGCCGCCGGCGAAAGCCTGGCCAACCCCTCCCCTGGCACGACGTATCATGCGTGGGGCGCAAGGCCCGCCATGGTGGGGGCTGGCTAGTCCCATGAGAGGCCGGCTACCTCAAAACGCACGTTCGGGCCGTTGCCGGCGCTCACCGTCAGTTCGTCCGCGTCACGCAGGGATTGCAGGATGGTGGCGTAATCCAGCATCTCCATGGTGCACCCGGCTTCGTGGTCGACAGGCTTAACCGCAAGCATCGTGGGTTGGCTGCCGAACGCGGCGTGCACGCTGGTGATCCCCGGGCATGTGGCAGGGGCCTGCAAGGTCAGCCGGATATGGTGGCCCTCCGGGCCTTGTTCCAGCAGTTCCAATACGTTCGGTGGGCCGGCGTGGCCGTCTATGATCACGTCGGAGGCGGCGGTCAGCCGGGCGTGGCGGGTGCGCTGGCCGGTATGCGGATCGGTGCTGCTGAACAGGATCCAGCGGGAACCATCGGCGGCGGAGGCGATGGCCGCGTTGCGATAGTTGGCGCGCGGTGAAGGGCTGTAGGCCGCATCCGGCTGCACGGCCGCGTGACGCGCATGATTGACGGCATTGCCGACGAACCAGATCCGCAGGAGAAGCAACAGCCCGAACACGACGACACCGCCGGTGCGCATCAGTATTTTGAAAAGCATCTGCCGGGCCTTCTGCTGCCTGCGCTTCTGAAGCCTGCGTCAGGTGGATGATTCGCGAACATAGGCGCGCTCGCCAGTGCGCGGGTGGTACCAAACACGCACGGCACCGCGCGCATCCACATCCACCTCGTTCGTCGCCACCCAATCAGGGCCAGGCGGGGCAGTGAGTTCGGGCTTATAGCGCGTGCGCTCGAACACCAGGCAGAGCAGGAGAGCGGCGGCCCAGATAACGGTGATCCAGGGCCTGGCCAGGTGGCTGAAGGTAGCCGCCAAGACCGCAATCAGCGTGACCGAGGCCATGATCGCAATCAAGCTGGCCCGAAACATGGCCGAACGCCTAGCGCTCGGCGGGGACGGACTGGTCGACCGGCACCACGAATGCCGCGGTGCCGTAGGCCACCACCTCACTCATGGTCGTGCCGATTTCGGAACTGTCGAACCGCATCATCAGTACCGCATTGGCGCCCATGAAGGTGGCATTGGTCGCCATACGATCGATCGCGTGGCGGCGGGCCTGCTCCACCATCTGGGTGTATTCCTTGATCTCGCCGCCAACCACCGCACGCAACGATGCCATGAAGTTGCCACCGACGCCGCGGCTGCGCACGACCACGCCAAACACTTGACCCAACGTGCGCTCGATTCGATAGCCGGCCAGCTGTTCGGTGGTCGCGATGATCATCGCGGTGGCTGGCGCCGCCACACCTCTTTGACCAAAACTCATTACGCCCTTCACATCCGCTTCGTTCGGCTTTCGCTTACACGACACTGCGCCCGCGCGCACCTTCAATCCGGAGCAGAGAGACGGCAAGGCAGGTTTTGTTGCCGAAAAGCACGAACACCCTGGTGGCCGCGGCTACCCCAAAGGGGCGCATGCTGCGCCGTATTTCAGCGCGAGGAGGCAGGGCAATCAGCGGAGAGCGGCAGCAACGGACTCGTAGGTGGCTTCAGCCTGCGCCCCGGCGCTCTCGAGGAGGGCCGCCAGCCGTGCCAACCGCCCCTCCGCAAACGCCCGATCATCAATGTTCTTCGCATTCACATACACATTCAACGCCGAGCTGCGTAGCGCGGCATGGGCGCACAGTACGGCAACGCCGCCATCGCTGATCACGGCGGTATTCCCCTTCTCGGACACAACCGCCGCCAGATCGATCACCTCGCGGCATAGCGTGGCGCACGCAAGCGGGGCGTCGGTTGCATCGCGCAATGCCGCCTGGATGGCGGTATGGCGCGCCTGCTGCTGCGCTTCTGTGCCCTTGGGCAGCCCATAGGCCGCCATCACGGTGTCGAACGCGGCAACATCCTCGGCGATGGCATCAACCAGCCGAAGCCGCAAATCATCCGCGCGCTCCAGCACGCCGCGCAATTCCGCTTCCACGGACGCATATTTCTTCTTGCCGATCGTCAAATGGCACACCATGGCGGAAAGCGCCGCACCCATGGCACCCAATACCGCCGCCGCACTGCCGCCACCAGGCGTGGCCGCGCGGCTGGCGAGATCGGCCAGGAAGGTTTCCAGCGACGAGTCCTTGATCGCGGTCACGCCATTTCCTTTGCAATGGCCAGGATGTTTTCGGCATCCAGCACCAGGTCGTTGGCCGTAAACAATCGGCCAATGCACGCACGGTGCAGTTTCAGTTTCAGCCCGCCAATGCCCAGCGCACCAAACGCAAGCTTGCCGCCGTACTCCTTCGCCTTGTCACCGGCAGCAAGCCCCCCCAGACCAAACGGCGGCTCAGGGTTGAAATCCGCCACACGCGTGGTAATCGGGCTGTCCTGCCAGCTCGCAGCACCAGCCAACTCATGCCCGGCCGCACCCGCCGCCAGCACAACCTCGCTGGCCCGCACTAACCCCTCCCTGGTCTCCCCGTCCGCCGCCGCCCGCGCAATCACCTTCACGCCAAAACGCCTGGCGATGGCAGCCGACACAGCCTCGGTCTTTTCAAGGCTCCGTCCGGTAATGGTCACCTGCGCCCCCTCCAGCGCCAGCATCGCGGCCGCCCGCATGCCCACCGGCCCGGTTCCGGCCAGCACCAAAGCCGACGCACCCGTCAGCGGCGCCGCCTTGGCCAGAAGTGCGACCGCCGCCGCCGCCGTGGTATTGCACCCGTTACTATCCATCATGACGGACACACAAAACTTGCCAAAAAACTTGGCCCGCACGGCCCCGAGAACCGCCTCCGCCTCATCAATCCGGCTGCCACCCACAAACAACGCGGTAAACTGTTTTTCCCGCGGCCCGCGCGTGTAAATGGCCCCCTCCACGAGAGGCCCAACCATGGCGGCGGAAATGTTCGCATGGCCGATCACGTGGTCGGCGCCGCCGTCGTAGGCGACGACGCTGTCGAAGACGCTCGGGGTGATATCAGTGTCGAGCTGGTAGAGGAGTTTGGAGACCATGGACATAACTCAAAGAAAGGAAGAATCTTCTTTTTTGAAAAAAAGAAGCAAAAAACTTTTAAACGGCTGTCGCGGGCTCGCCGGCAGCGTACGCAATAGGTAAAAGTTTTTTGGTTCTTTTTTTCAAAAAAGAACTCTTACTTCACTTCATTCCTAGGCGCCCCCGCCACAAACGCCTCAATATTATCCACCAACTGATCCGCCAAAATCTGCATCGCCTCCGCGCTCGCCCAAGCCACATGCGGTGTCAGAATCAGGTTAGGGATATCCGGCGCCAGCAGAGGGTTCCCCGCTGTCGGCGGCTCCGTCGTCAGCACGTCAAACCCCGCGCCGGCAATCTCGCCGGCACGCAGCGCATCGGCCAGCGCCTGCTCATCCACCAGGCCGCCACGCGCCGTGTTGATCAGGATCGCCGTGCGCTTCATCGCCTTCAACTCGGCCGCGCCGATCATGCCGCGCGTCTCCGGCGTCAACGGCGCATGCAGCGTGATCACGTCGCTCTCACGCAGGATGGTCGCAAAATCGACCAGCCCTTCCGCCGGGAACGCATCATGCGCGATCACCTTCATCCCCAGCGCCTCAGCCCGCGTGGCGATCGATCGGCCAAGCGC
Source organism: Acetobacteraceae bacterium (assembly GCA_003133065.1). Lineage (GTDB taxonomy): Bacteria > Pseudomonadota > Alphaproteobacteria > Acetobacterales > Acetobacteraceae > BOG-908. The sequence goes on from PKZM01000170.1 coordinate 44,596, forward strand.
ACCGTAGCCGACAATACCCAGCGTGGAACCGGCGATATCCGCGATCGGGTGGGTGAGAAAACAAAACTGCCGGCTGGCCGCCCATGCTCCCGCGCGCACATCGTTCGCATAGGCCACCAGGTTGCGCCGCAGCGCGAACATCAGCGCAATCACGTGCTCCGGCACAGTGTTGAACGCATAGCCGCGGATGTTGGAAACCACGATGCCGCGCGCGCCGGCCGCCCTCACATCGATAACATCGGTGCCGGTGGCCGCCACGGCGATCATTTTCAGGGCCGGCAATTGCGCCATCATCTCGCCATTGATGCGCACCTTGTTGGTAATGGCGATGGTGGCATCGTGCAGGCGCTCCACCACCTCACCCGGATACGTCACATCGTGTTCAACGTACTCGTGCGGAAAGGCGGGAGGGCGCAGCGTGGCGCGCAGCGTCTCCCGATCCAGAAAAACGATCTTTTCCATCGCGCCGGTTTACGCCGCCTTCTGCGTGGCAGCCGCCTCGGCGTTGCGATACACCTCTTCCGCCGCCGCCGCACCACTGCCGGGCTCCACCTTGATGCCCACATCGCGCATGGCCATCTCGGAACCGGTGATGGCGGCCAGGCACATCAGCTCATTCAAATCGCCAAGATGCCCTATACGGAAGAGCTTGCCGGCCATCTGGCTCAGCCCTGCTCCCAGCGCCAAATTATACCGCTTGAATGCGCGCGAGATCACGTCCGCACCATTAAAGCCTTCCGGCACCATAACGGCGCTGACCGTATCGCTGTACCATTTCGGCTCCTGAGGACACAGCTTCAGGGCCCACCCTTCCAGCACGGCGGCGCGCACGCCGGATGCGAGAAAACGATGGCGCGCGAACACGTTCTCCAAACCCTCCTCCTCCAGCATGGCCAGCGATTCGCGCAGGCCATAGAGCAGCGGAAGCGAGGGCGTGTAGGGGAAATAGCCGTCCTTGTTGGCTTTCTGCATGTCATCGATATCGAAGAACACGCGGCGCAGCGGGTTGTTGCGGCGGGCGCCATGGCCGGCATCCAGCGCCTTCTGGCTGAAGCAGGATATGCCGAGACCGGCCGGCAGCATCAGCGCCTTCTGGCTGCCGGTGATCGCGCCGTCCACGCCCCACTCATCCATGCGGAAATCGATCGATCCGATGGAGCTCACACCATCCACGAACAGCAGCGCCGGATGCTTGGCCGCATCGATCGCCCGGCGCACGGCTGCCACATCGCTGGTAACACCGGTCGCGGTCTCGTTCTGCACCACCATCACGGCGCGGATCGTGTGGTCCCGATCCGCCTCCAGGGCTGCGTGGATGTGCTCCGGGCTGGCGCCGGTGCCCCAGGGCTCCTCCTGCACCACCACGTTCAGACCGTGGCGGGTGGCCAGATCAATCCACAGATGGCTGAACTGGCCATAGCGCGAGGCGAGAACCGTATCGCCAAGACTGAGCGTGTTCGTCAGCACCGCTTCCCACGATCCGGTGCCGGTGGCGGGAAAAATAAACGCCTGGCCAGTGGTGGTCTTGAACAGCTTCTTCAAGCCATCGAACAGCGGCAGCACCAGTTGCGGGAACACCGGGCTGCGGTGATCCTCCATCGGCCGATGCATCGCATTGAGGATGCGGTCCGGCACATTGGTGGGGCCGGGAACATGGAGAAAATGACGGCCGGGCATAGGGTTTTTCGCTCCGTAGGGTTTCTAGAACAGGCCTGTGACGCGGCCGGCAGGTGAAAGGCCGATGCTGTTGGCAGCAGGGGTTTTCGGCAGGCCGGGCATGGTCATGATTTCGCCGCAGACAGCGACGACAAACTCCGCGCCCGCGGAAAGGCGCACATCGCGCACTGGCAGGTCGTAACCTGAGGGGGCACCGATGGCGGTGGGGTCGGTGGAAAAACTATACTGGGTCTTCGCGATGCATACGGGAAGATGGCCATAGCCGTCGGCTTCGAATTCAGCCAGGCGCTTGCGGATGGATGACGACGCGGAAACCCCATCCGCGCGATAGATCTCGCGGGCGATCGTTTCGAGCTTAGCGAAAAGGCCCAGGTCGTCAGGGTAGAGCGGCGTAAATCGGGATGGTGTCTCAGCTATGGTGGCCACCACTGTACGCGCGAGCGCCGCGGCCCCCGCCCCGCCCTGCGCCCAGTGATCGGCCATGCAGCAGGGCACGCCCAGGGTCTCACACAGATGATGCAGGCGGGCGATTTCGGCTTCGGTATCCGCGCTGAAGCGGTTGATGGCAACGACCACGGGCACGCCGAATTTGCGCAAATTTTCCACATGGCGCTGCAGATTGGCGAAGCCACTCGTGAGCGCCGCAAGGTTCTCGGCACGCAGATCGGCCTTGGCGACGCCGCCATGCATTTTCAGCGCCCGGATCGTCGCCACGATCACGGCCGCGGCCGGCGCCAGGCCAGCCTTGCGGCATTTGATATCGAAGAATTTCTCTGCCCCCAGATCGGCACCGAAGCCTGCTTCAGTGACGACATAATCCGCCAGTTTCAGCGCGGCCTTGGTGGCGATCACACTGTTGCAGCCATGCGCGATGTTGGCGAAGGGGCCCCCATGCACAAACACCGGGTTATGCTCCAGCGACTGCACCAGGTTCGGCGCCAGCGCATCGCGCAGCAGCACCGCCATGGATCCCACTGCGTGCAAGTCACCGGCGGTGACGTGTTTCTTTGTGCTGGTATAGCCAATGACGATATTGGCCAGGCGCCGCTGCAAATCTTCCAGATCCGTCGCCAGGCAGAAGATGGCCATCACTTCCGAAGCCACCGTGATATCGAACCCATCCTCGCGCGGGTAGCCGTTGGATACCCCGCCCAGCGAGGTGATGATGGCGCGCAGCGCGCGGTCGTTCATGTCCATCGCGCGCCGCCACGCAATCCGGCGCGGATCCAGGTGCAGGGTGTTGCCCCAGTAGATGTGATTGTCGATCAGCGCGGAGAGCAGGTTGTTCGCACTTCCAATGGCGTGGAAATCGCCGGTGAAGTGCAGGTTGATATCCTCCATGGGCACTACCTGGGCGTAGCCGCCGCCGGCCGCCCCACCCTTCACGCCGAAACAGGGCCCGAGCGATGGCTCGCGCAGGCAGGCGATGGAATTCAGGCCGATATGGTTCAGCGCATCGTTCAGGCCCACGGTGGTGGTGGTCTTACCCTCGCCGGCCGGCGTCGGGTTGATGGCCGTCACCAAGATAAGCTTGCCATCCGGCCTGTCCTGCAGCGTGCGGATATAGCCCAGATCCAGCTTGGCCTTGGTATGGCCATAAGGCTGCAGGTGCGCGGCGGCGATGCCCAGGCGATCGCGCGCGATGTCCGTGATCGGCAAAAGGCTTGCCGCCTGAGCGATCTCCGCATCAGACAAGGCCTGGCTGTGCTGGCCGGCGCGTACCGGCTCTGTGCTGGTCATTCTTGGTTCGGTTCCTCGGACGCGTCAGACTAACATGCCTGCGATATGCGGTCATCACCCTTGGGCGCAAGCAGGACCTTGGCGCAAGGGTGGGCAGGAAGAATGTTCTTTTTTGAAAAAAAGAACCAAAAAACTTTTACTCTTTTGCGTACGTGGCCGGCGATCCCGCGACAGCCCGTCAAAAGTTTTTTGCTTCTTTTTTTCAAAAAAGAAGACCTTCCTTCCTCACTTAACCCTGTTACTCTGCCTCCCCACCATCCCCCGAGAGGCCCGACGTGACAGACCTGACGCGCGGCCCCATCGGGCGGCATATCGTGAGCATGGCCGGGTTCATCGGCGCCGCGCTGCTGTTCCAGTCCGCCTATTTCATGGTGGATCTCTATTTCGTCTCCCGCATCGGCAAGGAGGCGGTGGCCGGCGTCTCCACCGCGGGGAATTTTCTCTATCTGGCCCTGGCGGCGGCGCAACTCGTGGGGGTGGGCAGCCTGTCGCTGATTTCCCAGGCGATCGGGCGCAAGGATGAGGCCTATGCCAGGCTGGTGTTCAACCAGGTGCTGGTGATGTCCGCACTGCTGGCGGTGGTGGCCCTGGTGGCGGGGTATGCGAGCGCGGGCTGGGCGGCCCGCGGCCTTGGCGCGGATGCGGGCAGTGCGGCGTTCGGCAAGAGCTATCTGTATGCGTATCTGCCCTCCTTGGCGGTGATGTTTCCCGGCACGGTGCTGGGCGCATCGTTGCGGGCCACGGGCGTGGTGCGGCCGACGATGCTGTTGCAGACCGCGTCGGTGCTGCTGAACGTGGTTCTGGCGCCGGTGCTGATCGCGGGGTGGGGCACGGGGCATCCGCTGGGCGCCTTTGGGGCCGGGCTGGCGAGTTCCATCGCCTCCGTGATCAGCCTGATCGTGATTGTGGCTATCTTGCCGCGGATTCAAACGCAGCTTCGGGTGGAGCTGGCCGGGATGCGGCCGCGCCTGGCGGTATGGCTGAGCCTGATCAAGGTGGGGCTGCCGGCGGCGGGCGAGTTCTTTCTGTTATTCACGTTCAATGCGGTTCTCTACTGGTCGATCCGGCGGTTTGGGCCGGCGGCGCAGGCGGGGTATGGCATTGGGGCGCGGCTGATGCAGGCGATGTTCCTGCCCACGATGGCCATCTCCTTCGCCGCGGCGCCGATCGCCGGGCAGAATTTCGGCGCGGGCCTGCGCGCGCGGGTGATGGAGACGTTCCGCACGTCGCTTTTGTATGGCACCTGCCTGATGCTGGGGCTGACGGCGCTGTGCCAGGCGAAGCCGGAGTGGCTGGCGGGCGCGTTCACGCAGGATCCGGGCGTTCTGGCGATCGCCTGCCAGTTCCTGCGGATGATTTCGTGGAATTTCGTGGCCGTGGGGGTGGGGTTCGCGTGTTCCGGCATGTTCCAGGCGCTGGGCGATACGCTGCCGGGCTTTTACAGCAGCGCGAGCCGGCTGGTGACGTTCGCGATGCCGTGCGTGCTGCTGTCCTATTATCCGCCGGCGGTGCTACCGGATTTCTGGGTGGCATCGATCATATCGGCGACGGTGCAGGCGGGGTTGAGTTTGTGGTTTTTGCGTGAGGTGTTCCGGAAGAAATTGGGGGCGCTGCCGGTGCGGGGAGAGTTTGGGCTGGGGGAGGCGGTTGGGGCGGGGGGCGGGCAGGAATAGCGGACGGCTGCCAACCGGCGGTGAAGAAAACTTTTAACAAAGGCACGAAGGATCTACGGAGAAGAGGTTGGGCGGATGAAAATGCTCGCCGCTCTCAGCGGCGGCGGGAACCTATTTCTGCCGATTTGCGGTCTGCAAAAACGGATCATCCTCTTCGTGCCTGCTTCGTGTCTTTGCGCCTTCGTGGTTTTCTTCCTTTTGCGGCAGCCGGGATCGCTACCTACGTGGCTGGGCGCCGCCCCCGCATCGCCCAGGCGCGAAACGGGCTACAAAGCAAGTTTTCTTCCAAACCCACCGCCGCCCGGTGTCTCGATCACAAACACATCGCCCGCCTCCATACTCACGCTCTGAGTCGACCCCAGCACCTCGATCGATCCATCAGGGCGCTGCACAAAGTTGCGACCCGGCAGACCCGCCTCACCCCCCTCCAGCCCAAAAGGCGGCACAAGCCGGCGGTTGGAAAGGATCGTGGCTGTCATCGGCTCCAAAAACCGTATCCACCGCCGCACGCCATCCCCCCCACGATAGCGTCCGGCGCCGCCGGAGCCATCGCGGATTTCAAACGTCTCCAGCAGCACGGGAAACCGATGCTCCAGCACTTCGGGATCGGTGATCCGGCTGTTGGTCATGTGCGTATGCACGGCGGAGGTACCGTCGAAATCCGGGCCGGCGCCGCTGCCGCCGCAGATGGTTTCGTAATACTGGTGCTTTGCGTTGCCGAAGGTAAAATTGTTCATCGTGCCTTGCGCGGCAGCCAGCAACCCGGTGGCGCCGAAAAGCGCATCGGTGATCACCTGGCTGGTTTCCACATTGCCGGCCACCACGGCGGCGGGATAGATCGGCCGCAGCATCGAACCCGCCGGGATGATAATGTCCACGGGTTCGAGGCAGCCATCGTTCATCGGAATATCCTCATCCACCAGCGTGCGCAGCACATACAGCACGGCGGCGCGGCAGATGGAGGGGGGCGCGTTGAAGTTGGTAGGCTGCTGAAGGCTGGTTCCGGAAAAATCGATGCGTGCGCGCCGCGCCTGCCGATCGATCGTGAGCGCCACGCTCACCTGCGCGCCATTATCCATGGCGTAGGTGAAGGCCCCATCGCGCAACTTCACCAGCATCCGCCGCACGGCCTCCGCGGCGTTATCCTGCACGTGGCGCATATAGGCGAGCACGACATCGCGGCCGAACTGCGCCATGGCGCGGCGCATCTCCGCCGCACCGCGCGCACAGGCGGCAATCTGCGCGCGCAAATCGCCCACGTTGCGATCGGGATCGCGCGCGGGATACGGCCCGGCGCCAAGCACCGCACGGAACGCGGCCTCCCTGAACTGGCCTTGCTCCACCACGAGCAGGGAATCGAACAGCACGCCTTCTTCGTCGAGCGACATGCTGTCCGCCGGCATGGAACCCGGCGTGCGCCCGCCGATATCCGCGTGATGGCCTCGCGCGGCGACAAAGGATGAGCATTGGCCGGCATCATCGAAGACCGGCATCACCAGAGTCAGATCGGGCAGATGCGTGCCGCCCTCGTAGGGGTTGTTCACCACATAGGAGTCGCCGGCAAGCAAGCCACGGCCGGATGCCCGCGCGGCATCGCAAACGGCCCTGACGCTATCGCCCATCGATCCGAGATGCACCGGCATGTGCGGCGCATTGGCCACCAGCGCGCCGCCGGCATCGAACACGGCACAGGAGAAATCCAGCCGCTCCTTGATGTTAACGGAGAGCGCCGTGTTCTGCAGCGCCTGGCCCATCTGTTCGGCAATGGCCATGAAAAGATTATTGAAGATTTCCAGCCGCACGGGATCGGGCGCCGCACCGGCATCGTCCTGCTTGGGGCGCGGTGTCTCGGTGCGCTCCAGGATCAGATCGTCCCGTTCGGTGAGGCGCGCGGACCAGCCAGGTTCCACGATGATGGTGCCGGTGCGGTCCTGTATGATCGCGGGGCCGGCAATGGTGGCGCCTGTCATCATCGCCGATCGCTGCAAAATGCGGGTGCGGTGGTGCTGGCCATTCATGAAGGTATCGACGCGGATTTCGGCGCCTGGCTGTGCGGCCTGCGCGCGCGGCTGGGCCGGCGGCTTCACCGATGGGATGATCAGTTCGGCCGAGGCGGAGTCGATGATCAGCGCGGTCTGAGGCAGAATGAAGGTGAAGCGCTGCCGGTGGATCGCCTCGAATGCCCGGGCCATTTCCCCTGCCCCGGCCTCTTCCACCTCAATGCCGGTATCACTGCCCTCGTAACGCAGATGCAGGCTGCGGCGGCATGTGGCAGCGGCGAGGTCGAAACCGTCGGCGGAGGCTTTGGCCCGGCAGTCCTCGTGCAGCCGGTCCAGAACCGCGGCAGCGCGCTGCAAAGATGCCGCATCCAGCGGCGCCTCGATGGAAGCCTGGCGCAGGATGCGTTGATCGGCCAGGCCGATGCCGTAGGCGGAAAGCACGCCGGCCAGGGGGTGGATCATCACCCGGCGCATCCCCAACGCCTCGGCCACAAGGCAGGCATGCTGGCCCGCCGCCCCGCCGAAGCAGGCGAGCACATACGCCGTCACATCATGGCCCTGGGCCACCGAGATCTTCCTGATGGCGTTGGCCATGCTGTCATTGGCGATGGCCACAAAACCTTCGGCGAGCTTTTCCGGCGTGGTGGCCGGCAGCCCGCAAGCTGCCATCTGGGCGGCCAGGGCCTCGAACCGGCTGCGCACAATCTCCACGTCGATCGGCTGGTCACCGTTGGGGCCGAACAGATGCGGGAAGCCGGCAGGCTGCAACTTGCCGAGCATGACGTTGCAGTCGGTGATCGTGAGTGGCCCGCCACGGCGGTAGCAGGCAGGGCCGGGATCGGCGCCGGCCGAAGCGGGGCCAACGCGCAGGCGCATGCCATCGAAGGCACAGATGGAGCCACCGCCGGCCGCAATCGTGTTGATCGCCATCATCGGCACGCGCAGCCGCACGCCGCCCACGCTGGTTTCCTGCGCGCGTTCATAGGCGCCGGCGTAATGCGACACGTCGGTGGAGGTGCCGCCCATATCGAAGCCGATCACGCGGTCAAAACCCGCCGCGCGGGCGGTTTCCACCATGCCGACAACACCGCCGGCGGGGCCGGAAAGGATGGCATCGCAGCCGCGAAAAGCGCCGGCGCCGATCAGCCCGCCATTGGATTGCATGAAGGAGAGCGGAACGTCCGGCCCCAGTTCCGCGTCCACCTGCGCGACGTAGCGGGACAGCACGGGGGAGAGATACGCATCCACCAGCGTGGTGTCCCCCCGGCTGACGATCTTCATCAGCGGGCTGACGCGGTGGCTGGCGGAGATTTGCGCGAAACCGATCCCGGCCGCGATGCCGGCGATCGCTTCCTCATGGGCGGCATAGCGGTAGCCATGCATCAGCACGATAGCGACGGCCCGGCAGCCGGCCGCGTGCGCAAGCTGCAATTCGTGGCGAATATGCACCGTATCGAGCTTCGTGAGCACGCGGCCGTTTGTATCTACCCGTTCCCGGGCTTCGATCACGCACTGCTCCAGCCGATCGGGCAGGCGAATACGCAGGTCGAACAGGTTCGGGCGGTTCTGCGTGGCGATGCGCAGGATATCGCGAAAGCCTTGAGTGGTCACGAGAACCACGGGCTCGCCGCGCCGCTCCAGCAGGGCGTTGGTGGCCACCGTGGTGCCCATCTTCACGCTGGCGATGCGGTGCGCGGGAATGGGTTCGCCTGGCGCCACGCCAAGAAGATCGCGGATGCCCTGGATGGCGGCATCGGTGTATTTTTCGGGGTGGGCGGAGAGGAGCTTGCGCGTGTGAAGCGCGCCATCGGGAGCGAGGGCCACGATGTCGGTGAAGGTGCCTCCGCGGTCGATCCAGAAGTGCCAGGTCAAGGTGGAGGATTCTTCTTTTTTGAAAAAGAGCAAAAAACTTTTAATCGGCTGTCGCGGACTCTCCGGCAGCGTACGCCATGGGTAAAAGTTTTTTGGTTCTTTTTTTCAAAAAAAAGAACACTTGCCTTTCCTGCCTCTGCCCGGCAACTCCCCCGCCATGCTCCTCGCCCAAGCTGCCCAGCGGCTCCACGCCGGCCGGCCCGCCGAGGCCATTCCGTTGCTGCGCGCGGCAGCGCTGCGTGATCCGGGCAATGCCGGCATTTTGCACGATCTCGGCCTCGCCTGCCTGGAATGTGGCCTGATCGGCGAGGCGATCGATACCCTGCGCCGCGCCATCGCAAACCGGCCGGCATATGCGGACGCCCATCTGCGTCTGGGCATCGCCCTGCACGCAGCCGGCGCCCTGGAGGCGGCCTTGGCAGCGTATCGCCGGGCGTCCGATCTGCTGCCATCGCTGGCGGATGCGCATTATCGGGCCGCCGAGTTGCTCGAGTCATTGGCGCAGACCGCGCCGGCGATACAGGCCTTCCGCCGCGCCGCCGCGGCCGCGCCCAAAACCACGCTCGGGCGGATTGCCACGGCCAAGGCGCTGCTTGCCGAAAATCGGGATGCCGAGGCCGAGAGAAAACTCCGCCAGGCCCTTGCGCTGGAACCGGCCAATGCCGTGGCGATGGAACTTCTGGGCCAGGTGTTCGCGGAATCGGGCCGCTTTGNNAGGATGCAGCCCTGGTGGCCGCGATGCGGCAGGCAGCCGAACAGCCGGGATTGGAGCCGGCGCAGCGATCCCGCGTGCATCTGGCACTCGGCAAGGCCATGGAGGACCTGGAAGATTATGCCGGCGCGATGCGCCATTTCAACGCCGCTGAGGCGCTGCGAAACCAGGTGTTGCGTTTCGATCCGGCAGGGTTCGAGGCCCGCGTCGACCGCATCATCGCATGCTTCACGCCGGCGCTTCTGGCGCGTGTGGGCAGCCCGGCCGATGGGCCGATGCCAATTTTCATTCTTGGGCTGCCGCGTTCCGGCACCACGCTGGTGGAACAGATCCTCGCGGCCCACCCGAACGTTCGCGCTGGCGGCGAGCTGCCGTTCTGGAACGCGCTGGGCCATGGCTGGCAACGGGCAGGTGCCCCGATCCCGCAGCCTACCTTCCTGGCCCAGGCTGCTGACGATTACCTGGCCCTGTTGCGCGGCATCGCCGGCGGCGCCCGCACCGTCACCGACAAGATGCCGATGAATGTGCTCTGGGCTGGCCTGATCCACCTGGCCTTCCCCAACGCCCCGATCATCCACTGCCGCCGCTGCCCTATCGACACGGCGCTCTCTATCCATCAAACCCATTTCAACCCGCGCATGGGCTTCCCCACGGGCGGCGCGGCACTGGTGCGCACCATCCTGGCCACGCAGCGCCTGGCCGCCCATTGGCAGGCCGTGCTGCCGCCCGACATGTTCATCGAGGTCGAGTACGAGGCGCTGGTATCGGCGCCGGAAGCCGAAATCCGCCGCATCATTGCCGCCTGTGGCCTGCCCTGGGATACCACATGCCTGCGGCCGGAGCGCTATGCCGGTGCCGTGAAGACTGCCAGCAAGTTCCAGACGCGGCAGCCCATTCACGGCGGGTCCGTGGGGCGCTGGCGTCATTACGAACCTTGGCTCGGCCCGCTGAGGGCCCTGATGCAGGCTGATCCGCTCTGATAACGGGCTGACTGTTAACTGATCCAAGTCTGACACGTTTACAAAGAAGTCCCTAAATACGCAGCGTCATGGGGGCAGTACGGGCCGGGTGTGGAAGGTCATGATACTGTCACCGCCCTATGCGGGTTCCGTAATCTGCACACACGCTACTCTGCCTTCATTGCACCGGGGGCGGCATAATCACCGTTCTGCTTGCAATAGCTTCTGCGTGATGGGCGGTCCGCTCTTGCCGTCCGTTACCGCAGCACACACGCGATCAGATACACAGGGAATATTGCTACATGAAGTCGGCGATCATTTACGGCCCGCTTTTCGGGCTGATGGCGCTTGGGGCTGCTGCCCCGGCGTTTGCGCAACCATCAACCCAATTCCCAACCTATATCACCGGGCCGCAGGCAAACGGCACGTTCGTGATGTCCACGGGGCAAATCGTCACTCCGGCCGGCACCGTCATTCATGTCGGTTCGCCCGTGCGCGCCAAGGCCGTGGCGCTGAACCCCACCAACACCAACAGCGCCGCCGTGCTGCTGATGGGTGCCGCGCAGGCGGTGGAAGTGTTCAATCTTGCCACCGGCCATGTCGAGCAGCTCTACTCGCCCTTCGGCGATAGCACCGGATCGTTCACCGGCATTGCGTATACGCCGGATGGCAAGCACCTGCTGTTCAGCCAGGACGACAGCCACATCGCCATCGCCACGGTTGATCCCACCTCGGGTCTGCTGAGCGACTATGCGCAACTCGGCGTGGCGCCCAGCCAGGCCTATATCGACTGCACCGGCATCACCGTGGGCCTGCCGAGCGATCCGGTGACGGATGTTTGCGGCAATTTCTACAACGGCAACACCTATAGCTCCGATCCCGCCGGCATCGCCGTCACCGGCGACAGTAAAACCGCCTATGCGATCCTGAATGCCAACAACACGGTGCAGCCGATCGACATGACGATCGATCCGCCGCAGGCCAAGGGCAATCAGATCCGCGTTGGCAACGCGCCGAACAGCATCGTGATCAGCGGCACCACCGCCTATGTGAGCAATGAGGGCGGACGCGTCGCCAAGCCGAGCGACTTCACCAACATTTCCAACGGCACGCCGATCGTCGCCAGCACGGTGAACGGCAACAGCACCACCGGCAGCATCTCCGTGATCGATCTGACGACGGGCAAGCTGAAGGTGAACATCCCCACCGACGTGCACCCCACCGGCATGGCCATCTCCGGCGGCATGCTGTTCGTGACCTGCACCAGCGCCGACAAGATCGACGTGATCGATCTGGCGACCAACAAGGTCATGCGCACCATCAACCTGGCCCTGCCGATCCTCAACCACGGCGGCGTGCCGCCCTTCGGCGCGCAGCCAACCGGCATCGTCATCGTCGGCTCGGTCGCCTATGTAACGCTCTACACGGTGAACGCTGTCGCTGTGGTGGACCTGAGCGGCACCGCGGCCACCCCGGTGATGGGCTATATCCCCACTGCCTCCACGCCCAGCACCATCGCCTATGATGCGGCGCACAACCAGCTTGTCGTTTCCAACGACAAGGGTGTCGGCACCTGGGGCTCGCTTGGCACCACCCACGGCGTTACCGGCTACAACACCCACCAGGACACCGCCACGGTGAACCTGATCCCGCTGCCCACCACCGCCCAACTGGCGACCTACACGACGCGGGTCTACCAGAACAACCACTGGGATCTCACGGCCAACATCTCGGCCGCCAAGGGCGGCAGCGCCGGCGTCGCGCCGGTTGCCATCCCCACCCATCTCGGCGATCCCTCGCTGATCAAGCACGTGTTCCTGATCGTTCGTGAAAACCGCAGCTACGATCAGATCCTGGGCGACGTGGCAGCCGGCAACGGTGACCCCTCGCTGGCCGTGTTCGGCGGCACGGCCACGCCGAACGCACACGCGCTGGTGCAGCGTTTCCCGTTGCTGGACAATTACTACGACCCCTCACGCCAATCGGCCGATGGCCATGATTGGCTGGTTCAGGGCATGGCCCCGTATGAGGACGACATCCAGTCCCCCGACTGGATCCGCAGCTATCCCTCCAACGGCTTGGATGCGCTGGTGTATCAGCCCAAGGGCTTCATCTGGGATGCGGCCGAGCAGAAGGGCCTGTCGGTAAAGATCTTCGGCGAATATGTCGAATATGCAGGGCTTTCCTACAAGCAGCCCAATGGCAGCACCAGCGAGCCGAGCTGGACGCAGTTCTACGACGACGCGATGGCCTATGAGAGCGGCCAGGAGACCTCGCTCTACTACGGCACCACCATCAACACCATCTCCGAAATCCCCTCGCTGCAGAAGGTTTCGGTGGCGCATTTCCCGCTGTTCGATCTGGGCATCCCCGATCAGTTCCGCGTTGATATGTGGCTGCAGAACTTCAATGCGGATGTGGCGGCGGGCACGGTGCCCACGCTGAGCATCCTGTGGATCATGTGCGACCACACCGGCGGCCCGCCGACGGTTCTGGCCGAACAGGCCGACAATGATCTCGCCATCGGCCGAATCGTTGATACCATCAGCCACAGCAACGTGTGGGGCAGCTCCGCGATCTTCGTCACCGAGGACGACGCGCAGGATGGTGTTGACCACGTGGATGGCCACCGCAGCCCCGGCTATGTGGTCAGCCCCTACGTTGTACAATACCAGGGTGCCAACCACACCTACTACACCCAGGTGAACATGACCCGCACGATCGAACAAATCCTCGGCCTGCCGCCGATGAACCAGTTCGATCTGGTGGCATCACCCATGTTCAACCTGTTCACCAACACGCCGAACACCACGCCCTGGACGCACGTGCCCAACGAGATCCCGCTGAACGAGGGTGTCACGGCCAGCAACGACATCATGAGCCCGCTGGCCAAGGCGTGGTCGCTCGCCAAGGCCGACATCTTCAAGGACAAGCAGCACAAGGCGGACTCCGAGGATCCCTACACCGTGAACCACTGGGCCTGGTATGAGGCGACCAAGTTCAAGCGCCCCTATCCCGGCGAGACCACCGTGCGCTGGCCCAGCGATTTCGCCAAGCGCATTGCCCATCCGGACCTTGATCTCGACGATTAATTCGCACAGCATCTCGGCCTGAACTGGAACCCTCTCCCATCTCGGGAGAGGGTTTTCTTTTAAGGAAGGCCTTCTTTTTTGAAAAAAAGAAGCAAAAAACTTTCAATCGTGCTGTCGCGGACTGGCCGGCAGCGCGCGCAAACGGACAAAAGTTTCTTGGTTCTTTTTTTCAAAAAAGAACATTCTTCCTTCTACGGCACCACGCTCATCAACTCGCCGGCCCCACCCACAAAATAGACCCGCCCCGTTGCCGGATCCTCCGCCGCCGTGCGCGCCCCCGGTGCCGTGCTAATCGGCTTGCCCACCCGATACCCATCCGCGGCGCCCACATCGATCACGGAAAGCGTCGCATCCGCATCAGGCGTATAAATCCGATGCCGCGCAGCATCGAATATAACGGTTTCGCTGCCCGGCCCGATCGGCAGCGTGGCGACCTGCCGGCCGCTCCGCGCATCCAGGATCACCAGCACACCGCTCTCGCAGGAAACATAGATGCGTCCGGCGGCCACGTTCAGCGCCAGGCCCTGCGGCTTGGGGCAGCCGGAAAGCCGGAATCGTTCATCCAGCACCGCGCGCCGCGTATCGATGCGCAGCACATCCTGCCCCGCAGAATGCGCCACAAACAGATGCCCCTGGCCATCGGAGGCCGCCGATTCCAGCCCCTCGCCGCCCGGCAGCTCGATTGTGGCAACCGGCGTATCCGTCACCGTGTCGATCACCGTGATCGTATCCGCGTCATCGTTCATCGCAAACACGCGCCCCGTGGGGGGATCGTAAACAATAGCGTTTGCATCGGCCGCGGCCGGAACGGTGGCGAGCCTGCCCATCGTGGAGCTGTCGAACACCGCAACCGTTCCAGCCTTGCTGCTCGTCACATATACGTGGCCGTTAGCCGCGACCGCCACGCCCTTCGCACCCGACAGGCCACTCATCCGCCCTTTGATCACCGGCAGCGCCGTATCGATTACCGTCACCTCGCTGCCATGCGCCACATATAGCGTATGTGTGGCCGGAACGAAGGTCAGGTATTTCCATTTCGCCGGGCCGCCCAGGGGAAGGCCTTGGGCGGAGGCCGCAGATGCCACCAAAAGAAAGGGAAGAAGTTCTTTTTTGAAAAAAAGGACCAAAAAACGTTTGTTGCTGGTGCTGGACATCACAGGGAGGCGGAGAGATTGACGAAGCCGCTGAAGCCGGGGTTGGTCCAGTAGAGCGGCGCGTTGCCCTTGGTGGTCCCGGCGAAGCCAATCAGGCTGTGTGTGTCCAGCAGGTTGTAGAGATTGAGGCTGATCCGGAAAGACCTCTTGTCCCCGAGAGGCATTTTGTAGCCGATCGCAAAGTCCACATTGTTGTAGGACTTGATGGGAAAGTCCGCCACCGGATCGGTACGGTTCTGCGTGTTCTCGCCATATTGCTTGCCGACATTCTTCAGCAGAAGCGATCCGAACACGTCGTCACGGTCGATGATCTGGCCTTTCTGGTTATAGAGCAAGCCCACCACCGCCGTGTGCTGGGGCGACTGATATATTGGCGCGCCATCCTGGAACGTCGCGTCGTTCAGACTTGCATTGGCCACGGCGGAAAATGGCCCGTGGAACTTGTAGGTGCCTTCCACCTCGATGCCCTTATACAGCGCGGTGCCCAGATTCTGGTAATAGGAAAGCCCGGCGATCGTGTTGGTGCCGATGTAGTTGTGGAAGGGGATGTAGTAACCGTCCACACCCACGGTCAGGCGGGCTACCTGGTAGGCCGTGCCGATCTGGTAGTTTTCCGTCGTTTGCGGTGTAACACCTACCGGCGTGGTCACTTCCAGCGTGTTCAGCGGCGGTGCGAGAAAACCCACGGCCCATTGCGCATAGGCGCTCCAATGCGGGGTCAGCAGATACCGGATTTCCACGCTCGGCTGTACCGCATCCCAGGTGTGGTTGGCCTTGCTCAAGGGTGGCAGCGCACCGAGGCTGAAATAGGTGCTGTTGTTATCGACATTGCGCTGGATGTTGCTGAACCGTACGCCGGGGGTGATGGTCAGCTTTGACAGTGGCTTCCAGGCGAATTCGATATACGGCATGATCGTACGCAGATTGTCGTGATAGTCCTGGCTCAGGGACGCAGCAGCTGCCTTGGTGGTGTAAACCACGTTGCCCAGCGTGAAGTCTATGCTGCTGCGATAGACGCCATTGGCGATGTAATCATACCATACGCCGGTGCGCAGCTCGCCCCATTCCGTATCCTTGGTGATGCGGATCGTGGTGCCCCAATCGCGGAAATCGTTGTGCTTGCTGATACCCTGCACGTCGTCGGCCGGGTGATACAGGATGCCGTTGATGTATTCCTTCGTGCTACCCGGCTCGCCCAGATTAGGCGTCGTGCCGTTATCGTCCACGCCCTGCGTGCCTTTGCGGAAATAGGAGTCAGTATAGGGTGTAACCTCCAGGTTCCAGCCATCGCCCAGATTCGAGGCGAGGCGGATATATTCGAAATCGGTGTTATATACGTCGGTATTATAGCCATACCAGTCCTGGTTCTTGTCGTTGCCCGTGCTCAAGCCGTAATCCGGTCCGTATTCGTTCAACTGGGCAATGGTGCTGCCATAAGCCGTATGACCATAGCTGTAGTTCAACATCCCCACGAACGTGAGCGTGGTGTTAACACCCAGCGGCTGCTGCCATTTGCCGAATACATTGGTGCGGTCGGTCGATTGCCCGGTGATATAGGTATCGGTCGTCAGCCGCGAATAGTCGATGAAACCACGGCCGCCGCCGAGTTCCGGCACCAGGCCGCTGTCGATCTGCAACCCGTAAAGCTGCTGGTTGAAACTGCCGAAGGTACCATAGGGATTGACGGTGAATGTATCGAGCGGATCCTTGCTGTTCAGGCTGACAGTACCGCCGAAGGTTGCGTAGCCGATGGTGCTGGCAGTGCCGGGGCCACGATCCACCACGACAGATCCCAGATCGTGGCTGGTGAAATAGGTAGCGCTCTGCGGCGCGAAATTGGAGGGGCCGCCGGGCAGAACCAGCCCGTCGAACACCGTATTATACTGGTTATATTGGAAGCCGCGAATGCTCTCGCCGTAATTCTGCTGGCTGACCGGGCCGGAAGGCTGCAAATTGGCCACACTCGGCGTAAACTCGATCAGCTCGTCATAGTTCTGCGAAGGGATCGTGCTGTTATCGATAAATGTCTTGCCAACCACCGATACCGGCTCGGCAGCTTCCAAAGGTGCCCGGCTCGGGGCCAGATCCGCCGCACTGCCCGGCGCCGGCGGCGCATAAGTCACCGGCGAGGATTGCGGCGCCTCCTGCGCCTGCGCATTGGTGCTGATGCCGCCGACATCCGTCGGTGCCTGCTGTGCATCCGCGCGGACAAAGCTGCATGAGAGCGCAGTGGCCGCAAATAGTGTTAATCTTACGGCAAGATTGACGCGGCAATGGTTTCGAATGCCGCGCGGGTCGGACAGATACATGCGTTCCCCGAATAAAATGGTCTGACCGCTCACTGACAGAAGCGGTTCGGAGATTCAATGAACCGCGCATGACATTGCGGAATCAGAACGTATAGATATGTGGTTGGTCGCGGAAGGAAGAATGTTCTTTTTTGTAAAAAAGAACCAAAAAACTTTTAACCCTTTNNTTTTCTTCAGAAAAGAAGATCTTCCTTCTGCCGGTCGCAGGCCGGTTACTATAAAGTCGTGCGCAACAGAAACATCTTGAATTCATCGGCAAGGTGCTCGGCCTGCCGATGCAGCGCGTTGTGGCTCAACAGCCCGTACAACGCCGTGGCGATACCGAGCGCGGTCGCCTGCAACGCCAGGCCGATCCCGCGGCTGACCGTTGCGGGATCCGATATCCCTCCCGCGGAAAGCGAGGTGAACGTTTCCATGATCCCGAATATCGTGCCCAGCAGGCCGAGCAGGGGTGCGGCGGTCACGATCGTATCCAGTATCCATAAACGGGCATGCAGCCGTGTATCCACGCGCAGAAACAGCGCATTGGACAGATCGTCCACTCTGGCGCGTGGCTCGGTGCCGCGCGCCTGGAATGCCACATACTCCGCCACGGATTGCGTCAGCACATCGCCTGCCGGGTTCGCAACAAGGGCCGCATCGCGCAGCCGGGCTGTGATGCGGCGTGCCTTCAGGCCGAGATAACCGAAATAGAGCACGCGCTCGATCAGGATGAAGGTGAGAAGGGCAGCACACACGTAGAGCGCCGAAAATGTCAGCGCATGCAAGCGGTCGAAATCCAAGTCTGTCTCCGGTCAGTAGGCGCTTTGAAACGGCGGGAAGGTTATCGCCACGCGGAAAAGATGGGTTTGCGCGCGAGCAAAGGCGGAAGCCGGCATCGGCGGAAATCCGCCGTCACCCACAATCAGAAGCGCCTGCTGGTCCAGCATCGCGGACCCGGCACTGCCGCTCACCTGAATATCGCTCGCCGTCCCTGCGCGCGAGAGCACGAATGTCAGCGTCACCACGCCGCTGGGCCGCATCATGCGGTAGGCCGCACTGTCCGGATTGCGCTTGTGGCGCTCGATTGTCGCATGAACCATGCTGGTATAAAGCGCATCCGCCGAGGGGTCCTGCAACGATTGCTGCGGTGGTGCCGGGGCTCTTGCAGTATCCTGGCGCACCGGCACCCTCGGCGTGGGGGTATCCTCGATGATGTGCGCAGCCGCCCGTGTCACATGATGCCGCGGTGGCCGTAAGGCGGGCAGCGGAGAAGGCGCGTGAACCTCGGGCGGTGCCGCGGCCGCAACCGGCGGCGGCGGTGTGGCCGGGCGTGCCTGCGGCGGCGTCGGCGGCAGCTCAGGTTGCGCAACCGCCAGGGCGATTTCCATCCTCGGTGGTACCGGATGCACATAGGGCGGCGCAGGATGCCGGTCCGCCAGCATCATGGCAGCCGCTGCCACCACGCCGGCCGTCAGCACGGCGGAAGCTGCGTCGAAAACAGAGTCTGCGTAAGCCCTCATCACTGGCTCTGGGTAATAATGGAGGCGGCCGGCACATCGGCGGCCTTCAAGGCGTCCAGCGCCGCAACCAGCGCCTGCATATTGGCCGCCTTGTCGGCCGCAATGATCACCGAAAGCGTGGTCCCCGGCGTCTGCATCCCGCGCAGCCTGGCCGGCAGCGCATCAGGTTGTACCCGGTCGCCATCGATATATAGTTGCGCATCGGCCGCGATCGTCAGCGTCACGCGCTTGACCACGGCCAGATGTTCCGGCGCGCCGGATCTTGGCAGCGCCACGCGCAGGCCGAGCGCGGGCAGAACATTGCTGCTGATCAAAACGAAAAACACGAGAAGGAACAGCATCACATCGATCATCGGAATCAGTTCGATGCGTGGGCGGGCACGTGTTCGTGGTGGCCAGTTTCGCATACAGGTTTCCCCGGCAGCCTCGTGTCAGGTTTCCTAGCGGGTTTGCCGGCGGGAGCAAACGGTACCTGTCACGAAACTGACAGAAAGGAAGCGCTTCTTTTTTGAAAAAAAGCAGCAAAAAACTTTTGTTGGGGGGTGCGTGGCCTTCAATACCGCGCGTGATCGCTGTCCAGGGGAACAGACAGAAGTATTTTGCTTCTTTTTTTTAAAAAAGACGGCCTTCTTCGCTGAGATTTCACGATCAAATAACCCCCATGTCAGTCCCTCGTCAGTTTCTGTGCCCGCCTGAGGTTGCCTAATCCACCCCGCCCAGGATATCGAAGTCCGCGTGCAGGAAACGACCTAGGCCATGTACCCGTCTTGCCGCCTCGCGCTCCCGTGAGAGTTCTCGTCGTGGAGGATAACGCGGCGCTGCGCGACCTCGTGATGGGGCATTTGCGGGCGCGCGGCTTCACGGTGGATGCCGCCATATCGGGGCTGAACGCATTGCAGGCCGCGTTGTCTGCCAGTTTCGATGCGGTGATTTTGGATCTCGGCCTGCCGGATATGGACGGCCTGGAGGTTCTGCGCGGTTTGCGGTCATCCGCGCGTGGCGATATCCCCGTGTTGATTCTCACGGCGCGCGATGCGGTTGATCAGCGCGTCGCGGGGCTGGATGCCGGCGCGGACGATTACATTCTCAAGCCGTTCCAGCTTGCTGAACTGGATGCGCGGTTGCGCGCGGTTCTGCGCCGCCCCGGCAAGCGCCTGCAGCCGGTATACCGCTACGAGGCGCTCAGTTTCGATACCGCCTCCCGCACCGCGCGCCACCATCAGGCGATGATCGAACTCACGCCCCGTGAGGCAGCCGTTTTCGAGGAGCTTGTGCGCACCGGTGATGGGATTGTGGTGCGCGATGCCCTCTGCGAGCGGTTGTTCGGCTTTGGTGAAGATGTCAGCACGAATGCGCTTGAAGCGATCGTGTCGCGCCTTCGCCGCAAGCTTTCGGCGGCGGGATCGGCAATCCGCATCGAGTCCATGCGCGGCATCGGCTACCGCCTCAAATCCGGATGAGGCGAGCGCTGGGCCAGCGTATGGCGAGCCTGAGGTTTCGCCTGGCTGCCGGCATGTGCATCGTGCTGGCGTTGGCGGTGGCAGCGGCCGGCCTGGTGGATCAGCTTCGGCTCAGACTGTCGCCCTGGCTGGCCCAGGCGCTGGATAGCGAGCCGGTTCAGGATGGCGTCGTTCTCGGGTCTTTCGGCGTTGCCGCGTTGGGTCTGATTTGGGTGGTCAGCGCCTGGAGCTTGCGGCCGTTGGCCCGCGCCAGTGCCGAAGCGGCCCGGGCTGGCCCCAATCACCCTGGCGTGCGGATTTCGGCGGATCGCCTGCCCACCGAGATGCGGCCTTTGGTGGCGGCCGTGAATGGCGCGCTGGACCGGCTGGAGGGCGCCTACGAGGCGCAGCGGCGATTCACCGCGGATGCCGCCCATGAATTGCGCACACCGCTGTCCGTGCTCAGCTTGCGGCTGCAGCGCGCCCGCGCCGAGGGCACGCCGGACTGGGCCGCGGTGGAGGGTGATGTGCAGCAGATGACGCGGCTGGTCAGCCAGTTGCTGGATCTGGCGCGTAAGGAGCAGGGCGGCCGGGGCGAGGCGCCGGAAGTGAATTTCTACCGTATTGCGCGGGAGGCCGCGGCCTCCATTCTCCCTTTGGTAGAGTCGTCGGGCCGAACACTGGTGGTGGACCTGCCGGAGCTGCTGGCTGTGCGCGGCCGGTCAGATGATCTGCGCGATATGGTAATAAACCTTCTGGAGAACGCGCTGGTGCATGCGGCGGGTCCGATCCGCCTTTCGGGTGAGGCAGGGGATGCTGTTGGCATAATGGATATCGCCGATGGCGGGCCTGGCGTGGTACCTTCCCTGCGCGAGGCGGTATTCGAACGCTTCCGCAAGGCCGATGCGGGCTCGGCAGGCACCGGTTTGGGCCTGGCCATCGTCCGGGAGGTCGCGCTCTCCCACGGCGGCAGTGCGGCCTTCCTGCCGGGTGAGGCGTGCGTGGTGCGGATAACCCTGCCTGTGGCAGAGAGGAAGGAAGGCCTTCTTTTTTGAAAAAAAGAAGCAAAAACCTTTTATCCCTTTGCGCGCGCTGCCGGACAGGTATGCACCAACAGTCAAAAGTTTTTTGCTTCTTTTTTTCAAAAAAAGAAGAGTCTTTCTTCTACGCGGGCAGCACTCGCTTGCTCGGAAATCCAAGTCTCACCCGGGTCCCCACCCGTTCGGTGGACTCAACGCTCAGGCTGCCCCCATGCGCCTGCATCAGGCTGCGTGCGAGCGTAAGTTGGAGGCCAAGGCCGCGGCTTTCGGTAGGATGGCGGTCGGTTTGAGCAACAGGCAGCCCAATGCCCTCATCCTGTACCAGGATGGCCCACTCATCCGCCGCATGCTCGGCGGATAGCTCAATCCAGTCTCCATGGCGGGTGGTGGTGGCGGCGCCGGACAGAACGTTGACGAGAACCTGGTTCAGCGCGCGGCGATCGGCCCAAAGGCGGATGTCGGCCAGACTTCCTTCGATGCGCCAGGCGCGGCGGCTGGGGCCAAGATGGGAGGCGATCTGGGCCACGGCGAATTCCACGACGGGCATCACCTCGATCGCCTCTTCGGTCAGGTGGCGCGGATGATCTGGGGATTCCGTTTGGGTAACGAGCGTCTCCGACATGTCGAACAGGCGGCGGGCAATGCCGGTCAGTGCCGGGTCCGCGGCGTGCTGGGCATGACCGAAGAGCGTCAGGGCAATATTGCGCTGGTCGCTGGCCGCAAGGCGCAGCAGGCGCAGCGTGGCTTCATGCGCAGTACAGTGTGCCTGCTGGCGAGCGGCGTGTGCCCTGGCAGCCAGGCGCGCGCCGCACCAGGCCACGACAGGCAGGGCGGCCAGGCACAGGAAGATCGCGGCGTGGTCGCCCATACGAGGAGTAGATCACCCGCACGGAAGAAAAACGTTAACGCAGCGCCGCGGGCCGCGGCGCTGCCGGTATCAAACGGCGGCGGCGGCGCCCTTCTTGGCGGCAGCGCGTGCGATGCGACGCTTGATGGCCTGAGCTTCTTCCGGCAGGTCGCGGTTTGGCGTGCTGAGCAGGAATGCATCCAGCCCGCCATTATGCTCGATCGTACGCAGGCCGCGGGTGGAAACGCGGATGCGCACCTGAGAGCCGAGCGTATCGGAGAGCAGTGAGGTTTCCTGCAGGTTAGGCAGGTAGCGGCGGCGGGTCTTGTTGTTGGCGTGGCTGACGTTGTTACCGCTCAGCACGCCCTTGCCCGTCATCTGGCAGCGGCGAGACATCGATGGTCCTCGTACAAATGCAAGGCGGCGGGGTGAGGCCCGCCGCGAACGGCGGTGTATGGTCAAAGCACGCGCCAGCGTCAAGCCTTGGTTGGCCGTCATACGATTGGGAAAGCTGGCCCAAAACCCCCTACTCTCATGATGGACGGCTGAAGGCTGGCACCTGACCATGACAATAGCACGCGCGAAGGGGTTTTCGATCCAGAGGCTGCTGCGGCCTGAGTCGGTTGTGGTGCTGGGGGGGGAGACGGCCGAGGGCAAGCGCATACTGGCCAATATCGCCGGGTCGCCGTTCGCCGGCCAACTATGGATCGCGGGCCATGATGGCGAGCAGAGCGTGGCGACATTGCCCGGGCCGCCGGACCTCGCGGTCATCGCGAGCCCCGCGCCCCGCGTAGGGCCGGCGTTGCGCGCCTTGGCGGCCAAGGGATGCAGCGCTGCGATCGTTACATCGCAGGTGGCGGAGCTGGGCACGCTTGCGGCCGAGGCAGGCGTGCGGGTGTTGGGCCCGAACGCATTTGGGCTGGCTGTCCCGGCTCTGGGGCTGAATGCCTCGCTGTGCCACATCGCGCCGCCGGCGGGGCATATCGCTTTGGTCACGCAATCGGCATCGCTGGCCCGCGCCGTGGTGGATTGGGCCGGACCCAACGGGGTGGGCTTCAGCCATGTGGTGGGGATCGGCGGCAATGCCGATCTGGGGTTCGGCCTCGTACTGGACTGGCTTTCGCGGGATCCGGACACCAAGCTCATCCTGCTGGATATACGCCGGGTGCGGGACAGGCGGGTGTTCATCTCGGCAGCGCGCGCGGCCTCACGCCTGCGGCCGGTGGTGGCGCTGCGGCCAGGCGGCAGGCTGCTGGATGCGAGCGGGCGGGCCGACGCTGTGTTCACGGCGGCGCTGAACCGGGCCGGCGTCTTCGTGGTGAACCGCATGGAGGCTTTCCTCGCCGCCGCCGAAACCCTCAGCCGCAGCCGCCCGCTGCGCGGCGAGGCGATGGCGATCGTCACCAATGCCATCGGGCCAGGGCGGCTGGCGGCCGATGCCGCAATGGAGGCGGGCATCAGGCTGGCGACACTGCCGCCCGAGGCGCAGACGAGCCTGACCGCCAGCCTGCCGGCAGACCTCGTCTATGGGCTGATCTACGCGGGCAGCAGGGCGCCCACGGATGTGGCGAGCATCGCGGCCATGGTATCGGCGGTGCCGGAGGTGGGCGGGCTGCTCGTGGTTCTGGCGCCGACGGGGGCGGCCGATGCCGCGGCCATCGCGGCGATGATTGCCGCGGCCCATACCGTTCGCCTGCCCGTGCTGACCTGCGTGATGGGGGAAACGACCGGCGCCGCGCACCGGCAGCGACTGGCGGAGGCGGGGTTGCCGGCCTTCGCGACGCCAGAACAGGCGGTGCAAGGCTTTGCGCATTTGCTGCGGGACCGCCGGGCGCGGGCGGCCGCGCGCGAATTGCCACCTGCCCGCGTGCTGGAGGTAACACCCGACCACACGCTGCTGGACGCCATAGTGCGGGATTGCCGGCAAGCGGGCCGGCTGACGCTGACACCGGCTGAGTCGCTGGACGTGCTGGCAGCCTATGGGCTGCCGGCATCCGAATGCGTGCACGGCACGATCGCCGCGCTGCACGTGCACGACGACGCGACGTTCGGGCCGGCGATCGGCCTTTGCGTCGCACCGCGGAACGAGGCCGCCTATGACCTGCCGCCGCTCAACCTCGTTCTGGGGCAGGACCTCGCGCGGCGCGCCGGGCTGGAAGACGCGGCCATGATCGATGCCGCGGCGGACGCCCTCGTGCGGGTAAGCCAATGCCTGGTGGAGCAGCCTCAGATCGCGTCTGTGGATATCGGCCAACTGGTGATCACGCCGGAGGGGTCGGTTGCGGGGGATGCGACGATACGTCTGCGCCCGCCGGGCGAACTGGCCGTGCTGGCGATCTCCCCCTATCCCGAGCATCTCGCGGAGCATTGGTCCAGCCACGGCGAGGATTTTCTCATCCGCCCGATCCGCCCGGAAGATGCGGAGGCGCATGGGGCGATGATCGCGCGTATCCCGGCCGAGGATCTGCGCTACCGCTTCTTCAGCGCCATGCGGCAGGTCGCGCCGGAGCAGATGGCGCGGCTCACACAGATCGATTACGAGCGCGAAATGGCCTTCATTGCCGTTCGCCTGCGCGACCAGGCAACGGTGGGCGTCTCACGCCTGGTGCGGGAGAGCCCCGTGCGTGGCGAGTTTGCCATCCTGGTGCAACCGGACATGAAGGGATTGGGGCTGGCCCGGCACCTGATGCAGCGCCTGATCGATTGGGCGCGCATGCAGGGGATACCCGTCATCACCGGGCAAGTGCTGGCGGATAACCAGAAGATGCTAGGATTTGTAAGACATCTCGGCTTCCAGGTGCATGCCATGCCGGAGGAGCCCGATGTGATGGAGGTGGTGCTTCGGGCCGGGCCGCTCCAAGAAGAAGAAACTCCTCTTTTCTGAAGAAAAGAAGCAAAAGACTTTTGCCTGTGCTGTCGGAGACTCGCCGGAAGCGTACACAAAGTGCAAAAAGTTTTTTGGTTCTTTTTTTCAAAAAAGAACATTCTTCTACCACGCATGCCCCAGCGACGCGACGACAATGGTGATCACACCCAGCGCCAGATTGACAGTAATCAGAAGCCGTATCGTTTCCAGCAACTCAGGCCCTGGGCGGATGGCACGGCGCAGCCGGCGGAAGGGGCCGAAATACGCCCACAGGAACACCCCCGCCATGATGATGGCCAGCACCTGCATCACGTTCACATACCACGGCAGCAAGGCCATGCTCCAGCCGATGGCGCCGATCATCGCCCAGCCGGTGAGCAGCATGATCGGCATGGCATGCCAGACAACGAGGAAAAACCGCTTCAGCGTGATCAGCTGGATCTGCAACCGCGCGGCGGGTTCCAGCACGCGCAAGGCCGGGCGCAGCACCACCAGGGCATACAGCATGCCGCCCACCCAGGCGGCGGCGGCCAGGATATGCAGAGCCAGCAGAATGTTGGGAAGCCAGAGCAGAGTGGTCACGGGCGGCGCGCTCATCGGGCAATCTCCAATATGGCGTCCGCCAGGGCGGACAGCTCCATCGCGGCCACCGATCTGGGGCTCGCTTCCGTGACGCCCATACCCTGCGCGAAGGCCTGCGCAAAGCCGCGCCGGTCCCCCAGCACCATCGGCAGAAGCGGCAGGCCGGCCTTGGTGAACGCCGTCTCCACGCGAGTCCGCAGCGCGGATTTGGCCGGGGTCCGGTTGAGCAAGATCGCGACGGGGCGGCGTTCGGCGGTGGCAAGCTTCAGCGTGCCCTCGGTGGCCCACAGGTCAGGCATGCTCGGCTGAACCGGGATCAGAACCAGGGACGCGGCACGAACGGCGCCCGCTGCATCGCTATCGATCTGCGGCGGCGTGTCCACAATCAGAATATCGGCGGCGCCGGCAAGCCGGTCGAGTTCGCCGCGCAGCCTCCAGCCCGAAACATCCGAAAAGCCCAGCGCGGACAGACCAGCCCCGCGGAGCTTGTGCCAGCGCGACAGGCTGCGCTGGGGATCGATGTCCAGCAGCGTCACGCGGTGATTCGGCGCCCAGGCGGCGGCAAGATTGGCCGCGAGCATGGTCTTGCCGGCGCCGCCTTTTTGCTGGGCGATGGTCAGGATGAGGGCCATCAGGCGACTCCAGGCAAGAAGGGAAGGAAGATGTTCTTTTTTTAAAAAAAGAACCAAGAAACTTTNNAAACTTTTGTCCGTTCAGGTACGCGTCGTGCCCACCGTGCCGGGTGGTTGGGAAGGCATGGGGGTAGAAGTTTTTTGGTTCTTTTTTTCAAAAAAGAACATCTTTCTTCCTTGCACCCTCCCCGATAAACCACCGCCATGGATACCGCCCTCCACCCATCGCTATCCCCACGCCTGCTCGCGCTCAAACAGATCGAGCGCAAGCTGCTGTGGCTCTCCGCCTGGATGGTGCACAACGCCAACCATGTGCGGCCCAACCGGGATGGGCTGAAGGTGGGCGGGCACCAGGCGAGCTGCGCTTCGGTGGTCTCCATCCTCACGGCGCTGTATTTCGAAAAGCTCCGGCCAGGGGATCGCGTCGCCGTAAAGCCCCACGCCTCCCCGGTATTTCATGCCGCGCAGGCCCTGTTCGGGCGGCAGACGCGCGACAAGATGGAGAACCTGCGCCGGTTCGGCGGTGCCCAGGCCTATCCCAGCCGGGTGAAAGATGGCGGCGAGATCGATTTCTCCACCGGATCGGTGGGCCTCGGCGTCGCGGCCACCAGCTTCGCCGCGCTGATCCAGGATTACGTGCGCCTGCACGGCTTGCTGCCGGAAGGTGTGCCGCCGGGCCGCCATATCGCGATCGCCGGCGATGCGGAGCTGGACGAGGGCAATATCTACGAAGCCCTGCTGGAAGGCTGGAAGCACGACGTTCGCAATGTGTGGTGGATCGTCGACTACAACCGCCAAAGCCTGGATTCCGTTGTGCAGGACAGGCTTTTCGGCCGGTTCGAGGGTCTGTTCGGCGACATGGGCTGGAACGTTGTCCG
Organism: Acetobacteraceae bacterium; assembly: GCA_003133065.1. Classification (GTDB taxonomy): domain Bacteria; phylum Pseudomonadota; class Alphaproteobacteria; order Acetobacterales; family Acetobacteraceae; genus BOG-908. Next base: position 71,570 of record PKZM01000170.1, read on the forward strand.
CATCAAGCACGGCCGCTTGCAGGAAGCGGCCTTCGCGCGCCCGGGCGGCGAGGCGCTGCGCCGCTGGATCGATGATTGCCCAAACAGCCTGTATGCATCACTCACCTTTCAGGGCGGCGAGGCGTGGCGCACGGCGCTGATGGCGGATCTGGGGCGGTCCCGCGAGTTGCACGAGATCATCGATCCGCTGAGCGACGCCGAATTGGGCGCGCTGATGACCAATCTCGGCGGCCACGATATCGAAACGATCCTGGACGCGCTCTCCGCCGCGGAAGCCGAAGGCGACCGGCCGACCTGTTTCATTGCCTACACCATCAAGGGCATGGGGCTGCCCTTCGCCGGCCACAAGGACAATCATTCCGGCCTGATGACGCGCGAGCAGATGGAGGCTTTCCGCACCGAAATGCGCGTTCGGCCGGGCCACGAATGGGATTTGTTCGAGGGGCTGGATCTGCCGGCCGAGGTTTTACAGGATTTCATCGCGAGTTGCCCCTTCGCGCAGAAGCTCTCACCGCAGGGCAGGGTGTTTTCGCCACCGCCGGTGCCGGTGCCGGCCACCGTGCCGCTGGGCAAGCTGGCGGGGCGGACGCTGTCGACGCAGACCGGCTTTGGCGAAATCCTCGGCGAAATCGGCCGCGCGGAGGGGCCGTGGAAGGCGACTGCCGCGCGCATTGTCACGACGAGCCCGGATGTGACGGTTTCCACCAGCCTCGGCCCCTGGGTGAACCGGCGCGGGCTGTTCGACCGGCATACGCGCAACGACGTGTTTCGCGACACGAAAGTGGCCAGCATGCAGCGCTGGGGCATGAGCCCGGAGGGTCAGCATATCGAGCTCGGGATTGCCGAGCAGAATCTGTTTCTGCTGCTCGGTGCTGCGGGTTTGAGCCATGCGTTGAACGGGGCGCGGCTGCTGCCGATCGGCACGGTGTATGATCCCTTCGTCAATCGCGGCCTGGATGCGCTGATTTATGCCTGCTACCAGGATGCGCGGTTTCTGCTGGTCTCCACGCCCTCCGGCATCAGCCTGGCGCCGGAGGGTGGGCAGCATCAGTCCGTGAACACGCCGCTGATCGGCATGGCGGCGGATAGGCTTGCTTCCTACGAGCCGGCCTATGTGGATGAGCTGGCGGTGATGCTGCGCTGGGCGCTGGCGCATATGCAGGAACCGGATGGCTCCGCGGTGTGGCTGCGGCTTTCCACGCGCGCGCTGCCGCAGCGGGCGCGGGTATTGGATGAGGCGGCGGTGATTGCCGGCGCGCATTGGGTGGTGCCGCCGGGGGCCGGCGCGCCGATCGCGATTGCCTATCAGGGCCCGATAGCGACGGAGGCGGAGGCCGCCTTCGAAAAGCTGAGGGAGGATGTGCCGAACGCCGGCCTGCTCGCGGTCACCAGCCCGGACCGTCTGCACGCGGGCTGGCTGGCGGCCGGCCGTGCGCGGCGTGATGGTGCGCCGGCGCCAAGCCACATCGAGCGTATT
>PKZM01000131.1 GCA_003133065.1 Acetobacteraceae bacterium
CAGATGCTCGTGGAGATGGACGGCTTCGAGAGCAATGAGGGCGTGATTCTGATTGCCGCCACCAATCGGCCGGACGTGCTGGACCCCGCTCTGCTGCGCCCCGGCCGCTTCGACCGCCAGGTGGTGGTGCCGAACCCCGATGTGCTCGGCCGCGAGAAGATCCTGCGNNGATGTCGATCCGAAAACGATTGCCCGCGGCACGCCCGGCTTTTCCGGTGCCGATTTGGCGAACCTGGTCAATGAGGCAGCCTTGCTCGCCGCACGCCTGAGCAAGCGCGTGGTGGCGATGGCCGAGTTCGAGTTCGCCAAGGACAAGGTGATGATGGGCGCGGAACGCCGCAGCCTGGTGATGAGCGATGCCGAGAAGGAAATGACCGCCTTCCACGAGGCCGGCCACGCCATCTGCTCGTTGTATGAGCCGGAATGCGATCCGATCCACAAGGCGACGATTATTCCCCGCGGCCGCGCTTTGGGTATGGTGATGAGCCTTCCCGAAGGGGATCGCTACTCCACCAGCAAGGCCAAGATGGTGGCGCAGTTGGCCATGGCCATGGGCGGCCGCGTCGCCGAGGAACTGACCTTCGGGCCGGACAAGGTGAGCAACGGCGCCTCCGGCGACATCAAGATGGCCACCGACATGGCGCGCCGGATGGTGACCGAATGGGGCATGAGCAAGAATCTCGGCATGATCGCCTATGGCGACAACAGCCAGGAATTGTTCCTCGGCCACTCGGTGCAGCAGAACAAGAGCGTCTCCGAGCATACCGCACAGGAAATCGACCGTGAGATCAAGGAGATCATCGACACCGCCTACGCCAAGGCGACCAAGGTGCTCACCGATCACGCCGAGGAACTGAACCGCCTGGCGCGCGGGTTGCTGGAATACGAAACCCTCTCCGGCGACGAAATCCGCACCGTGCTGCGCGGCGACCCCGTCATCCGACGCGTGGTGGATGAGCCGGCCCCCGAGCAGCGCCGCGCCAGCGTGCCAACCACCAGCCCAAAACCTTCAGCGCTACCGCCCGGTTTAGACCCGGCGCCACAGCCCGGCTAAAATAGGTAAAAGTTTTTTGCTTCTTTTTTTCAAAAAAGAAGAGTATTCTTTCTTGAAAGAAAGAAGCAAAGACCTTTTACCTGTTGGGCTTCGGGTGCCATGACGACGGTGATGGCTGTACTGAATGTCACGCCGGATAGTTTCAGTGATGGTGGCTGTTACCGCGATCCTGTGGCGGCGGGGCTGGCCATGCTGGAACAGGGCGCTGACATCATCGATATCGGCGGCGAAAGCACGCGGCCAGGTGCTGAGCCGGTGCCGCCGGAACAGGAACAACGGCGTATCCTGCCGGTGATCGAGGCACTCGCCCGGCGCGGCGCGCGGATCTCTGCCGATACCCGCAACGCCGCCACTATGGCAGCCGCCCTCGATGCAGGTGCGGCTATCATCAACGACGTCTCCGCCCTGCGCTACGATCCGGAAGCCGCGGCCCTGATCGCCCGGCGGCGCTGCCCCGTGATCCTGATGCACATGCGCGGCACACCCCAAACCATGACGCTGCACGCCAGCTACACCGACGTGGTGGCAGAAGTCCGAACCGAACTGGCAGAACGCGTGGCCGCCGCGGAAGCCGCCGGCATCCGGCGCGAGCATATCACCATCGACCCCGGCTTCGGCTTCGCCAAAACCCCGGCGCAAAGCCTAACACTGCTGAGCGGCCTTGCGGCTCTGGCCACGCTCGGCCTGCCTATCCTTGCCGGTGTGTCGCGCAAAGGATTCATCGGTCTCGCCGGAGGGGAACCTCAGCCGGACCGCCGCGCCCCCGGATCGATCGCCGCCGCGCTNNAAAGAACCAAAAAACTTCTATCCCTTTGCGCACGCTTCCGGAGAGGCGCGCGCAACTCGTCAAAAGTTTTTTGCTTCTTTTTTTCAAAAAAGAAGAGCTTTCTTTCCTCTGGATGGTCCATGCCCCGCAAACTCTTCGGCACTGACGGTATTCGCGGCCGCGCCAACACCGAACCCATGAGCCCCGAAACCGCGTTGCGTGTCGGCCTTGCCGCCGGCCTGCAATTCGTGCGCGGCAACCATCGCCATCAGGTGATCATCGGCAAGGATACGCGCCTGTCCGGCTACATGCTGGAGCCTGCGCTGGTGGCCGGCTTTACCAGTGCCGGCATGGATGTGCTGCTGGTCGGCCCGCTACCCACGCCGGCGATTGCGATGCTCACCCATAGCATGCGCGCCGATCTGGGTGTGATGATCTCCGCCAGCCACAACGCCTTCGAGGATAACGGCATCAAGCTGTTCGGCCCGGATGGTTTCAAACTCTCGGACGAGACCGAGATCGCCATTGAAGCGCTGATGCAGTCCGATCTCTCCGGGCGGCTTGCGGCCCCCACCAAGCTCGGCCGTGCCCGCCGGCTGGAGGATGCGGCCGGCCGTTATATCGAAAGCGCGAAGGCCAGTTTTCCCCGTGGCCTGACGTTGGATGGGCTGCGGATCGTTGTGGATTGCGCCAACGGTGCCGCGTACCGGGTGGCCCCGACCGTGCTGGCCGAGCTGGGCGCGGACGTGATCCGCATCGGCGACTCGCCGGACGGTTTCAACATCAACAAGGACTGCGGCAGCACCCAGCCCGCTTCCCTGTGCCGCGCGGTGCTCGCGCATGGCGCCGATCTTGGTTTGGCTTTGGATGGCGATGCGGACCGGGTGATCCTGGTGGACGAGCATGGTGCGCTGATCGACGGTGACCAGGTGCTCGCTTTGATCGCCCAATCCTGGGCGCGCGCCGGCCGGCTGCGTGGTGGCGGCGTGGTTGCCACGGTGATGTCCAATCTCGGGCTGGAGCGTTTTCTCGCTGCCGAGGGCCTGTCGCTGGAACGCACGCGCGTGGGCGACCGCTATGTGGTGGAGCGCATGCGGGAGATCGGGATCAATATCGGCGGCGAGCAATCCGGCCACATGATCCTTTCCGATTTCACCACCACGGGTGACGGCCTGGTCGCCGCCTTGCAGGTGCTGGCGGTGCTGGTGGCCGAAGCGCGCCCGGCCAGCGAGGTGTGCCGCCGGTTCGCCCCGCTGCCGCAGCGCCTGCGCAATGTGCGCTTCGGCGGCGGCCAACCGCTGAACGATCCTCGCGTTCTGGCCGCCATGCGCGATGTGGAGCAGCGTTTGGCGGGCACCGGCCGCCTGTTGCTGCGCCCCAGCGGCACGGAGAAGCTGATCCGCGTGATGGCCGAAGGCGAGGATGAAGCCCTGGTGGTGTGTGTGGTGGACGAGCTCTGTGCAGTGATCGAATCCGCCGCCGCCCTGGAGGCTGCTGCGGATTGAGCGGTCTTGCGCGGCCTGGCCGTGTGCTGATCGTCGCCGGATCTGATTCCGGTGGTGGCGCCGGGATTCAGGCCGATATCAAAACCGTGATGGCCCTGGGCGGCTTCGCCACCACGGCGGTGACGGCACTGACGGCACAGGACACGCGCGGGGTGCATGGTGTATTCGCAGCGCCGCCCGACTTCGTGCGCCTGCAGATGCGCTGCGTTCTGGATGATATCGGCGCCGATGCGTTCAAGACCGGCATGCTTGCCGACACCGGCGTGATCGAGGCTGTCACCGAGGTATTCGCCGGGTTTCCCGACATCCCCTTCGTGCTGGATCCGGTGATGGTGGCCAAGGGCGGCCACGCGCTGATCGCCGAGGGCGCGGTGGCGACCCTGCGCGCGTTGCTGATGCCGCTCGCTACCCTGATCACCCCGAACGTGCCCGAAGCCGAGATCCTGGCTGGCATGGAGATCACCGGGCAAGCCGACCAGCGCCGCGCCGCGGACAGGCTTATGGCCATGGGCGTGCGCGCCGTTCTGTTGAAAGGCGGCCATCTGCATGGCCGCGTTCTGACCGATGTGCTGGCCACGGGTGACGGCGTGGAGGTTTTCACCGGCCTGCGGATCGACACGCGCAGCACCCACGGCACCGGCTGCACCATGGCCAGCGCCATCGCCACGGGCCTGGCCCAGGGATGGGCGCTCGGCCCGGCAGTACGGCGCGCCCACGCCTATGTGCGATCGGCTATTTTGCATGCGCCGGGCCTCGGCACGGGCCACGGGCCGCTGGATCACGGCGCCGGCTGGCGCATGGAGGGGTGAGATGAACCTGGCCTACTGGGTGGTGGATGCCTTCACCGACACGGTGTTCGCCGGCAACCCCGCTGCGGTGGTGTTGCCGCCATCCGCCCTGCCGGATGCGCTGATGCAGTCCATTGCCGCCGAGAACAATCTCAGTGAGACCGCCTTCGCGGTGCCCGAGGGCGATGCCTACCGCCTCCGCTGGTTCACCCCCACGGTGGAGGTGGATCTGTGCGGCCACGCGACGCTCGCCACCGCTTTTGTGTTGGCAGAGCGTGGGGATGCGGGGCCGTTTCGTTTCCACACCCGCTCCGGCCTTCTGACCGCTGCCCTGGTGGAAGGCGGCATTGAGCTCGATTTCCCCGCCCGCACATGGTCGGAGATCGACTGGCCCCCTGACATCGAGGCGGCCCTTGGCGCCCGGCCGTTGCGGGTTCTGCAATCGGCCGACCTGATCGCGGTGTTGGACAGCCCCGAGCGCGTGGCGGCTTTGGCACCCGACATCGACGCCATCAGGCGCCTGCCCGGCGGCGCCGTGATTGTTACCGCCGAGGGTGGTAAAGGTGCCGACATCACCAGCCGCTATTTCGCCCCGGCCTACGGCATTGCCGAGGACCCCGTCACCGGCGCCCTGCACACCCAGGTTGTCCCATATTGGTCGGCCCTGTTGGGCCGCGACCGCCTCATCTGCCGCCAGGCCAGCGCCCGCGGCGGCACCATGACCTGCACGCTCGCCGCCGACCGCGTTCGCCTTGCCGGCACCGCCGTGCTCTACGCAAGCGGCGAGATCATCCTGCCCGGCTGAAGGAAGGTCAGAAAAGGACTTCTTTTTTGAAAAAAAGAAGCAAAAAACTTTTATCCCTTTGCCCTGGCCGTCGATCCGACACGCCAGCCACAGTGCAGCTGACAAGAGTTAAAAGTTTTTTGGTTCTTTTTTTCAAAAAAGAACACTTCTTTATCTTCCTACCCAAACAACACCGACGCCTTCAAAATCGTCATATAGAACCCCCACGCCAGCGGCAGCCCCACCGCCAGCCAGGCCAGCGGCATCGCCAGCCCCACGCGCGTGGGCGCCTGCGCCATCACCGGCCGGGTGAATGTGGCATGCACCGGTTCCACGTTTGTGAACCAATGTGCCTTCACCGGCCGGATCAGCAGGTTACAGATCAGGCCCGCCACCAGCAGGCCCGCCAGGATATACATCGTGTGGTCGTACACGTTGCGGCGCGCCACGCCGGCGGCGATCTGCGCCTCGCGCAACTGCGTCACCAGCACCGGCCCGATCACGCCGGCCGCTGACCAGGCGGTGAGCAGCCGCCCATGAATGGCGCCCACGAATCCGGTGCCGAACAGATCGGCCAGATAGGCCGGGACGGTGGCGAACCCGCCGCCATACATGGAGAGGATGATGCCGAACGCCAGCGCGAACAGCGCCTTGCTGCCCGCCCCCGCCAGGCTGGGCACGGCCGCGTACAGAACGATGCCGAGCAGGAAGAACGTCGCATACGTTGCCTTGCGGCCGATATGGTCCGAGAACGACGCCCAGGCGAATCGCCCGATGATATTGAACAGCGAGAGGAACCCCGCGAACCCGGCAGCCACACCCACCACCAGCTTCAACTGCGGTGGCGTCAGTTGCGTGAAGCCCACGCCCGGCTGCCCGATCAGCGAGCCGGCGAAGATTTCCTGCAACATGGGGCTGGCCATATCCAGCACGCCGATGCCCGCGGATACGTTCAGGCACAGCACGCCCCACAGCAGCCAGAATTGCGGCGTGCGCAGCGAGGCATTCAGCGGCACGGACCGCAGCGAGTCGTGCCCGGCCTCCGGCGCCGCCATGCCGGCCGGCACATAGCCACTGGGCGGCACGCGATAGCCAAACGCGCCCCCCACCATGAACACGAAATACAGTGCCGCCAGCACCAGAAACGTCTGCCATACGCCGGCGCCGCCCGGGCTGTGGAAATACCCCATCAGCTTGGCCGCCAGCGGGCTGCCGATCATGGCGCCGCCGCCGAACCCCATAATCGCCATGCCGGTCGCCATGCCGCGACGATCGGGAAACCATTTGATCAGCGTGGAAACCGGCGAGATGTAGCCCAAGCCGAGCCCCACGCCGCCGATCACGCCGCCGCCGAGCAGCAGCAGCCATAATTGGTGCGCGTAGACCCCCAGCGCCGCCACCACCAGCCCGCCCGGCCAGCAGATTGCCGCCACCACCCCGGCGCGGCGCGGCCCCGCCCGCTCCAGCCAACCGCCCCAGATCGCCGCGGATGCGCCAAGGAACACGATGCCCAGCGTGAACACCCAGCTGACATCGGCCACTTTCCAGTCGCAGCTGGTGGTGGTGAGTTTGCCCAGGAACGACATATCCGCCGGGCACGCCACCGGATGCGCGCCGCCTACCGCCTGGCTCAGCGGCAGCCAGAACACGCTCATGCCGTAGATCATGCCGATACATAGATGGATGGCGAGTGCTGCCGGCGGCAGCTTCCAGCGATTGAAGCCGGGCCCCGCGACGGTGCGTGCGCGGCTCAGCAGGCCAGGCCGTACCCCGACTGTGGCGTCCATTGATTGTCTCCGTTTCCTCTTGGGCACAGCAAAGCAAGCGGCGGCAAACCGCGCAATCCCGGGGCTGGCCTCGGCCGCCTGGTTTGCCTAGCTTCGGTTGTTATCCACCTCACGTGATCGGCCATTGCCGCTATGCTCCGCCGCTTGATTCATTGCCACACTGCCGAGACCCTCGGCGAGCATGTGCGTGACTTCCTCGCGGCCGATGATTTCGTGCTCAATCTGGAAGCCGCGTTCGAGGCCGGCGTGCTGCCGCCGGGTGCTTTGGCCTATTGCGCCGATCTGGCCTGCGAGCGGGTTCTGTTCTCCTGCCATACGCGCGACGATATGCGGGCCATCCTCGCGGCACCGTTTATGTATACCGAACAGTTCCGGCGTGTCCGCTCGATCACCTCGGTGCCGTTTGAACGCCTGGCGGAGTCGCTGCCGCCGGCCGAGTCCATGCAGCCGACGCTGGTTTTCTCGCCGGGCCGCACAGGTTCGACCCTGCTGGTTCGCCTGCTGACCGCTTCCGGCGTCGCCGCTGTTTCCGAACCCGATATGCTGGCGCAGATGGCTCAACTGCCCCGCGCGCGGGCGCGGATGCTGCCGCCCGGCACACGGGAAGCGCTCTGTTGCGCCTGCGTAGCCCTGCTGGCCCGCGAATTGGGGCCGCGCCTTGTGATCAAGCTGCGCAGCCATTGCAATGAGCGGCCGCTGGTGCTGGTGCGGGCGCTACCCGGCTGTCGCGCCGTGTTCATGGTGCGCGGCATCGCTCAATGGGCGCTCTCCCGCCATCGGGTGTTCCAGGAATCGCCGATGGACGTGGCCTACACGCTTCGCCATGCCATTGACGCGCTCGACAAGCTGCGTTTCGCCTGCGCGGACTTTACACTGGTTTGGTTTGAGGACCTGATCGCCCGCCCGCTGGAAACGCTGCGCGCTGTCGCGCCGCATGCTGACCTCGACGCGGCCGGAATTACCGCCGCTCTGCGGGCCGATTCGCAGGAAGGCACCATCGTTGCCCGCAGCGAAGTTGCCGGCCGCGCGATCGATGAAAACTTCCTGCCCGCCTTTCCCGCCGCCTGGCAGGAAGCCAGCGCCAGCGCCGAATGGAGCGCCCCGACGCAGGCACTGCTGGCGGAGATGTGGCGGCGGTGAGAGACAAGATCGTAGCCCGGATGACATGCGGGATGATGCCCGGTCATCACACAGGCCACACACCCCAGGCCTTGGGCGACCAACCCGGCCCCCCGAAAGCGCCGGGCTTGTGCCGGCAGCCATCGGACGGTAACGCTTTGCGTGGGTCACGCCCTCCCACCGGGGCGCTTCTCTTCTGAAAGGGAGGGCGGTTGATGGCAAACGCCACGAAACCGGAATTGCGTCCGGAAAATCCCCATTTCTCCTCTGGCCCTTGCGCCAAACGGCCCGGCTGGACATTGGCAGCCATTGATGGCGCCCATCTCGGCCGCAGCCACCGCGCGGGCGCACCCAAAGCCGCCCTCGCCGAGGTAATCGCCCGCTCCCGCGCCATCCTGGACCTGCCCGCGGATTGGAAACTCGGCATCCTGCCCGGCTCTGATACCGGCGCCTTCGAAGCCGCCATGTGGTCGCTGCTCGGCGCACGCGGTGTGGACGTGCTCTCCTTCGAAAGTTTTTCTGAAGGCTGGGCCATGGACGCTTCGAAACAGCTCAAGATCGATGCACGTGTGCTCGCCGCCCCATATGGCGAGATGCCCGACCTCGCCGCCATCGATTTCACGCGCGATGTCGTGCTGTGCTGGAACGGCACCACGAGCGGTGTGTGCCTGGGCAATGGCGATTTCATCCCGGACGACCGGCAGGGCCTGGTGTTGTGCGATGCCACCTCCGCCGCTTTCGCCATGGACCTGCCATTCGACAAACTCGATGTGGTCACCTGGTCCTGGCAGAAAGTGCTCGGCGGCGAGGCGGCCCATGGCATGCTGGCACTTTCACCGCGCGCCGTTGCCCGCCTGGAGACATACACACCCGCCTGGCCGCTGCCGAAANNTCTTCCGCCTGACCGCAGGCGGAAAACTCATCGAGGGGATTTTCGCTGGCGAGACAATCAACACGCCGTCGATGCTCTGCGTGCAGGATGCCATTGATGGCCTGCGCTGGGCCGAGTCCATCGGCGGCCTGCCGGGCTTGATCGACCGATCCCAGGCGAACCTTGCCGCTATCTCCTCTTGGGTCGCTCGCAGCGACTGGGCTGATTTCCTCGCTTCGGTGCCCGAACACCGGTCCAACACCTCGATCTGCCTGAAGATCGTGGCACCCTGGTTCACCGCGTTGCCGTCCGACGCACAGGCAGCCGCGGCGAAGAAACTCGCCTGCCTGCTGGAAAAGGAGCACGTGGCCTTGGACATCGCCGCCTATCGGGATGCGCCGCCCGGCCTGCGTATTTGGGGCGGCGCCACGGTGGAAACCGCCGATATTGTGGCGTTGCTGCCGTGGCTGGATTGGGCGGAGAAGGAAGTAAGAGTTCTTTTTTGAAAAAAAGAGCCAAAAAACTTTTACCCATTGCGCACGCTTCCGGCGAGTCCGCGACAGCACAGTCAAAAGTTTTTTGCTTCTTTTTTTCAAAAAAGAAGACTCTTCCTTCTTGGATTATAGTCAATGCCCAAAGTCCTCATCAGCGACAAGCTGTCACCCGCGGCGATCGAGATCTTCCGCAACCGCGGCATCGAGGCCGACGTCATCACCGGCCTCACGCCCGCCGGCCTGCGCGCCATCATCGGCAGCTATGATGGCCTGGCCATCCGCTCCGCCACCAAGGTGACGAAGGAGTTGCTCGAGGTCGCCACGAACCTAAAAGTAGTCGGCCGCGCCGGTATCGGCGTGGATAATGTCGATCTCAAATCCGCCACCGCCCGTGGCGTGGTGGTGATGAACACGCCGCACGGCAATTCGATTACCACCGCCGAGCATGCGATTGCCATGATGTTCTCGCTGGCCAGGCAGATTCCCGAAGCGACCGCCTCCACCAAATCCGGCAAATGGGAAAAGAACCGCTTCATGGGCACCGAGCTTACCGGCAAGGTGCTGGGCCTGATCGGCGCCGGCAATATCGGCTCCATCGTCGCCGATCGCGCACAGGGACTGCACATGCGGGTGATCGCGTTCGACCCCTATCTTTCGGAAAAGCGTGCGCTGGACATGGGTGTCGAGAAACTTGACCTGGACGAGGTTCTCGCCCGTGCCGATTTCCTGACCCTGCACACGCCGCTGACGGAGGCGACCCGCAACATCATCTCCCGCGCCACGCTCGCCACATGCAAACGCGGCGTGCGGATCATCAACTGCGCCCGCGGCGGCTTGATCGATGAGGCAGCCCTCGCCGAAGCGATCGAATCCGGCCAGGTGGGCGGGGCCGCACTCGATGTGTTCGAAACCGAGCCGGCCAACGCAAGCCCGCTCTTCGCGTTCGAGAACGTGGTCTGTACGCCGCATCTCGGTGCCTCCACCAACGAGGCTCAGGAGAACGTGGCCTTGCAGGTTGCCGAGCAGATCAGCGAGTTCCTNNGATGGTGTGATCCGCAAGATCGCCATCGATTACGAAGGCGCGGTGGCCAGCCTGAACCACAAGCCGCTTACCGCCTCGGCGCTTGCGGGATTGCTCACCCCGGTGCTCGCCGGTGTGAATATGGTGAATGCGCCGTTTGCTGCCCGGGAGCACGGCATCGACGTTTCCGAAACCGTGCATGAGCGNNCGCGCGGTCGCCGGCACCTTGTTCGCCGGCAACAAGCCGCGCCTGGTGGAGGTGAAAGGCATCAACGTGGAGGCCGATTTCAGTCCGCATATGCTCTATGTGACGAACCAGGACAGGCCGGGATTCATCGGCCGGTTCGGCGAAACCCTTGCGCGCCACGGGATCAATATCGCCACCTTTCATCTTGGGCGTTCCGGCGCCGGCGGTGATGCCATCTGCCTCGTCTCCGTCGATGAGGACGTCAGCGAATCCGTGCTTGCCGAAATCCGCGCCTTGCCGCTGGTTATGCAAGCGACGGCGTTGCAATTCTAAGAGCTGACAGAAAAGGAAGGTCTTCTTTTCTGAAGAAAAGAAGCAAAAGACTTTTGGGGGGCTGTCGCGGACTCCCCCGCAGAGTAGTGCTTGAGATTAGGGTTCGTGCAGGCTCTCACCGAGCCCGCGCGTAATCGGCGCGAGAAAATACCCCAGCACCGTGCGCGCGCCTATCTTCACCTCCGCCTCCACCGTCATCCCAGGGATCAGCGCCGCACCATGCGGCAAATGCCGCAATGCCGTCGCCGTCAGCGCAATCCGCACCCGGTGCACGGCACCCCCCTCAATCCCCCCATGGCCCGGAAACGACTCTTCCCCGATCGACCGCACCACACCATGCAACATCCCATGGCGCTGATACGGAAACGCATCCACCTTCACCAGCACCGGATCACCCTCGGCAAGATTGCCGATATCCGCGGAACTGATCGAAACATCCGCAATCAGCGCTGCGCCGGCCGGCAAAATCGTCATCAACGGTTCCGCCTCGTGCAGGATCGATCCTGCCGCCCGCGGCGCCACATCCAGCACAATGCCGTCCGCCGGCGCCACAAGGCGGATCAGATCATGCAGGCGCACGGCCTTGGCCATCGCCGTCTCGATGCGTGCCGCCTCCGCACGCGCGGCGATCAGGTCCTCCATCGCCTCCCGCTGCCATTGGGCAATATAGGCCTGGCGGTCCGCGCGCGCGGCATCGATCCCCCGCGCGAGTTCCGCCATGCGATCATGCGCGCCCCGCACATCGCGCTCAGCCTGGAGGCGGCTGTTTTCGGCCTCCAGATATTGCAGTTTTGAGCCAACCTCGCGCCGCATCAGCTCGGCCCGTATGGCGGCCACACTGCTTGCCAGCGTGAGCTGCTGGCCAAGTGCGGCTAGCGTGTTGCGGTCGGTGGCCAGCTCAGCCCTGTCGCGCGCGATCGTCTCATCGAACGAGGCCAATCGCTGCGCAAATTCGCCCGCGCGCTTCTGATGGAAAGCAGCCTCCATCACGCCCGCTGCGCCCTGCGGCGGTGACACCTCAGGCGCACCCTGTGACAGCTCCACACGCAGCCGCCAGATGCGCGCGGCGACGGCGGCTGACTGGTCGCGCAGGCTTGCAAGATCCGCATCGGCAAAGGTGGGATCCAGCGTCGCCACGACCTGCCCGCGCGCCACATGATCGCCTGCGCGCACACCCAAGGTGCGGATGATCGCGCGCTCCATCGGCTGCAATACGAAGGTCGGCGTATCGGCCTGCAACGTTCCCGCGCCCGTCACCATCATATCGGTCTGCGCGGCCGATGCCACCAGCACCAGCGCCGCCAGAAACCCGGCCGCCAGCCAGGTGGTGCTGCGCAGGAATCGCGGCGGTGGCGCGGCCAGCACCGCTTCCAGATCGGTCTGGAAGGGGATCGCGTCCGGCAGAAGGGTGCGGCTGATTTGGTTCATGATAGAGAGAGTAGGGAAGGATGTTCTTTTTTGAAAAAAAGAACCAAAAAACTTTTGACACTTGGCGTACGCTTCCGGCGAGTAGCGCACCAACAGGTAAAAGTCTTTTGCTTCTTTTTTTCAAAAAAGAAGAGCTTCCTTCCCCTCATGCGTGCATATGCTCCGTCTGCTGCGCCCACAGTACCCGATACGCCTCGCACCGCTCCAGCAACGCCGCATGCGGCCCAAAATCCACCACGCGGCCGCGACCCAGCACCAGGATCGAATCCGCCTGCACCAGCGACGAGAGCCGGTGCGACACCACGATCATCGTTCGACCCCGCGCGATCTCCTTGAGATTCGCTTGCAGGATGGCCTCGCTTTCCGGATCAAGCGCGCTCGTCGCCTCATCGAAGATCAGCAGACGCGGCCGCGTCAGCAGCGCGCGTGCAATGGAAAGCCGCTGCTTCTGCCCGCCAGAAAAATTCACCGCCCCTTCCGCGATCTGCGTCTCGTAGCCCATCGGCAACCGGTCGATGAATTCGTCCGCACCTGCCAGCCGCGCTGCCTCCACCACCGCCTCCAGCCGCGCGGTCGGCGCGCTCGCGGCGATATTGTCGCGGATCGTGCCGCGAAACAGAAAACTGTCCTGCAACACCACGCCCACATTGCGCCGCAGATGCCCCAGATCGATATGGCGTATGTCGTGCCCGCTCAGCCGGATCATGCCGGACTGCGCGGATTGTATGCCTTGGATCAACCGGATCAGCGTCGTCTTGCCCGATCCGGATCGCCCCACAACGCCGATCACCTCGCCCTCCCGCACATGAAAAGACACGCGATCCAGCGCGCTTGCCACCGCCTGCGGATACCGAAAACTCACCTGGTCGAATTCCACATCTCCGGTGATGACGGGCATGATGGTCTTGGCATCGTCCGGCCGCTCCGGCGGATGATCCATCACGGTGGCCAGCATCCGGGCTGACAGCGCGGTTTCCTGATATTCGTTGATGAGCGCGACAATCTGCAGCAGCGGCCCGCTGACGCGGGAGGCCAGCATGGTGAATGCGATCAGCGCGCCCATGCTCAGCCGCCCGGCAAACACCGATTCGGCGCCAAGCGCCAGCACGGTGATCTGCATCAGCCGTTCCAGCCCGCCGGTGATCACGCCGGCGGCCGCACCGATCTTGCCCACCAGCGCATGCCGCCCCACGGATTGCGCCACCGCGCCATCCCAATCCGCCTGCCGCACGCTTTCCATCGCCAGGGATTTGATGGTGCGCATGCCGTGGATAGTCTCCACCAGATGCGCCTGGCGTAAACCTTCCGCCATATACAGGCTGTTCAGCGCATGCTTGAAACTTGGCACCAGCACGGCGATCACCGCGGCGATGCCGGCCGCAAACCCCAGCACGACCAGGAAAAGCGTCAGATCATAGCTGGCCAGCAGTGCCATCAGCACCGGGAGCGTGGTGCAATCCAGCATCGTCTGGAACAGTCGCCCGGTGAGGAAATTGCGCAGCCGGTCCGTCTGCTGCATGTGCCGTGTCAGCACGCCCGCCGTGTTGGATTCGAAGAACGGCATCGGCAGGCTCAGCAGCCGCGCGAACACGCGTGATGCGATGGCCGCATCCACCTTGGTGCTCACATGCAGCATCAATCTTTGCCGCACATAGCCGAACAGCCCGTCGAACACAGTTACCGTCAGGAAGATCAGGACCACGGCAAGCAGCGTGTGCGTGGCGCGGTAGGGGATCACTTTTTCAATGATCACCTGGTAGAGCAGCGGCGTTGCCAGGGCGATCAGGCTGGAGGTGATGGCGGCGATCGCGACGTCGCGCATATGCGCCCGATAGGGGATGATCTGGCGCACGAACCAGCCAAGCCCGAACGGCGCGTCCGCGCCCGCCGGTTGCGTGGCGGGCCGCACCAGCATCAGCGTGCCAGTCCAGTCCGCCATGAAGCGCTCGCGCTCCAGCACCAGCAGCCCCAGCGTTTCCAGCGCGGGGTTCAGCACCGCCAGTTTCATCTCCGGCCCGGTGCCAAGCAGGCCGGCCACCACCACCCAGCTTGCGTCCTGCATCAACGCCAGGTGCGGATAGGCAGTGCCCAGCGTGCTGAACACGGCCCAGCCGCGCCCGGTCAACAGGCGCGAGCGCATGCCGCTTTGCTTGAGCAGCCGCGCCATCACCCGCGCGCCGCCGCCGGGCGCATCCAGCAATGCGCCGGCGCCCTGGCCAAGACGCTCCGTGTTGAACGCCGCCCCGTAATGGGCCGCGATCAGGAACAGGCAGCGCAGCGCCGTCAGATGCGGCGCCATCGGGGGAGAGTCGTGACGAAGGTGGGACATTTACGTGAAGCGGTTCTTTTTTGAAAAAAAGAAGCAAAAAACTTTTGACATTTGGCGCACGCTGCCGGCGCGGCGCGGACCAACCGTTAAAAGTTTGTTGCTTCTTTTTTTCAAAAAAGAAGACCTTCCTTACGCCGCCAACGCCCGCGACGCCGGTTCCCACAGCAGCGCATCCGCCGCAACCGGCGAAACCGCATCCCGATAGGCCAGCCGTGCCCGATACCACGCCGCCAGCCCGGCACCGCCATGCCAACCTGCCTGCTCCCGATCCGGCTCGCAGCCGATCTCGTGATACAGTTTCAGGTTCGCCAATGCCGGCACGGGCAGCCGGCCAGCGCAGTAATCGTTCCACATGTCCGCGAATAACTCTTCCAGGTGCCTGGCGAGCAATGCCGTGTCGAACAGCACGCAATCGTCCCGGCGGTAGCGCAGGATCGTTCGCAGCGCATTGCGCAATTGCGCATCCTGCCCGATACGGATGGCGGTGCGCTGGTAATGCTCGGCATCGCGGCACACCAGATCGGGCAGACTGGCGGCATGCAGGAGGCTGCCGCAGACGCGCGCGGGGAAGCTCTCGCCCATGAACGTGACCACCGGCACGCCCATCCACAGCGCGTCCGATGCCGTCGTGTGCGCGCCATAGGGCGTGGTATCGAGAAACAGATCGGCCAGGCGGTAGCGCGCCAGATGCTCGGGGTTATTCCGCCGTGCTGCGAACACGATCCGCTGCGCTCCGATGCCCGCAGCTTCAGCGTGCGCGCGCAGCCGGCCGGATGTTTCATCGTTCGTCGCGAGCAGCCAAAGCACGCTGTCCGGCACCCGCGCCAGGATGGCGAGCCAGCGATCGAACACCGCGCGCGTGATCTTGTTGGCGCCGTTGAAGCAGCAATACACCATCGCTCCATCCGGCAGGCCGCATTCCGCGCGGGTCGGTGTCTCGCTCGCGACGATCCGGTGCGCGTCGGTCGGCTGATAACAGGGCAGACGCAGCACTTTCTCGGAATAGTAGATTTCGTGTTCCGGCGGAATGATATGCCGGTCGGCGATGATGTAGTGATGGTGCGGCGTGCCCATGGTGCCGGGAAAGCCAAGCCAGTTCACGATGATCGGGGCAGGGCGCAGGGCAAGCAGGCGCGTGCGGGCATCACGCGTGTAGCCGTTCATGTCCAGAAGAATATCGATTTTATCGGCCACGATGCGGGATGCCGCCTGCTGGTCCGTCATCGCGGCGATGTCGGTCCAGTGATCCACGCCCGCCCGGATCCGCGCCTGAGTCTCATCGCTGCCGGTGGGGCCGGTGTAATAGGCGAACACCTCCACGCGGCTGCGGTCATGCAGGGCGTATAGCCCCGCGGTGAGAAAGCCAATCGCATGGTCGCGCAGGTCGGAGGAGAGATATCCCACGCGCAGCCGCCGCGGGCTCTCGCCCTGGGGCGCCGGCCAACTCCCCACCGTGACGGCGTGGCCGGCGGCTTGCTCAACCTCCTGCAGGTAGCTGCGATGCGCATTGGCCAGTTGCAGCACCGGATCATCGGCATACGCCGCCAGCGACAGCGGCGACATCGCTCTCATCAACTGTCCGCGGGAAAGGCTGCCAAAGGATTGCACGATCGGCCAGCGGCATTGCGCCTGGCGCAGCGCAATCCAGTGTTGGATGGCGTCCGGCTGGGCGGGCTGCAATTCCAGGCTCTGGCGCAAGGCGTTCTCGGCCGGTTCCTCGCAGTGCGCGGCTTCCAGAACCCGCCCGATCTGCTTCCAGGCGGTCACTTTCCAGGTCAGCGTGTCGGCTGTGACATTGGTTGGCGCATGAGCGGCCAGCAGCCATTGGCGTACCGCCTCCTCCCGCGCGCCCAGCCGCTCCAGCACGGTGCCGAGATTGATGTGGGGGGCCAGAAAATCCGCCTTCGCGGCAGCGGCCCGCCGGTAGATGTCGGCCGCTTCCTCCAGCCGGCCGGCATCGGCGAGGCCCACCCCGTAATTGAAGAGTACCGCATACAGCACGGGATGGCTTGCGTTATGGTCGATCCACATCCCGTAAAGATCCAGCGCCGCATCCGCCGCGTGGTTGGTCGTGAGCGCTTCGGCCGTGGCGATAAGGTCCATGGCGCTCATCTCGCCGCGCCGCGCCCGCTCCAGCGCGCTGTGCAGGTGGTGCGATGTGGCATCCCGCGCAGCGTGAAAACTGGGATCAGGGTCTGACGGGCGATCCGACCGGCAATCGGACAGGGGATCTGACAGGGGATGCAGGGGATGCTCCTGGCGCAGACGCAAAGGGCGTCGGGAGATCATTATGCGGGCGGAAGAGTTACCCAGGCGTTATCGCGCGGCGGCCGCGGCGGTGCCCGATCGGGCTGTCTAAATCCTGCGACAGCTTCACTTCGCATTCATAGACGCGGCTTACGGTTTGGCCGTCGGCCCAATGTTTTGGGGGCCGGCCGCCACCCTGCGACGCGATGCTGGAGCTTTTCGACCATGGCCTCTCTGATCACCAGCTTGAACACCACGGAGATTGCCGAGCTGACGACCACAGCCGTGGCCGCTCTGACCTCTACGGACATGGATGCCTTTGCCTCCACGCAGGTCAATGCTCTGACGACGACGCAGATCGTGGTGCTCTCCTCCACGCAGATCAGCTATTGGGTGGCGACTCAGATCGATGGCCTCAGCACAACCGATATCGGCGTGCTGCTGTCCACGCAGGTGAAGTCGCTCTCCAGCACGCAATTGCTGGCGCTGACCACCACCCAACTCGGCGGTTTCACGAGCGCAGAGCTGGGTGAGCTGACCACGACCCAGATCACCAGCCTGACCAGCACTGTCCTGGGCGCGCTCTCGACCACCCAATTGGGCGGCCTCACCTCCACCGACGTGGCGGTGCTCAAGACCACGGCGCTGGGCGGGCTCACCAGCACCGATCTGGCGG
>PKZM01000077.1:0-17121 GCA_003133065.1 Acetobacteraceae bacterium
ATTTCGGCGGCACGGCGGGGGAAGTTGCGGGTGCTGTGGCGCAAGGGTGGCCGGGCAAGGGCATAGCGTGTTTGCCAGTTACGCAGATCATCCAGGCAGGTGGCGCCCACGGAGAGTTTTATCAGATGCAAGGCCATGCGGCGGATGTAGCATGTGGCGGCGGCAGCGTGGACCGGGGGCTAAGGGATGGCACAGCAGCGCATCGAAACAGGCGGGGTCGGTCTCTCCGTGCGTGTGGAGGGCGATGGCCCGCTGGTCATCCTGATGCATGGATGGCCGGAACTTGGGCTCTCCTGGCGCCACCAGGTGCCCGCGCTGGTGGCGGCCGGCTATCGGGTGGCAGTGCCCGATATGCGGGGCTATGGCGGATCGGACAAGCCGGCGGAAATCGAGGCCTACCGGCTGGATGTGATCGCGGACGACATGCAGGGGATCGCCACCACGCTCGGCGCCGAAACTTGGGTGGCGGTGGGGCATGATTGGGGGGCGCCGGTGGCGTGGCGCTGCGCGCTGCGGTTCGGCGCCGCCGTGCGCGGCGTGTTCGCGCTCAGCGTGCCGCATAGCGCGCCGCCGCCGATCCCGTTCTTCGATATCGTGGAGGCGGTATATCCGGACCGGTTCTTCTACATGCGCTATTTCCAGGCGCCCGGCGTGGCGGAAGCCGAGTTCGAGGCCCTTGATTGGATCGCCTCGCTCAAGCGGATCTTTTATTCCGCCAGCGGGCAGGGCGTGGCCGAGGGCGCCCGGCGGATCGTGCCCCGCGATTCCACCATGCTGGAGAGCATGGACCATCCCCCCGCCGACCCTCTGCCCTTCATGCCGGATGCGGAACTCGCAGCCTACGCGGCGGCGTTCCGGGCGGGCGGGTTTTCGGGGCCGCTGAACTGGTATCGCAACTTTCCCCGCAATGCGGCCGATGCGCATGCCTATGGCGATCAGGTGGTGCGGCAGCCGGCCGGCTTTCTGGCGGGGGACCGCGAGGTGGTGCTGGCGATGTTTCCCGGCCAGTTGGAAAACATGCGCCGCCTCTGCGCGGATTTGCGGGTTGAGGTGAGCGTGCCGGGCGCCGGCCATTGGGTGCAGCAGGAGGCGCCGGCGGCGGTGAATGCGGCGTTGGTTGGGTTTTTGCAACAGCTTGAGTAAGATGTTCTTTTTTGAAAAAAAGAACCAAAAAACTTTTACCTATGGCGTACGCTTCCGGCGAGTCCGCGACAGCCCAGTCAAAAGTTTTTTGCTTCTTTTTTTCAAAAAAGAAGACTCTTTCTTCGGAGTTTCTGATGCACCCCTTCCGCCCCCCCTACGCCCCCGACGACGCCGCGCTCGCCGAGCAATTTTTCCCGCGCGCGACCTTGCCGGCAGCCCGCGAGGCCAGCATCGATGCCGAGGCGTCACGGCTGATCGGGGCGATCCGCGCCAGCACCAGCGGGATTGGCGGGATCGAGGCGCTGCTGCGGGAATATTCGCTGTCCACGCCGGAGGGTTTGGCGCTGATGGTGCTGGCCGAAGGGCTGTTGCGCGTGCCGGACGATGCGACCGCGGATCGGCTGATCGAGGATAAGCTGGGCCAGGGCGGATTCGCGCAACCAGGCGAGCATCGCTCGGATACGCTGCTGGTGAATGCCTCCGCCTGGGCGCTGGGGCTTTCCGCGCGGCTGATCGGGCCCGCGGATACCCCGGAAGGCATCTTGCGTGGCGTGGTCCGCCGGCTTGGCCTGCCCACGGTGCGCGGGGCGCTGCGCCAGGCGATGCGGGTGATGGGCAGTCATTTCGTGCTGGGCCAGACGATCGAGGAGGCGCTGGGACGTGCCTCGTCCCGCGCCGGCCGGGTGTTCCGCTACAGTTTCGACATGCTGGGCGAGGGCGCCCGTACCGCGGAGGACGCCGCGCATTACCAGGCGAGCTACGCGGCCGCTATCGAGGCGATCGGCCGCGCCGCCGGGAACAAGCCGTTGCCGGACCGGCCGGGGATTTCCGTCAAACTCTCCGCGCTGCATCCGCGCTACGAGGCGGTCTCGCGCGGGCGGGTGATGGAGGAGCTGGTCCCCCGCGTGCGGGATCTGGCNNGTGATCGCGGTGGTGGCGGCCGATAAGCAGCTCAGCGGTTGGGATGGGTTCGGCCTGGCCGTGCAGGCCTATGGCAAGCGGGCGCGGGAGACGATCGACTGGGTGGCGGGGCTGGCCGCCGAGCTGGACCGCCGGTTCATGGTGCGCCTGGTGAAGGGGGCCTATTGGGATACTGAGGTGAAGCGCGCGCAGGAACGGGGCCTGGCCGATTACCCGGTGTTCACCCGCAAGGCGATGACCGATCTCAGCTACATGGCCTGCGCGGAGCGGCTGCTGGCGCTGCGGCCGCGCATCTACCCGCAATTCGCCACGCATAACGCCCTGACGGTTGCCAGCGTTCTGGAGCGGGCTGGCGGCACGGACGGGTATGAGTTCCAGCGCCTGCATGGCATGGGTGACCCCCTGTATGCGGCGCTGATCGAGGGGCATGCGGGTGCGGCGGTGCGTACCTATGCGCCGGTGGGCGTGCACAAGGATCTGCTGGCCTATCTGGTGCGGCGGCTGCTGGAGAACGGGGCGAATTCCTCGTTCGTATCGGTGGCGGCGGATGCGGAGGTGCCGGTGGCCGCTCTTCTGAAGCGCCCGGCGGCGATCGTGGGCGGTCCGGCCCGGGCACGGAATGCATCATTGCCGCTCCCGTCGGCACTTTTCGGTGCGGAGCGGCGGAATTCGGCAGGCGTGGAGTTCGGCCATGCGGCGGCGCTGCACGCGCTGATTGATGAGATGGGCGTGCACGAGGGCGTCGCCACCGCGGCCAGCGTGATCGATGGGGAATCGGCCAAGGGCCAGACGCGCGTGGCAGTGTCTCCCGTCGATGGGCGGCGGGTCGTGGGCCACGTGATCGATGCCACGCCGGAGGTGGCGGATCGGGCGATGGCGGCAGCGCAGGCCGGTTTCGGCGCGTGGAGCCGTATGCCGGCTGATTCGCGGGCGACGGCGCTGGAGCGGGCGGCGAATTCACTCGAAGCGTCGCGGGGGCGGTTTCTGGTTCTGCTCGCCGATGAGGGCGGCAAGACGCTGGATGACGGTGTCGCGGAGATCCGCGAGGCGGTGGATTTCCTGCGGTATTACGCCGCGCAGGCACGGGCCGGTTTTGGCGCGGGCATGGTGCTGCCGGGGCCGACGGGGGAGCGCAATACGTTGCGGCACCGGGGGCGGGGGGTGTTTGTGTGCATCTCGCCGTGGAATTTTCCGCTGGCGATTTTTATCGGCCAGGTGGCGGCCGCACTGGCGGCGGGCAATGCCGTGGTGGCCAAGCCCGCGGAGCAGACGCCGCTGGTCGCGGCCGAGGCGGTGCGGCTGCTGCATGCGGCCGGCGTGCCGGCGGCCGCGTTGCAGTTGGTGGTGGGCGCCGGCGAGATCGGCGCGCTTCTGGTGGCGCACCGCGCGGTGGCGGGGGTGGCGTTCACCGGCTCCACGCCTGTGGCGTGGGCGATCAACCGCGCGCTGGCGGCCAAGGATGGCCCGATCGTGCCGCTGATTGCCGAGACGGGCGGCATCAATGCGATGATCGTGGACGCCACGGCGTTGCCGGAGCAGGTGGTGGACGATGCTGTGCTGAGCGCCTTCCGCTCGGCCGGGCAGCGTTGTTCGGCGCTGCGGCTGTTGGCGGTGCAGCAGGATGTGGCCGACCGGGTGTTCGCCATGCTGGCCGGCGCCGCGCGGGAGCTGAAACTGGGCGATCCGCGCGATCCGGCCACGCATATCGGGCCGGTGGTGGATGGGCAGGCGCAGGCGCGGCTGCTGGCGCATATCTCGGCGATGCGCCAAACGGCCACAACGCATTATGCCGGTGTGGCGCCCACGGAGGGCTTCTTTGTGGCGCCGCATATTTTTGAAATCGCGCGTGCGGGCGATCTGGATGCGGAGGTGTTCGGCCCGGTGCTGCATGTGGTGCGCTACAAGGCGAATGAGATCGAAGATTTGCTGGCCGCGATCGAAGGCACGGGCTATGGGCTTACCTTGGGGATTCACACGCGGATCGATGCCGCCGCGGAGCGGATTGCGGCGCGCCTGGCCACGGGGAATGTATATGTGAACCGCAACATGATCGGCGCCGTGGTGGGGGTTCAGCCATTTGGCGGATCGGGTCTCTCCGGCACGGGGCCGAAGGCGGGGGGCCCGGATTATGTCCGCCGGTTTGGACTTGAGCAGGTGGTTTCCGTGAACACCGCGGCTGCCGGCGGCAACGCGGCGTTACTGGCGGCGGAGGAGTAGGGGGTAATGTTGGAGGCACCGGAGGTGGAGGGGCATCTCCACCACAAGACCGGCCATAGCATGGCGGACAAGATTCTCGCTGTGCTCGCCGTGTTCCTGTCGATTGTGTCCGTGGTGATCGCGGTTGGCCACGGCAAGACGATGGAACGCCAGGTGGCAGCCAATTCCTGGCCGAATTTGAGCTACGCCACAGGCAATGAGAGCGAGGATGGCCGGGGCCACGACATCATTTTCGAGATCCGGAACACTGGCGTGGGTCCTGCGCGGATCGATACTGTGGAGCTGTTCTACAAAGGCGTGCCTGTAGCCTCCGGGCCTGCGCTGATGAAGGCGTGTTGCGGCGTGGACAAGGCGGACCTCGCGACGAGTTACGTGCGCGACGAGGTCTTGCCGGCGACGAGCCGCAGGTCGTACCCGAAAATTCACCGCCAAGACGCCAAGAGCGCCAAGTTATGTATCTGCCGGCAACCGCCCGCCAAAATGCATGCCGGGGACTCGGCACTCTTGGCGTTCTTGGCGTCTTGGCGGTGAATGCCGCCTCTCAACCAGCGCGGATGGATACCGCTCGGCACATGCCGCTGGCAGATGAGCATTCAATAGTTGTACCAGGGCAGTGACTTTGAAACGCGGATGAACGCAAATGCCTGATCATCTGCATTCATCTGCGGTTTCATATTGCCCTCGTTTCGGCAAACGAGATTCGAATGGTTGAACCCACTCCCTCCTCCTTTTCGTCAAGAAAAGAATATTCTTCCCCTTTGGATGTATTTCTCGCCTTCCTCCGCCTGGGCCTCACGAGTTTTGGTGGCCCTGTAGCGCATCTCGGCTATTTCCGCGCCGAATTCGTCGAACGCCGGAAATGGCTGGATGAGGGCGCCTATGGCGATCTGGTCGCTCTGTGCCAATTCCTGCCCGGGCCTGCCAGCAGCCAGGTCGGTGTGAGCCTGGGGATCATGCGCGCCGGGATTGCCGGCGGGCTGGCGGCGTGGTGCGGGTTCACGGCGCCTTCGGCGCTGGCGATGATCCTGTTCGCGTATGGGATCGGCCGGTTTGGCGATCTGGCCCATGCGGGCTGGGTGCATGGCCTGAAGATCGTGGCCGTGGCCGTTGTGGCGCAGGCGGTATGGGGCATGGGTAGGGCGCTGTGCCCGGATCGGCCGCGGATCAGTCTGGCCGTGGCGGCAGCCCTGGTGGTGACGTGGGCGCCAACACCGGCCGGGCAGATCGTGGCGATTCTGCTGGGGGCTCTGGTGGGCTGGGCGTTGATTGTGCAGCAGCCCCTGCCCGCGCGGGCTGATCTGGGCTTCGCGGCACTGGGCTCCCGGTTTGGCGTGGCCGCGCTGGCGGCGTTTTTTGTGCTGCTGATCGGATTGCCATTGCTGGCCACGATCACGCACAGCCATGCGCTGGATCTGTTCGCGCGGTTCTATCGCTCGGGTTCGCTGGTGTTCGGCGGCGGCCACGTGGTTCTGCCGCTGCTTCAACGATCGGTGGTGCCGCCGGGCTGGATCAGCAATGATCTCTTTCTGGCCGGCTATGGGGCGGCCCAGGCTGTACCAGGGCCGTTGTTCACGTTCTCGGCATATCTTGGGGCGGCCATGGCGCCCCGGCCGCATGGCTGGGCCGGCGGCCTGCTCTGCCTCGCGTCGATCTATCTGCCATCGTTTCTGTTGCTGATTGGCGTTTTGCCGTTCTGGGACCGCCTGCGCAGCGTCGCCTCCGTCCGACGCGTCATGTGCGGCGTCAATGCCGCGGTGGTTGGTCTGCTGCTGGCGGCGTTGTATACTCCTGTGTGGACAAGTGCCATTCGATCACAGGCGGATTTTGGCATCGCGCTCGTCGCGTTGGTGCTTCTGGCGGTGTGGCGCGTGCCGCCGTGGCTGGTGGTCGTGTGCGGCGCCGCCGCGGCCCAGGCGCTGGCGGCAGTAGCCCCATGATGTTCAGGCGCAACCTGGCCCGATCGGCCGCCGCGTGCCTGGCTGCGGCTGCGCTCACGGCCTCGCCGCCGAGCTGGGCAGGCCCGCCTTTCATCACCGACGATCCCGAACCCGTCGAACTCGGGCACTGGGAGGTTTACGCATTCTCCGCCGGCGCCGTGGGCGCCGCCGACGCAAGCGGCCTTGGCCCCTCCATCGAGGTCAATTACGGCGCGGCGCCGAACCTGCAACTGCACATCATCTCAGGCATGGCCTACGATGATCCCTCCGGCCAGGGCGCGCGGCTGGGCGCCAGCGATACCGAACTCGGCTTCAAATACCGTTTCATCACCCCCGGGGAGGAGGATTGGTATCCGCAGGTCGGCATATTTCCCCTCATCGAGATTCCCACAGGCAATGCGTCCCGCGGCCTTGGCGCGGGATATGTGCAGGCGTTCCTGCCGGTGTGGATCCAGAAGGATTTCGGTAAATGGACCACCTATGGCGGCGGCGGCTATTGGATCAACCCTGGCGCCGCAAACCGTAACTACTGGTTTGCCGGGGCGGTGCTGCAGCGCCAGATCACGAAATCGCTGGCGCTGGGCGGCGAGGTGTTTCACCAGACATCCAGCATGGTCGGGCGCGGCGGGTCGGCAGGCTTCAACCTCGGTGGCATCTACGATTTCAACGAACATACCCACCTGCTGTTTTCCGGCGGGCGCGGCGGCATTCTCTATGCGGTCGATGCCGCCGCAGTGTCGAACCCGGCCACCTATTATCTCGCCGTGCAGTGGACCTTCTAGAGCCCATCATCGGGTTGTTCACTTTATGGAAAGCACGTGGCCGGCGCAGAACCATCGAGCGGGTTGGCGGTTGCTGGTTGATAATCGCGGGAGGATTATCGCATGCATCCGTTGTTCTTGTTGGCTATTGGCACGTTCGTTCTGGTGGTGGCATTCCTGGCGTACGTGAAGATTTCCCATACAAGGCACCAGCAGGGAAAAGCGCATGGGATCGGCGGGGAGAATGATCCCGTCTCCGGCACCACGAACCGCGTGCGCGATCCAGATGAACTGCGCGCCTCGCTCGATGCGGCGGATGGCTACCCGGTCGGGCCGCGTCCGGTGGATTCACGGCGGACGTAGACAAAAGGAAGAATGTTCTTTTTTGAAAAAAAGAACCAAAAAACTTTTGTTCCTTTGCGTACGCTTCCGGCGAGTCGCGCACCAACAGGTAAAAGTTTTTTGCTTCTTTTTTTCAAAAAAGAAGACCTTCCTTACTCTGTCCTGCCCATCAACGCCCAAATCTTCTCCGCCAGCGCTGCAATGGCAAATGGCTTGGTAATCACCGCCATGCCCGGCCCGAGCGTGCCGCTACGGATCGCCGCATCCTCGGTATAGCCGGTGACGAAAAGCACTTTCAGGCGGGGCCGCCGCTCACGCGCGTAATCGGCAATCTGGCGGCCATTCAATCCAGGTAACCCGACATCGGAAACCAGAAGGTCGATGCTGCGCGCGGAGGCCAGGATCGGCAGCGCCTCCGATCCGCCGGCTGCCTCGATCACCCTATAGCCCAGCTCGCCGAGCGCCTCCACGATCAGCATGCGCACCGCGGCCACATCCTCCACCACCAGCACCGTCTCGCCGGCACCGCGCGGCATCACGGCCGCGCCCGCCGGCAGCACCGGGGCCACCCCCGCCGGGGCACGCGGCAAATACAGGGTCACGGTGGTGCCCTGCGCGGGTCGGCTGGAGATTCGCACCTCGCCGCCCGTCTGGCGGGCGAAGCCGTACACCATCGACAAGCCAAGCCCGGTACCCTGGCCCGCCGGCTTGGTGGTGAAAAATGGCTCGAAGACCTTTTCCATCACCTCTGCGGACATGCCCACACCCGTGTCCGTGACAGCGACGGCAACATAGGCGCCCGGCTCCAGCCGCCCCTCCCGCAGCCGGGAATCCCCAAGGGTGAAGGGCGCATCCAGCACCATGTTGGTGGCGGCAATGGTCAGCTCGCCGCCCTGCGGCATGGCATCGCGCGCATTGATCGCCAGGTTAAGGATGGCGCTTTCCAGCTGGTTGGGATCCGTCAGCGCATGCCAGCACCCGTGCGCTGCCGCGATGCGCAGCACCACCTGCTCGCCCAAGGTGCGGCGCAGCAGATCGGCCATGCCCTGCACCAGCGCCGCCACATCCACCGATTGGGTGTCAAGCGGCTGGCGCCGGGCGAAGGCCAGCAGCCGGTGGGTCAGCGCCGCGGCACGCTGCGCCGATTGGGCGGCGGCCTCGGTAAATCGGTTCAGATCGTCCAGCCTTGCGTCGGGGGCCGGGAAATGCCGCACGATACGCCGCTGCACCAGTTCCAGCGCGCCGATGATGCCGGTCAGCAGGTTGTTGAAATCATGGGCGATGCCGCCGGTCAGCTGACCGATGGCCTCCATCTTCTGGGCCTGGCGCAGGGCATCCTCGGCCTGGCGCAATTCGCGCGTGCGGGCCTGCACGCGCTCCTCCAGCGTGGCGTTCAGCCGCTCCATTTCGGCAAGCGCGCGGCGCTGCTGCTCAATATCGGTGTTGGTGCCGATCCAGCGCGTCACCGCGCCGCTCGCATCGCGGATCGGCAGGCCGCGCGCGATATGCCAGCGATAGGCGCCATCATGGCGCAGCAGCCGGTATTCCAACTGGTAGGGCGTGCCATCGCGCAGAGACTGGGTCCAGGCCGCAACCGCGCGCTCCTGATCATCGGGGTGCACGATACGCCCCCAATCCTCCCGCTGCAGATCGCCTGCGGCAGCCCCGGTATAGGCATAGGCCTGCTCATTCACCCACAGCACAGTGCCGGCGGGATCGGCTACCCAGACATGGNNGGCGCGCTGGGCGGCATCCCAGCTGCGGGCGGCTACGGCCTGCATGGTTTCCTCGTCGCGGTCCGTCCAGGCGCGCGGGGCGGCGCAATGGGCGTAGAGGATGCCGGCCAAGCGGCCATCGCGGATCAGCGGCACAACAAGCCCGGCGCGGATGCCCAGGCGCAGAAAAGCCGCCGTCACCTCCGGTGAGGCGGTGCGCGGATCGCCATACACATCGCCACCCCGCAGCGTTTCGCCCCGGCACAAGGCCTCGGCGGCTTGGGTGCCGAATGCCTCCATCCGGTGGGACCCAACCAGGCTCGGCATGGTGCCGTCATTCCACTCGCGGTGGATGCGCATCACCGGCAATGGGCTGCCCGCGGACTCCAGGATCTCGGCATACCCGACGCGGCCGGCGCCGATATGGCGGCCGAGCATCTCGGTGGCCACCGCAATCACCGCGTCCGCATCGCCAAGCCCGTGCAGCCGGTCGCTGAGATCGGCCAGAAACGCGGCCTGCAGTTCGGCCAGTTTCTTCTCCGTGATGTCCCAGGCCACGCCGATGTAACGGGGTGCGGCACCCGGCCCACCAAGCAGGATTTCGCCGCGCCGGCCGATCCAGCGGATGGCGCCTGTGGTCTGGTCACGGATTCGGAATTCGGCATAGGCCAGCGGGTTGCCGGGCTGACCGAAACGGGCATTGCCGCTGAAATGGCGATCCTCAGGCAGGATGAGTGCGAGCAGCCTCTCATCGGTCACCTCCTCCTCCGGCGTCAGGCCGAAGATCTGGCGGTAGACATCGGAGACGACCACGCGGTGCGCCTGCGGATACCACTCGAAGGTGCCGAACCGGCCGGCCTCCTGCGCGAAGCGCAGCCGCTCGTCGGTCAGATGGCGCGACGTGATATCGCTGACGACAATCAGAACCCCGGCCGGCCGGCCATCCTCGCCGAGAACCGGGCTGAGCCCCAGATCGAGCCACACATCCTCCAGCGTGTCCTGTCGGTTGAACGTGAAGCGCTGGCTGCTGAACGTCAGGGATTGGCCGCTCAGGCAGCGGCGCAGGATATCCAGGCTGAAGTCGCTGACTTCCGGCCAGGCCTGAACCACCGGCGCGCCGAGAATGGCCGGATGGTGCTCGCTGCCAAGGCGGGCAGCTTCGGCATAGGCGGCGTTGTAGATCAGGATGCCCTGCTCGCCCCACAGCAGCGCCATGGCGACCGGCGAGCGCAGAATCATGCCCACCGCCTGGCACAGGCTCGGCGGCCAGCCTGCAATGGGGCCGAGCGGCGTGCGCGACCAGTCGAAAGCCGCAATCAGGCGGCCAAGCGCGCCGGTGCCGGCGAGGAAGCCAGCGGGCGCGGGGTGCGGCATGTCATTCATGCGCGATGGCCGAACTGGGGGATGGGCGGGCCGCCTCAGCAAGGGAAGGAAGATGGTCTTTTTTGAAAAAAAGACCCAAAAAACTTTTGGTACGCTGTCGCGGACTCTCCAGCAGCGCACGCCAAAGGGCAAAAGTTTTTTGGGTCTTTTTTTTAAAAAAGACCATCTCTTCTACAGCCCCAGCGCCTCCAGCGTGCGTTCAACGACGCGCGCTTCATCATAAACCGCCATCGCCCGCGCGCGGCCCTCATTGCCCATGCTGGCGCGCAGCCCGGGCGCCCCGGCGAGCCGGCCGAGGGCCGCCGCCAGCGGGCCGACCCTTGCCGGCGGCACCAGCAGGCCGGTCCGGCCCTCGATCACCTGCTCGCGCGGCCCGCGTATGTTCGTGGCCACCACAGGAAGGCCGCATAGCATCGCCTCGATCACCGACATGGGCAGGCCCTCGAAATGGCTCGGCAATACGAAAATGTCCGAAGCGGCGAGGATGGCCGCGATATCCGTGCGGTAGCCAAGGCGCCTCAGCCTTGGGCCGAGACCGGACGCGGCGAAGGCGGGTTCGAGATCCTCGCCGTGATCCGAAGGCAGGCGTTCGCCGACGACCCAGAGCTCGGCATCCAGGCCGCGCATCGCCGCGAGCAACTCCGGATAGCCCTTGTGGCGGACAAGCCGGGAGACGGCGGTGATGACGACGCGGTCCGCCGGCACGCCAAACCCGGCGCGGATGGCGGTGCGGGCGTCTTCGTCGGGGTGAAACAGGGCCGGATCGCGGCCGTTGCCGATGGCGATGGGGTGGGGAAAAATCTTCAGGCGCACCGCGTCGGCCGCTTCCTCGGTCGAGACGGTCAGGAAGATGTCGGTCAGGCGGCCGGCGAGGAATTCCATGGCCAGGCTGGCGGCGCGGCGCGGCCATGGCGCGGGCTGGTTGAAGAGAAAGCCGTGGCACGTATAGGCAACCCGCGGCACGCCGGCCGCGCGGGCGGCGAGCCGGGCAAGAAAGCCGCTGATCGGCATATGGGCATGAACCAGCCCAGGCTTCTCGGCCCGGAACAACGCGGTCAGTGCCGCTAAGCCGCGGGCCTGGGCAATGGGCGAAAGGCTGCGCGCCAATGGCAGCGCCTCGCACCGGAACCCCTCTTCCCGCAGATCCGCGAGCAACGGGCCATCCGCGCATACGCCGATCACGGTGTGGCCACGCGCACGGATGCCGCGCATCAGCGGCAGGATGAAGTGGCGAAGGGAGAAGTCCACGTTGGTGACTTCGATGACTTTGGTCAGGGGGCACCGGAAGGAAGAAGAAAGAAAGAGTTCTTTTTTGAAAAAAAGAACCAAAAACTTTTTACCGTTGGGTACGCGGTGGGGGAACGTGTTGGGTCGAGGGTCAATGCTCTTTTTTGACGTGCTCCGTCTTACAATTCACGCACAAGATGTGATGTGCAGCGCGATACCACTATGGTATGGTCCTCAACCGGTGATCAGCGGGGAAATTGATGTCGATGCGGTATGCGATGGCGGCGGCGGCCTTTATCGGGTGGGTCAGCGCCGCTCAGGCAACGACCATAAGCGGGTCGTATACCGCGGTGGATACGGGCACGGGATCGTACTTGCCGACCATCAACTACGATGGCAACCCATTTCTAACCTCGCCCTTTTCCGAATCCCTTTCGGTGGGCGTGACGACCACGCCCACGACCTTCCTTCAGGTGGCACCGGTCAGCGGGGCCGCGAGCGTGGGCACCCAGACGGGCAGCATCAAGATCGGCCTCACCCTGAGCGATTCCCTCACCTCCGCGATCACGGGCGTTACGTATTCCAGCGGCGGCAACGGCGCGGTTCTGTCCAACCAGTCGATCCAGTTTCTGGCGAATTACGAGATCTTCTATGGCAACCAAACGGATTGCCTGACCTGGAATTCGGCCACGTGCACCGCCAACGGCAGCGGATCAACCCTGGGCGAGACACTCAGGGTCAGCTTCTCCGATGGCGCGGTTCTGGCCATCAATCTGTATAACTGGTCGGACTGGAACATGACGCCGCAGATCAGCTTCGATCTGGTCTCCGCAGCCACACCTGCAAACCTGCCAGTGCCGGAGCCGGCCTCGATCGCGGTGTTCGCCGTGGGCCTGCTCGGCCTGGGTCTGATGTGGCGGCGGTTTGCCGGTGACCGCCACGCGCCGTTCCCGGCCGCGGGGGCGTAAGCGCAGGGGTATCGCCGTTGGGGGAGAAAGGCGAGCGGGCTGCGTTCCCTTGGCGCGGGCAGGTTCACCGCGCCTGGCCGGTGGCGGCACTGCTGGTGCTGGCCCTTCTGGGATATGCCGGACTGCTGGAGTGGGCAGCGTCGCATGGGCCCACCGGTGCGGTGCAGGCAGGCGTTGAGGCGTATCTCGACCGGTCCGAACGCGTGGCCGTCGAAGCCTTTGCCGCGGCGCGCACGATCAATGCCGCCATCTCCGTGCTGAAATCGATGGATCTCAGTGCCGTGGTGGCGCAGGTGGCGCCGCTGCAGGTGCTTGAGCCGGTCGACGAACTGGCCCGCGAATTTTCCGACGTGATGGTGGTCAGCATCGTGGCGATCCTCGTGGAGCGCCTGGTGCTGCATATCTCCCAGGCCTGGGCGCTCAGCGTGGTTCTGCCCGTGGGCTGCCTGCTTCTGGCGGCGGCCTGGGGCCGGCCTACCGGCATTGGCCGGCGCCTGGCCGCTCTTGGGCGCGGCGCGATCCTGGTGGCGCTGTTCGCGCGCTGTGTGGTGCTGGCGGCGGGATGGGTGGGGGATGGGGTCACGGATCGGTTTCTGGCCGCCGACCTGGGGCGATCGATGAGCGTGGTCAGCAGCGCCGGCGGCCAGTTGGGGCAGATCACCGCGAAGGCGGGGCCGCCGGCGGGGGCCGCCTCCGCCTCGTTGCTCGGCCGGCTGAAGGACGACATGACCACAACCTGGCAGCAGGCGCAGTCCTGGGTGCCGGACCGCGCCGCGGTGGATGCGGTGCTGGTCGGATTGCCGGACCAGATTGTGCGGGCGATCGAGGTGTTTCTCGTCCAGACGCTTGTAACGCCGGCGCTGGTGGGGCTTCTGCTCTGGGTGGGCCTGCGGCGTATTGTGTCTGATCCGGAATGGAAGCGCGATGGATGAAAACCCCGCCCGGTCCGCGCACTACGTGGTGAATGGCCCCTGCGCCAGGCTGGGCTGCTTCGGGGGTGGGGCGGGCAGGCAGCTTCGGATGATATGGGTGCCCAAGGCGATCGCCGGCTTTTCGACCATGCGGTAGGTGATCTGGGCGAGCACGAACGTCACGCCAAGACCGCCGACGAACAGCAGGCATGCGGCGGCGATGGCACGCATGCCGGGCAAGGCCAGCAGCCAGGCCGGCAGCATGGCGGCGATGGCGGAGAGAACCGCGAAATGGATCAGGTAGGCGCTGAAGCTGGCCTGGCCGAGCCGGATCGTGACCGGGTTGACGATCAGTGTCATGGGCAGCTTCATGGGCCTGATGGCGAGCGACAGGCTGATGGCGGCGAAGGCGGAGGCGGCCAGGAACGGCGCCGATAGGAAGGCCCAGCCAGGCTGTGGCACCCTGGGTACCGGAATGATGGCGAGGCAAGCGAAGCCGAGCGCACCCGCGCCGAGCAGCAGCAATGGCCGGCGCGCGAGCACGCCGCCGGCAGCGTGCCAGATGCCGCCCGGCTGGAGGGCATCGCCGGCTTCATGCAACAGCACCCCGCAGAGAAACGCCGGGAGCTGGTTGGGCAGCCAATAATAGAGGAACTGATCGGTTGCCATGTGCCCGTAGATCGGGGTGTAGAGGCCGCAAGCCGCCTGGTTGGCAAGCCACGCCAGCGGCAGGCTGGCCAGGCAAGCGGCCAGGCAAGCGGCCGGGCCCCGCAGCCACGTGATGATGAGCGGGAAGCACGCGTAGAAGGCGAATTCCGCCTCGATGCTCCACCCGCCGGGCACGCCCACCCAGGCATCCGCCACGGTGGGCATCTGTGCCGGGCTCCAGCCGTTGGTGAAGGTGAGGAAGGTTGCCAGGCGCCCCGGCGTCACCGGGGCGGCGGGCAGCCACCAACAGTAGACGAGGGCAGCGAGAAAATACGGCGGCGC
Source organism: Acetobacteraceae bacterium (assembly GCA_003133065.1). Lineage (GTDB taxonomy): Bacteria > Pseudomonadota > Alphaproteobacteria > Acetobacterales > Acetobacteraceae > BOG-908. The sequence continues at coordinate 14,516 of PKZM01000077.1, forward strand.
GATTCGAAAGACCCGACGCAGCGCGAAATCCCGCAATCCGGGGCGCGCGTACCCGGCGCGGCGGCGCCAGGATCGGGCCAGGGTGAAGGCACTGAGGACAAAGAACAGCTGCACGCCGAAAAAGCCGAGATTGGTGAAGCGCTTCACCGCCCAGGGCAGATCATGGACCATGGGGAAGGCATGGCTGGCAATGACCATGGTGACGGCGACGCCCCTGAGCGCGTCGATATAGGCCAGCGGAGGCGCTGGCGCATGGCCGCTTGCTGCCATGATGTGTTCTACGGTTCCCGCGTGACACACGCGGCATAGCGCAAGACGCTTTGCGCTGTCACATCAAGACGCTACCGCCCTATGCTTCGGCGTCCTCCCGCCAATGGATGTCAACGTCGCTGACGATGCTTTCGAAGCCGGGCTTGGCGAAGTAGAAGCCTTGCATGTAGCGCACGCCCACTTCCCGCAGCGCCTCGACTTCCTCGGCCCGCTCCACACCCTCGACCACGATCTTGATGCCGAGTTCCCGGCCGAGCGCGACCATAGCCGCCGCCAGGGCAATACGCCGCTTGTCCTGATCGCAATCCTGGATCAGCGCACGATCGAGCTTGACGATGTCCGGCCGCAGATCGACCAGGCGCAACATCCCGGAGTAGGCGGTTCCGAAATCGTCCAGCGCGACCTGAAACCCCATCCGGTGATATTCGGTGATGATGCGGCGCAAATGGGCCGGGTCCGCCACCGTTTCGTTCTCGACGATTTCGAATGTCAACTGGCCGAGCTGGAAACCGGTGCGCGCCGCCGCTTGCAGCGTGGTCTGTATGCAGGCACGCGGTTCGTAGACGGCGTTCGGCAGGAAGTTGATGTTCAGCCGCCGGTCCAGCCCCAGGCTGGAGGCGAGCTCGATGGCCCGGATTCGGCAGGCCTTGTCGAACGCATAGCGGTTACGCTCGTTGACCAGGCCGAGGATATGGCCGGCACCCTCCCCGTTTGGGCCACGAACGAGCGCCTCGTAGGCGTCGACCCGGGATTCCTGGAGGTCCACGACGGGCTGAAAGGCCATCGTGAAGGCAAAAAGCGGCTCCTCCTCCTTGCACGCCTGGCAACGATGCGGTGGGCCGGCGGCGATGACCGGATCGGGCCCTGTGGGTTCTGCCAATGGGTCGCGGAGCAGGGGCACGAGGTTCGGGCTGATCTGCTCGCGCCGTCCAGGCCGGCGGCGTTCCTGTGTCACACTCGTCTCCGCAATTGCCTGTGGCGGATTGAGCCACAGGCTTGGTAAAGAATTCGCTGCGATGATGAGGCTGCCGCTGCGGTGCCGGCGGCACCTGCGCTCAGGGGCAGTGGCTCACGGCGTCAGCTTGCTGCCGGCCGGCAGCCCGGCCAGATGCATCATGTCGGCTTGCGCCTGCTGAACATCGTCATCGCTGTAGCGCTTGACGCTGCGGCCATCCTTGCCGATCAGGATATACTTCGGCAGCGAGTTCACGAATGGTATCCAGTCGTAGGAATCGGTGAAGTTCTTGTGCTTGTCGATATAGGCGGGATAATCGCAGCCATGCGCGGCCAGGAAGTCGTGCGGTGTTGCGTCGCGGCGTTCCCAGCGTCCGTCATGGATGGAGAGGAAGCCGAGCGCGGGCTGGCCCCGCACCAGCCTGTATATGGACTCAACTTTCGGCATGGATTGCACGCAGGGCTCGCACCATGCGGCCCATATATCGAGGAAGACGACTTTGCCGCGAAGGCTCGCGAACCCGGACGATGATGCGGCGCCGCCAGCCTCGGTGAACAGCTCGGCCTTGGCAAGGCGGTCCAGCAGCACATTGTCCGGCGGCGCGCCATCATGCAACGCACCCTGCGCCGCCGCGCTTGCCGCGACGAGGCCAGGCGCGGCGCACAGCGCGAGACGCGACATCACCCCTCGCAACAGGCCGCGGCGGTGGTGGACACGGTTCGGTCTCGCCGTCATTCACGCCACCCGGGCTGTGCCGATGTCCGCATATGCATGACGCAGCAGCCCCCAAAGGATCAAACCTTCACCGAGTGCGGCCGCGGCAAAGGCGCATAGTGGCGCATGCGAAGCGGCATGCCTATCGCCGAGGGCGCCGAGGATGGGCAACGTGATCTGCCGCATCATCGGCCACAGGACACGCACGAAAGCCCAGGCGAGTCCCAGGCCGGTCAAGCCGAGCACGAGCGCGAGCGCGGCGATGTCGCGCGGGGCGGCATCTCGGTTGCCTAGCCGCCGAAGCGAATCTCGAAGCAGATTTCGCGTGCCGGCAAGGTCGTTGAGGATCCAGAAGCCGTCGCTGCGGTAGAATGGCAGTAGCATGCACAGCATCTGCACTTGACTGATGAGGATGAAGCCGCCGACCGCGGGCTGGCGGGCGAATGGAATGAGCGCAGCGACAAAGACGAGTTGGCAAGCCACACCGGCGGCACCCACCCAGGCTCTCCCGATGCGTCCCAGCAGATGAATTTCGGAGACGTCGGCATAGAACGCAGGGTAGATGAAATAGAACCCGCACCCCATCCCGCCGGTCGAGCCGGCCAGCTTGGTACAGATGATGGCGTGCCCGAACTCATGCACCAGGGCGCCGCAGAGCAGTAGCGCG
>PKZM01000077.1:17202-25368 GCA_003133065.1 Acetobacteraceae bacterium
GTGCCATGAACGCGATAGAGCAGTGCGGCGGCCTTGGCGTTGAGGCTAAAGAAGCGACGATCAAGGGTCATGACGATCACCGAGTCACCGCTCGTCTCGACGCGGTGGATCATCGGCTCATAGAATTGCCCGGATATCGCGACCCGTGGCCAGCCTGAGCTTGTCGAGGATGGCTGACGAAGCTGCGTCATCGCCCATGCGCCTGTAGCGCCTGAAATCGCTGAGGTAAGTACGCAACCCCGGCGGCAACCGAAACATCTTGCGGCTGTCGACCTCCATCAGGAACTTGCCACCGGGCGTTGCGAAGCTGATGAAGGCACCGGTCCTGTCGAATTCCGCCATGGTGTGGCACTCGTTCAGCCTTTCCCACAAATACAGGTTACGCCCAAGATAGGCGGCGAGCACGGCGAAGGCGGCGTCCTGCGAGCATGGCCCGTGATGGCGGACCGTGGTCAATCCCTCGTCCTCGGCGTAGTCGGCGACAAGGAGCTGGGGCGTGAGGCCGGCGCGCTCGCAGAGTTTGAACAGTTGCGACTTTGCCTGCAGCACCCCGCCAGGGACGGCGAACCGGCGGTCGCGAATATCGTTGATGCCCCAGGGCAGATCGATAAGAACAAAAATGACCGCCTGCTCTGCAATCGCACGATACAGGCCGCGCAGCATGCTCGCACCGCCGCTGAGGAAGGCAAGGTCGACACCGCTATCGGCGGCAATCGGCAATAAAATGGCCTCCTGCCGGCGGCTCTCGGTGCTGATGATCCAGTAGATACGCTTGTTGGGAAAGCGTCTGGCGAGTGCGCCAACGCAGCACAGATAAGCGCCATAGTGGAACGACATATATAGCGTCGCGGCCGGGGTGATATCCGCCTCGATGCCATCGGTCCATTGCAGGCCGCGCACCGAACCCTTCTCGGCACAGCGGTCCATGCTTCGCTTGAAACGAGACCATTTCGCCGCTTGCCGTAAGGCGGCGCCGGTGTCGCTCCTGGCGAGGCAGATCGCGTTCGCGGTAGCATGCACAAAGTCGAGCTTGTTCATATCGGCTCTGCGGTGCTCTGTGGCTGGTTGGGGATTTGGCTGGCCGGGCCAGGCCAGCGTAGGCGGCAGGGCACGCGCCGCTTCGCATCATCGAAAATGCCCGCCCGCCGCGGAATAACAGCCACGTCAGCCAGGCGCTTCACTGGCGTGCCGGCGGGCGGTCAGGTCGTCAGAAGCTCGTGTGGCAGATGCAAACGTAGATATTCTCCTCTCGCAGATCCAGCTCCTGGAGCTCGACTTCCTCAAGCATGGAGAGGGAAGGCGATTCGCTGACCTGAGTACAATTCGTCTCTTGATGATCCACTTTCTATCTCCAAAAAAGCGCGGCTGAGGGGAATTTCGCGCGCGGCATTACACCAGAAGATGAACCGGTGCGGGCAGCGCGAAATCAAGCTGAGTAATTACAGAGGCAGAAGGTGTTCTCCTCGCGGATTTCCAGCTCCTCCAGGCATACCTCCTGGAGCGTAATCTCATCTGCCGGCACAATCTCCAGCGCGGCACTTGTCAGTTCGGAAGATGCGTCCATTTCGACCTCGACCTCAGTTGGAGAACAAAGGAGCAACTCCATGCGGTTGTGTGCTGGGGCTGTTCCACAACCGAGTATAGTTGGCGGTGATCTCTGCATCAAACCAAAATGAACATACGCAACGAAAAATCTTCCAAGTCAGGTGGATCATTTTCGGATGTGTGACGCACCGGGGCTGTCTGGAAAATTCGGCATCATGCGTTGACTCGCGATGTCAACTCTCGCATATTTCGCGAGCTTGGACCGCCGGTGAAATTGCGCGCCACTAGCCGCGATGATCTGATTGCGTCGGCAGCGGGAAGGGAAAAACCGGTGGCCTGGTTTGGCAGACGGCAATGGATTGCTTCAGGCCTGGTTCTGGCCTCTTCTCGTGCCGCCCGGGCGGAGCCGCCTGGAAAAGGGATCAGCTGCGTGTATCATGTCGACGAGGGCGATGCGCAGGCCACCCGCGCGATCGTATATGTGTTGAACCATCTCGACGCGAGCCCGGGCGTGCACATCGTTGTCCTCGGTCATTCCGATGGGGTAAAATTTCTTGTGAGGCCAAGGAACGCGGCTGCCAATGGAGATTTCGCCGCGGCGATAGGCGCGCTGCAGAATCGTGGCGTGGTGTTTGATGCGTGCCGCAATTCGCTTGGCAAGTTCGGGATGGCCCCATCTGATGTGATCCAGGGGGTGCATGTCGTCCCTTCCGGCGTCTGCGAGCTGGCGCGGCTGCAGGCTCGTGAGGGATTTGGTTATATCAAGCCATAAGGCTGGGGAGATTCGATCGCGTCATGCATCACCTCAAAAGATTGAGGACCGTCTCGCTGCTGACATGCCTTGTGGGGCTTGCCCCGGTCCGCGGCGGGCAAGCCGCGGCGTCGCCGCCTGGTTTTCGCGACTGGTCCCAGTATGACAAGGTTTATGGGCTTTACGAGAAGTTCTATGGCCTGCCGGGGGATCAGCGAAGCCATTTCCAGTTTCGCCTGCGCGCCTCTCCCGATTCGAAATCCATCGATCTTGGCCGCGCGATACTGGTCATCAAGGCCGCCGGCGGCGACAGGCAGTTCGGCTTCTCGGCCGACGGTGTGATGCAGTTTCCCCGCGACCAGGATCTCTTCGCAAGTAATCCGCCTATTCTGACCAGCCTTTCGGCGAGCGAGCATCTGACGTTCCGGCCGGAGGTCTACGTCGCCGATTTCCATGGCACGTCGTTCGGCACGGATACGTTGATGGCCTGGATTGCCCAGGCCAATGCCTGCGTGCGGGCCTACGCCGGGGTATTCGCCCTCCTCGCGCCCCATGTCACTGCGGTCGAGGTCAGTTTCGCCTCGCCATCCGCGGTCATCCGCGTTTCCTCCACCGCTGGCGATGCCGTCATCAAGGCGGATCAGGCAGGTATTGCCACGGTCGATACCTACGCCACCACCTACCCAAAGGATGCACGATTCGAATTGTCGGAGAAGCCGCGGGAGATACGGCCTGTCATTCCGGCATCAGTGGAATTTCATGCAAAGTCCGACGAATGATCGCATATGGTTGAAACGACACGCAGCACCGCGGCGCGCCGCGATGCTGTTGCGTTCATCGCGCTGGTTCTGATCGGCGCGACGGGTGGGGCTTGTGTTGTCTGGCCGGCGCCGGCCGCTGCGAGCAACGGGGATGGCGGGCATAGCTTCACACCGGTGCAAGGGGTGGCACCGATCACGCCTGCACCCTCCCGCGGCCCGCGCGTGGATTTGCACGTTGTTGACGATACGGAATGGATCACCGTCACTGGCACGCGCCGCGCGCACCATGTGCCCGCCACCTCGGCGGACGACTACGCCCCACGCGAGAGCGAAATGGCACTGCCGCGCGACATACGCATCGTTCCGCCCAACAGTTGCCCGAACGAAGCTTATCAGACCATCGCTGGACAGCCCGCGACGGCCAATGACCTGGTGGGCTTCCTGGGCAGCGGAGCGTGCCGTTGAGGCGCCGGCGCAGCGCGGCCTGACAACGCTGGATGGCATCATGCAGTATCCGCTTGCGTGCCTGGCTGGGATTATCGTGGGCTTCGTGCTCGGGTTGATCGGCGGCGGCGGCTCGCTGCTCGCGGTGCCGCTGCTGATCTATCTTGTCGAAATACGGGACGTGCACGAGGCAGTCGGTACCAGCGCGGTCGCCGTCGCGCTGACCGCAGCGATGAGCCTGGTCAAGCACGCGCGCAGACAGACGATCCGCTGGCGCAGTGGCATCTTCTATGCCGCGGCCAGCGTGGTCGGCGCGGCAATCGGCGCGACGCTCGGCAAGTCGATCAACAGCGCCAAATTACTGTTCCTGTTCGCGCTTCTGATGGTTCTGGCCGGCATCATGATCCTGCGCCAGCGCGGCCCGGCCCAACAGACGAAGGGCGACCGCCAGCCGATGGTGCGGCGCATTGTTGGCTATGCGGCCTGCACGGGCACTCTGGCCGGTTTCTTTGGCGTCGGCGGCGGTTTCCTGATCGTGCCCGGACTGATCCGGGCGACCGGCATGCCGCTGATCAACGCTGTCGGCACCTCGCTGATCTCGGTTTCGGCGTGCGCCTCGTTCACTGCCCTGGCCTATGCTGGCGCAGGCGACGTGAAGTGGCTGGTGGCGCTGCTTCTGTCGGGGGGCGGATGGATAGGCAGCAGCGGCGGTGTCTGGGTCGCACAACGTGTTTCCGTGGCCGGCAGGCACGCGCTCGCGCGTATCGTCGCCGGGATCATATTCGTGGTCGCCGCCGGCATTCTTTACAAAACCCTTTGAGGCGGCGGGTGATGATGCGCCTACGGAAACTCCGGTGCCTGCTGCCCGCCACGGCAGTTATCTGCCTGACCCTGCTCCGCGCTGATCGCGCGGGCGGCGCGGCAGGGTATGTTTCAGCGCCAGCGCAAACACGCGAGGCGCTTATCCGCTACGGGCTGGAGCTGGTGCGGCATACGAACACGCTGATCGGCCCGCAGGCTGGCTCTCAATCGATGCGGTATGGCGGCAACGGGCTCGACTGCGCAAGTTGCCATCGCGCGGCGGGCACCTTGCCGGGTGGCCTGCCATTGACGGACGCCGTGGTCCACTACCCGGTCTACCGCGCCAGGTCCGGTCTCGTGGTAACGCTCGCCGACCGGATCGAGGAATGCATGACGCGGAGCATGAACGGCAGGATGCTGCCGCCCGATAGCCAAGAGATGGCCGGCTTCCTCGCCTACATCTCGTCGCTAGGGGCCTCGCCCCCTCGTCCCGCGCCAGCGGAGAAGCTGCCCGAGCTCAACCGCGCCGCCGATCCGGGCCATGGCAAGGAGGTGTTCAGCCGGGTCTGCGCGGCGTGCCATGGTGCCGACGGCGCGGGGCGAACCGTATCCCGGCCAGGCGCGCTCACCATGACGCTGGCGCCACCGTTATGGGGCGCCCAAAGCTTTAATGACGGCGCCGGGCTCAACAGGCTCATTGCTGCCGCCCGCTTCATCCACGCCAATATGCCGCCCGGCGCGCGGCCGGATCGTCCGGTGTTGAACGTCGATGAGTCATGGGACGTCGCCGGCTATGTCTTGTCTCAGCCTCGGCCGCATAAGGCCGGCCTGGATGCGGATTTTCCGAAACGCCTGGAAAAGCCTGCCGACGTCGCCTATGGCCCCTACATCGACGGATTTTCGCCGGCACAGCACCGGTTTGGGCCGTTTGCCCCGATCCGCGCGCGCCTGAGGCAATTGCAGCAGCAGGCGGCCTCGCGCTGACTTTTGACTCTCCGGCAGCGCACCCGATAGGCAGAAGTTTTTTGGTTCTTTTTTTCAAAAAAGAACATCTTTCTTTTTTGTCGTTACCCCAGCTTCGTGATTGCCCATTTCACATGCTGCGCGCCGTCCTGAAGGCCGGTCAGCACGACCTGTTCGGTGCGGCGGGGTTCCGGCCCCCCAAGGTAGATGCTTTCCTCCAGGGAGACTTTCGCGCCCTCGGCCCGCAGGCGCCAGCCGCCGGTGGGCAGGCGCAGAAGAACGGCCTCACCATCCTGCTGGAGGTTGGCGATCACGGCGGGATGGAGGTGGAAGCGGATGGTGAAGGGTTGCGGGCTGGTGGCCTCGATCACGTCCTCGCCGCGGATGTCCTCGCCGGATTCGGCGAGGTAGAGGCGACGGCGGTGGATGGCCCCGAAGGGTTTCTTCCACCCATCGTGGCTGGCTTCCAGCCAATGCGCCCCGTTGGCTTCCTGCCGTTCCACGCCGATTTTTTCAGGCCGGCGCCCCAGGGCGCCAGGCTTGAGCTCCGATGAGCTGGTGTCGGCGATGGTCAGGGTGGAATGGGCGGCGGTGGCGCGGGCGGCGTCGGTCCAGGCCGTGGCGCCGATCGGGGCCGCACCGCAGTTCACCACCAGGCGTTCGCGGCCCAGCGAGAGCTCGAAGCTGAGGGTGCCGGCGTGGGAGAGGCGGTCCTGCCCGGGGGCTGGCGGGGTGCCGGCATCGACAATCAGCACGGTGCGGCCGGCTTGCAGGCGGTGGAAGCCGGTATCCGGCAGGGCGGCGGGGGCGCGGCCGGCACGGCCCGCCTGGCCCAGGACCAGTTCGATGAGGGTTGCGGGTTCATCGCGCGTGCCGTTGAACAAAGCCAGGCCGCCATCGCCGTGGCGCAGGGAGCGCAGGGCCAGTGACAGGCGGTCGATCGCGGCGCCCAGGGCTGCCGGCGCCACCGCCGCGCCCACATGCAGCAGGGCGCGGATTTCAATGAGGTCCTTCAGCGCGGCCAGGTGGGCGGCGGGGCTGCGTTCGATATGGCCGCCATCGGGCAGGATCTGGCGGCCGATTTCCTGGGGCAGGAAGCGCAGCGCGCGGTGCAGGAAGGGGGCGTGTTCGGGCAGGGCGATGGCGGCGGCGATCAAGCCCTTCAGCGCCGTGATGGCGCGCCCGTCCTGCTCCTCGGCGGGCATGGCGGCCGAAAGGATCCGCGCATCCTGTACCAGGCGCCACATCATACGCTGGCGGAACTCGTCGTCGGCGGAGGCGGCAAAGAAATCGTAATGGCCCAGCCAGGCGGCGATGCGGCTGCCCGCCACATCCGGGCGCTGCGCGACGGGATCGCTGCTGCCCACGGCGATCCAGTCGCCCACCAGGGCGCGGGCGCGCATGCGGGCGGCATCGGTGCCGATCACGCGCAGATCGCGCATCCAGGCGAAGCCGTGGGCGTGGGCGCGCATCACGGGCGGGCCGGCGGTATCGGCCCAGCCGCCGGGTTTGAGGATGCGCACGGCGCCGGCAAGGCTGAGCTCGCCCTTCAGCAGCCGGGCGCCGCGGGCCGGATCGCCCGGCCAGGGGTCGCGTACGGGAACCGCCGGCGCATCCGGCACGCCCATGCGAAGCGTGGGCAGGCGGGCAAGGCGCAGGCGGACACGGCGGATGGCCTGGCCGGGGGTCACGCGGCCGGTTCGTGCACAGCGGGTTTGCCCCGGATGGCGGAGATGGCGGCGGCATAATCCGGCGCGCCGAACACGGCGGTGCCGGCCACGAAGCTGTCGGCGCCGGCGGCAATGCACAGCGGGGCGGTGCGGGGATCGATGCCGCCATCCACTTCCAGGCGGATATCGCAGCCGGAGGCATCGATCATGCGTCGCAGCGCGGCGATGCGGGGGATCTGGCTGTCGATGAAACTCTGGCCGCCGAAGCCCGGGTTCACGGACATGACCAGGATAATGTCCACCAGATCCAGCATGGTCTCGGCATGGGCAAGGGGTGTGCCGGGGTTGAGAACCAGGCCGGCTTTCTTGCCCAGGGCGCGGATATGCTGCAGCGAGCGGTGGGGGTGGGGTCCGGCTTCGGGGTGGATCAGGATGTGGTCCGCTCCGGCCTCGGCGAAGGCCGCCAGGTATGGGTCGGCCGGGGCAATCATCAGATGAACGTCGAAGGGCAGTTTCGTGAGTGGCCGCAGAGCTTTGAGAATGACGGGGCCGAAGCTGATATTGGGCACGAAATGGCCGTCCATCACGTCCAGATGCAGCCAGTCGGCCCCGGCATGCTCGATGGCGGCAACTTCGTCGGCAAGATGGGCGAAGTCGGCGGCCAGGAGACTCGGCGCGACAATGACAGAGTGTTTCACCATCTGGAGGTTCTAGGGGGTGGGTGCGGCGGGGGGCAAGCACGGGAAGGACGTTCTTCTTTTTTGAAAAAAAGAAGCAAAATCTTTTACCTGTTCGCTCTTGCCAGCGACCCGACACACACGCCGCCGACGTACCTGAACGAACAGAAGTTTTTTGCTTCTTTTTTTCAAAAAAGAAGACTTTCTTACTTTTTAACAAACCTCACCGCAAAAAACCCATCCACCCCCCCTCTCTCCCCCCACATCGCCGGATCGGTTCTCATCTCCCCCCGTTCCGTCCGCGCCTCCGGGATGGCCTGGAGTTCGGCCTCCGTGAACGGGCTACGGGTGAGGCCGAAGCGGGCGGCGGCCTCGGCACGATGCGGCCCTTCCTCGGGCTGGAGGGAGCAGACGGCATAGATCAGGCGTCCGCCCGGGCGCAGCATGTCGGATGCGGATTGCACAAGCCGGTCCTGCGCCGCGACCAGGCCCGGCAGGTCGGTTTCGCGTTTGATATGCAGGATGTCCGGGTGGCGGCGGATGGTGCCGGTGGC
>PKZM01000077.1:25431-25566 GCA_003133065.1 Acetobacteraceae bacterium
CGAGAAGAAGGGCCGGCAGCGCGGCGGCGGCATCCTGAACCCAGGCCTGCCCGGCCGCGAAGGCCGGGATGTCCGCGACGCGGGTGCCAGGGGGAAAGCGGATTGACCCGTTGGGCAGGCGCATGGCCTCGGGTG
>PKZM01000077.1:25663-25842 GCA_003133065.1 Acetobacteraceae bacterium
AGCTGGGCGGCGCCGAGGCGCAGGATGAGGCGCACCGCATCGGGCGGCGAGCGCTTGATGTAGGGTTCCAGCACGGCATCCAGCGTGCCCGCGCGGCGCAGCACGGTGGCGGCGATGCGGTGGGCGGCGGCGCGGTCGCGCGGGTCGGCCGGGGGCAGCGCGTCGAGCGCCTCATCCAG
>PKZM01000205.1 GCA_003133065.1 Acetobacteraceae bacterium
ATCGGCATCATCCTGCTGATCGGCATCGTCAAGAAAAACGCCATCATGATGATCGATGTCGCGATCCATTTGGAACGCAACGAACACCGCCCGCCGAAAGTGGCCATCCACGACGCCGCGGTGGTACGCCTGCGGCCGATCATGATGACCACGGCCGCCGCCCTGCTGGGCGCGCTGCCCCTGGTTCTGGATCATGGCACCGGCTCGGAACTGCGGCGGCCTTTGGGCGTGGCGATCGTGGGGGGGCTGCTGCTCAGCCAGGTGCTGACCTTATATACGACGCCCGCCATCTACGTGGCTTTTGAGCGTTTGCGCCGCCGCTGGGCGCGCGCCCCCGCTGCGGATGCTTTCGAACCGGCGCGGGTATGATGCGCGTGTTCGGGCGTTCCGCCGGGGCAGTCGTGATAACCGGGTCGACGCAAGAAAAGAGAATCGACCACGAAGGCACGAAGAACACGACGTTTGTCACGAAGAGGTTGGTGCGTGTGCCAACGCACCGGCCCTATTCACCTGTGCGGTGGGCTGAAGCCCACCCTACGAAAAACCTCGCGCCGCGGTTTGTCAGGACTGACACTAAATATTCACAAGCCAGCTCCAGGCAGGATTCCAAACACATAAAATTCTATTTTCATTTCCTTCGTGTTTATCTTCGTGTTCTTCGTGTCTTCGTGGTCGAATCTCTTGTGGACGTTTCCGGGATCGATACGGCGCCCAAGCGTGAAATAACCCCGCACCCCACCGGTGCGCGCGCATGAACGTCTCCGGCATCTTCATCATGCGCCCGGTCGCCACCATCCTGCTCTCGCTGGGGCTGATGGCGGCGGGCATCGCCACCTACCCGTTCCTCCCCGTCGCCGCGTTGCCCAATGTGGATGTGCCGGCGATCGTGGTGTTCGCCGGCCGCCCGGGTGCCGATCCCGCCACCATGGCCAATTCGATCGCGGCGCCGCTGGAGCGGCGGATCGGGGAGATCGGCGGCGTCAGCGACATGATTTCCACCAGCTCCACGGGCAATGCCAACATCATCACGCTGTTCGATCTCGATCGCACCACCGATGACGCGGCGCGCGAGGTGCAATCGGCCATCAACGCTGCCCAGCCCGATCTGCCGTCGGGTTTGCCCACGCGGCCCACCTACAAGAAATTCAATCCCGCCGACCAGGCGATCATGACGATCGCGCTCACCTCGAATTCGCTCTCCGTCGGCCAGGTCTACGAAGCCGCCGACACCGTTCTGCAGCAGCGCATCACGCAGGTGGAGGGGGTGAGCCGCGTGCAGATCGATGGCGGACAGACCCCCGCGATCCGCGTGCAACTCGATCCCGGGGCGCTGCGGGCGGCGGGCCTTACCGCCGACGATGTTCGCCAGGCCATTGTCAACGCTAACGTTCTTGAGCCTGTGGGCAGTTTTCAAGGGCCGAACCGGTCCGAGGAGATCGCCATCAACGGCCAGATCGACCGCGCGGCGGCGTATGGGCGCGTGGTGCTGAAGGCCCATAACGGCGCGGTGCTGCGGCTTTCCGATGTGGCGCGCGTGGTGGACGGGGTCAGCAACGTGCGGCTGGCCGCCTGGAACGGCCACACGCCGGCGATCCTGCTGCGAATCTACAAGATCCCCGGCGCCAACATCATCGATACGGTGGACCGGGTGCGCGCGCTGCTGCCGCAGATGGCACGCTGGATTTCGCCCGATATCCACATCACCATCCTCGATGACCGCACCCAGACCATCCGCGTCAGTACCAACGACGTGAAACTCACCTTGCTGCTCACCGGCGGCCTGGTGCTGCTCACCGTGATGATCTTCCTGCGCAGGCTTGCCGCCACCGTCGCCGCCGCGGTCACTGTGCCCCTCTCGCTGGCCGGCACCGCGGCGGGGATGTGGGCCTTGGGGTTTTCGCTCAACAACTACTCGCTGATGGCGATCACGATCTCCGTCGGTTTTGTCGTCGACGATGCCATCGTGATGATCGAGAACATCGAGCGGCTGCGTGAACAGGGGATGAACCGGCTGGATGCCGCCCTGTTGGGCTCGCGGCAGATCGGGTTCACCGTGGTCTCCATCACCCTGTCGCTGGTGGCGGTGTTCATCCCGCTGCTGTTCATGGGCGGCCTGCTCGGCCGCATCCTGCATGAATTCGCCTGGACGCTGACCATCGCGATCCTGCTCTCGGCCGCGGTGTCGCTGTCGGTGACGCCCATGGTGTGCGCCCGGATGAAGGATTCCCCGCCTGGCCCCTGGCTGAAAAATGTGGACCGTGTGGTGGAGGGGTTCCTCAAGCGCGTGGTGGCGCATTACGTGGTGTGGCTCGATTGGGCCTTGGTGCACCGCAAGTTGATGCTGGGGCTGACGCTGCTGACGGTGGTGTTGACCTTCTTTCTCTATGGCGCGGTGCCGAAGAATTTCATCGCCGAGCAGGATACCGGGCTGCTGCGCGGCACCACGATCGGCGCCTCCAGCGCCAGTTACGCGGAAATGGTGCGGCTGCAGCAGAAGGTGGTGGATATTCTGCTGAAGGACCCGGCGGTGGCGGCAGTCGGCTCCATCGTGGGCGTGAGTACCGGGTTCGATCAGGCCAATCAGGGCACGCTTCTCGTCTCCCTCAAACCGCGCGCCGAACGCCATGCAAAGGCCACCGACGTGATCGCGCGGCTGAGGCCGGAGCTGGAGAAAGTGTCCGGCTTGCAAACGGTGCTGTTTGCGCCGGGCGATTTCGGCGGCGGCAACAACAAGGGTGCCGGCGGCGAATACAGCGTGGATCTGCTGGGCGACAATGTGCAGCAGGTGGCGCTGTGGGAAGCCAAGCTGGAGGCGCGCCTGCAGCATGAGCCGGGCTTTTTGGATGTGACATCGGACCAGGATACCGCGCAGCCGGAAGCAACGCTGGCGATCGATCGTGAGGCCGCCTCGCGCCTTCAGGTCTCCGCCGCTGCCGTGGATACGGCGCTGGCCGATGCGCTGGCGCAGCGCCAGATTTCGCTGATCTACGCGCCGCGCAACCAGTATGGCGTGATCCTGGAGACCGCGCCCTGGCTACAGCGCGATCCGCATTTTCTTGACCATATCTACGTGGAGGCCAATACCGGCTTGCCGGTGCCGCTACAGGCGCTCACCCACCTCACCTACGGCACGGCGGCGCTGAACGTGACGCATTACGGCCAGCGTGTGGATGGGGAGGTGGATTTCAACATCAAGGCGGGCATGGCGTTGGGCACCGCCACCGCCACGGTGCAGCGCGTGTTCGATGAAATGGGGCCGCCGCCATCGGTAAAATTGCAGTTCCAGGGCAACGCCAAGCTGTTTCTGCAATCCCTGGCGACCGAACCGGCGCTGATCGCGGCGGCACTGCTCTCGATCTACATCGTTCTGGGCGTGCTGTATGAAAGCCTGCTGCATCCGCTGACGATCATGTCCACCTTGCCCTCGGCGGGCCTGGGCGCGCTGTTGGGCATTCTGGTGACAGGCACGCAACTAGGCGTGCTCAGCATCATCGGCATCGTGCTGCTGATGGGCATCGTGAAGAAGAACGCCATCATGCTGGTGGATTTCGCGCTGGACGCGCAGCGCGAACGCGGCATGACGCCGATGGAGGCGATACGCGAGGCGTGCATCGAACGCTTCCGCCCGATCATCATGACNNACGCTGACGGCCTTGTGCGGTGCGCTGCCGCTGGCGCTGGCTTTGGGCACGGGATCGGAACTGCGCCGGCCTCTGGGCATTGCGATTGTGGGTGGTTTGGTGGTGAGCCAGGCGCTGACGCTGTTTACCACGCCGGTGGTTTATCTGATGCTGGAACGCCGCGCCCGTGGTGTTCGGCGGCGGATTGTGCACGGGGTGGAGGCCGCGGCAGAGTAGAGAAAGGATTCTTCTTTTTTGAAAAAAAGAAGCAAAAAACTTTTCCTACTTGACGTACGCTGCCGGCGAGGTGCGTAC
>PKZM01000143.1 GCA_003133065.1 Acetobacteraceae bacterium
GCCGATTGGGGCGGCGCCTCAGGGCGCTCAGCCTGGGCCGCCGCGTCGGCCGTCGCGGTGGCCAGCGCCCGGCTGCCCGCCGGCACATGCGGATGTGGCTGCGCGCCAGCTTGTGTCGCTTCGGCCACCACGCCGCCCGCCCGCACCCCGGCCGCCTGCGGCTGAACCGAGGGCGCCAGCGGCTTCGGCCGCTCATCCATCTTCGCCGCTGGCCGCGCCCCGGTCGGCGCGCTTGCGGAGCCGAGCGGGCCCGCATCGGGCGTTGCCGCCCCGGCACCCTCGTCCGCAACCGCTTGCCGGCCTGGCCACGCAGCCGCCGCCACGCTGCCGGACGCAGGCGCCTGTATGTCGGCCACCGTCCCAGGCAGCGCGGGCGCCGGCGCCGCCGGGTCCTGGCGGGCGCCATGTCCGGCGACACGGGTCGCCGCGCCGATGTCCGGTGGCGCCGGCTGTATGGGCGCCGTGCCGTGCGGCAGCATGCCCTGCTGCCCCAGGGCGCCAGGTTCCGCCAGCACAGCCTTCTCTACCACCACCGCCGGGGCGGCTACGGCCGGGGCCACCTGACGCGCCACATCCATTTGCGCCACCGCCGGCGCGGGACCGGGCGGGGTAAATGCCGCGGCAAGCGGGCGCGCCGCCGGGGCGTCGGCGGCCCGCCTGTGCAGGGCCGCCGGCTGTGCCTGAGCTTGAGGCGCCATACGGGCAAGCTCCGGCGGCACAAGCGCCACCTGCTCGCCCCCCATATCCGGTTCCGTCCCGGCGCCGGACCCTACCACCGGCACCGCCGCGCTGTGATCGCCAGCTCCCCCGCGCGGCTGCGCGAGCCCGCCCCCCGATACCGCGGCCGGTTCCGCCGCCACCTGTGCGGCCGCACCCGGCGCCGGCACGGGCAAAGCCGCCACTTTCGAATCGCCCTCCAGCTCCGCCGCCTTCACCGGATGACCCGCTGCCGCGACCTTGCCGCCCACCGCCGCGCCAACCCGGGCGCACCCCGTCAGGACGGCGAGTTGTGCCGCCTGCGCCGGCCGGGGCTGGTGCATCGCGACCGGCGCTAACCCGCCATCCCCCGCATTGGAGGCAGCCCGCGCCGCCCAGCCCTCCACATACGCCGGCACGGGCAGGTCCATGTCATGGCAAGCGGCGCCGCGCCCCAGCATCGATCCCGCCACGCCGCCGGCCGCCACCGCAGCAACCCCGGCCAGTTGCGCCACCACATCCGCAAACCCGGCCGGCGCCGGCGCACGAGCAGGCACCCCCAGCAGGGGCGCGAGCGGAGACAGACACAGACCGGTGGCGGATGGCATGCCGGCGACCCCAATCATCCAGGCCCCCCGCCCTCTCGCCAACACGGCAAGCCAGGCCCCGGAGGCAGCTTCCCCGTGGCGGCAGCAATCCGCGGGCCAGCGCCAACCCCGCCGTATTGCGGCCATCCCGCCCCCGGCCGATCCCCAAACCACCCGGCAAATCCTGCCGCGCGGCACAATCCGCCAGCCCGCCGCAAGCCGCTTTACCCCGCCCGATCAATGCCTTGGATCACCCGGACACGGCCGATCCCCTGGCACGCTTTCTGCTGCTTCCTCGGCTGCTGCCTCGGCTGCTGCCTGGGCAGCTTCGGCCAAGCATCCCCTCACCCGGCCATCACGTTCAAGGAGGCCCCCCAATGTCCCTGTTCGGCTCCATGAGCACCGCCATCAGCGGCCTCAATGCCCAGGCTGCCGCGTTTTCCGATATCTCCGACAACATGGCCAACAGCCAGACGGTCGGCTTCAAGGCCGTCGGCACCAATTTCACCGACTATCTCACCACCAGCACCGCCACCGAAAACGAATCCGGCAGCGTGGACGCCACCCCCAACTACGAGAACGAACTCCAGGGCACCATTCAGCAAAGCACCGACCCGCTCGCCATGGCGATCAGCGGCCAGGGCTTCTTCTCCGTGTCCGAACAAAGCGGCAGCACCACCACGGGCTTGCCCGAATTCAGCTCCCAGGCCTACTACACCCGCACCGGCGACTTTACCCAGAACAGCGAGGGCTACCTCGTCAACAGCGCCGGCGAATACCTCAACGGCTGGGCCGTCAGCGCCTCAGGCGTCGTCAACACCAGCCAGGTGGTGCCCATCCAGGTAGCCCAGACCCAGTATAGCCCGGTGCCCACCCAGAACATCGCGCTCGTCGCCAACGTGCCCGCCACGCCCGGCTCCAACGATCCCATCCTCTCGGCCGAAACCGCCGTCTACGATCCCGCGGGCGACACCCACCAGCTCACCACCACCTGGGCGCAGGCCGTCGATGCCAACGGCGACGTCATCCCCAACCAATGGACCGTGACGTTCTCCTCGGCCGACAATACCAACGGCGCCACCCTCTCCGGCGGCGCCGACGGCGCCACCTTCATCGGCGAGGCGGACGTCACCTTCAATCAGAACGGCACGCTGGCCTCGGTCTCCGCCGACGCTTCCGCCCCCAACGCCATCACCACCAGCAGCGGCACCAACACCGGCGACCCCGCCTCCATCACCATCAACCCCAATTTCGGCAACGGCGCGCAAACCATCGCCATCGGCCTGGGCTCGATCGGCCTGGCCAATGGCATCACACAATATGCCGGCACCAACTACACCGTCACCAGCGCCGACCAGGATGGCGCCGCCCCCGGCAGCTTCACCGGCATTTCCGGCACGGCGGACGGCAGCATCGTGGCCAACTACAATAACGGCCGCACCGTCACCATCGCGCAAGTGCCGCTCATCACCTTCCAGAACGCCGATGCCCTGCAGCGCCAGAACGGCGAGGCCTTCACCTCCACGCAGAATTCCGGCGGCCCGCAAACCGAACAGCTCAACACCAACGGCGCCGGCGGCCTCGTCGTCGGTTCGGTTGAGGATTCCAATGTGGATATCGCCTCACAGCTCTCGCAGCTGATCGTCGCCCAGCAGGCCTATGGCGCCAACGCCAAGGTCATCACCACCGCCGACCAGATGCTGACGACAACGCTGGACATGAAGCAATGAGCGGGTTGTCAGAGGCCCTCTCTGACAACGGCACGCCGGCAACCGGAAACTGATCATGAGCCTGCAAGGCGCCCTCAGCATCGCAACCGGCGGGCTGGACAATATCAGCTACGGCATGTCCGTGCTGTCGCAGAACATCGCCAACGCCTCCACGCCGCAATACGCGCTGGAAACCGCAACACAGACCAGCGTCACCGCCGGCGGCCAGGGCGATGGTGTCGCCTCCGGCATCACCATCGCCGCCTCCGATCCCGCCTTGCAGAACCAGGTGGCCGCCCAAACCGCCGATTCGTCGGCCGCCAGCACCACCAGCAACGCGCTCTCCACACTGCAATCGGTGCTCGGCACGGTGGGCAGCGGCAACGATCTCGGCAGCCAGCTCACAAACCTGCAGAGCGCCTTCTCCACGCTGTTGACCGATCCGGGCAATACCACCCAGCAGAGCGCGGTCGTCACCAGCGCCTCCAGCCTGGCCACCGGCATCAACGCACTCGCCGCCAGCTACGGCCAGGCCATCCAGTCCGCGCAAAACAACCTCGTCTCCGGCATCACCCAGCTCAACACGGCGCTCTCCACCATCGGCACGCTCAACACCCAAATGATCCTGCTGCAATCGGAAGGCCTCAGCACCGCCGATCTGCAGAATCAGATGAGTGCCGCGGAAAACACCGTATCCCAACTGGTCAGTGCCAGCTTCGTGACGCAATCCAACGGCAGTATCGCCGTGATCACCGCCGGCGGTGCGCAACTCCCCACCAGCGGCTCGAGCACGCTCTCCATCGACAGCGCCACCACCGCGCCCAGCGTCTATTACCCCGATGGCGGCCTGCCCGGAATCATGTTCGGCAGCACCGACATCACCGGCCAGATCACCGGCGGCGCCTTAGGCGCCAACATCACCCTGCGCGACACAACCCTGCCCACCTACCAGGCTAGCCTCGATGAATTCTCCGAGGATCTCTCCAACCGGTTCGCCGCCCAGGGCCTGACGCTGTTCACCGGCAGCGGCGGCACCATTCCACAAAGCAACGGCGGCGCAGGCCAGAGCGGCTATGTCGGCTATGCCGAAACCATTCAGGTAAACCCTACGGTTCTGGCAACCCCTTCCCTGGTGCGCGACGGCACCACCGCCATCGCCGGCAGCGCCACAGGCGCCAGCGCCTTCACCCCCAATCCGACGGGCGGGGATGCCGGCTTCACCACGCTGATCAACCGTATCCTCACCTACGGCCTTGGTGACGAGGTGCAGGCGGGCGTCGCCCAAACGCCGATGGCCACCACGGGTCTTGGCAACACCGGCACGCTCTCGGCCGGATTCGGCACGCAAACGACGCTGGCCGACTATGCCAACGCGCTGACCGCATCCCAATCCGCCGACAGTGCCAGCGCCACATCGCAGGCCAGCGATGCGGCCGCCCTGCAAACCTCGCTGCAAACCAAGCTCACATCCGCCACCGGCGTGGATCTGGATACCGAGCTCGGCCAGATGGTCACGCTGCAAAACGCTTATGGCGCCAATGCCCATGTTGTCAGCGCCATCGAAACCGTCTTCACCTACCTCATGAATATCGCACCCGCAACATGACAAATGTCACCGCTGCTACCGACATCGGAACGGCCAACACGCTGCTCTACAATGTCGGCCAGATCCAGCAAACCATCAGCAATCTCACTGCGCAATCCTCCAGCGGCCTCATCTCCAGCGACTATGCCGGCCTGGGCGACAACGCGATCACCGCGCTCGATCTCACCCAGGAAATCGCGCTCAACACCACCCAGCAGAATAACGCGACGCAGGCCGCCAACGTGCAAAGCGTCACACAGACGGCGCTGGGCCAGATCCAGAGCATGGTTTCCACCTTCGCCAGCGATCTGCTCAATACCGCCAGCACTGGCAGCACCGGCCTGCCCTCGCTGGCCGCCAATGCGCGCGCCGCTCTCAACCAGGTGGCCAGCCTGCTCAACACGCAGGTCGGCAGCGTCTACCTCTTCGCCGGCCAGGATAGCGGCAACCCGCCCGTGCCGGATTCGGCCGACATGACCAGTTCCGGCTTCTACACCGCGGTGCAGAGCGCCGTTTCCACCGTCACCACCGCCGGCGCGTCAGCGGTGCAGGCCCAACTGCTCACCATCGCCGGCGCCGGCGCCACATCGCCCTTCTCCACCACGCTGGAAGCCTCCAACGCGCCCGCCACCGTCGATCTGGGCACGGGGTTAAACGTGCAGGTCGGCATGCTCGCGGACCAGAACTCCGATGCCGTCTCCGCCGGCACCGGCACCACCAGCACCGGCTCCTACATGCGCGACATATTGATGTCGCTCGCCACCATCGGCTCGCTGGGAACCGCTGATGCCAACAACACGCAGGTACAGTCATTGCTAAGCAGCACTGAAACCACCTTGAGCAATGCCGACAACGCCATCAATACCGACATTGCCGGCTTAGGGGCACGCCAGACCACCATCACCAACGCTCAATCCGACCTCAGCGCCACCGCCACCTCGCTGACCACCCAATTGAGCGCCATCCAGGACTCCGACACCGCCTCGGTCGCCACCCAACTCGCCGCCGCGCAAAACCAGTTGCAGGCGAGCTACCAGATCATCGCCGATCTGTCGCAGATGACGCTCGCCAAATACCTGTGAGCCAGCGCGCAGCCACCACACAACCGTGACTTTTCTGCCTCACCTCGCTTGCGAAACGAGCGCCCACCGGCGCTTCCAAAAGGAAGAATGTTCTTTTTTGAAAAAAAGAACCAAAAAACTTTTGATCCTTGGCGTACGCTGCCGGCGAGCCTTGCACCCACAGATAAAAGTCTTTTGCTTCTTTTCTTCAGAAAAGAAGAATTCTTCCTAAATTTTGGGGGTGTCGCACATGCGGGAAAGACTGGCCAAGAACGAACTCGGCCTGCCGGAAATCGTCGCCTCCACGCTGGCGAATATCGCGCCGGCCGTGAGTTTCTATTTCGGCTTCAGTGTCATCGTCGCCGGCGCCGGCGTGGCAGCACCCCTCACCATCGTGCTCGCCATGGTCGCCATCCTCTTCCTCGGCAACACGCTCGCCGAATTCTCCAAATTCCATCCCAGCACCGGCTCCTTCGTCACCTTCATTGGCCTCGGCTTCGGCCCCGCGGCGGGGGCCGCCGCCGCCGTCTTCACCATCATCGGCTACTGCGTTGGGGCCGCCGCCATCGTGGTGGAAGCCGGCGGCTGGGCACATGACACATTCAAGCTCTACGCCGGCCTCAATATCCCCTGGCAAATCCTCGCCGCCGCGTCCGTCGCCATTTGCGGCGCGCTCGCCGTGCAGGGGGTCAAAATTTCCACTCTCTGGGCCTCCATCTTTTTCTATTTCGAGGCCGGGCTGCTCGCCGTCGCCTCGGCCGCCATGCTCATCGTCAACCGCCACACGCTCACCCTGGCCCCCTTCAACCCCGCCAACCTCTCCGGCGGCCTGGCCGGCCTGGGCCTGGGCTTTCCCCTCGCCGTCTACTTCTTCGTCGGCTGGGAAAACTCCGCCACCTTGGCCGAGGAAACGCGCCAGCCCCGCCGCAACATCCCGCGCGCCCTCTTCCTCGCCACGCTCGCGATTGGCCTGGTTTACATCTTCATGGCCTACAGCGTGGAAATCGCCTTCCACACCAACGGGCCCGCCATCGCCGCCGCTGCGGTGCCCTTCGTCGATGCCATACGCCTCGCGGCACCCGCGCTACTGATCCTCGCCTACATTGCCGGCATCACGAGCATCTTTTCCTGCCTGCTCGGCCTTACCAACTCCCAATCACGCATCCTGTTCAACTCCGGCCGCGAGAATCTGCTCCCCGCCCTATTTGGCCGCCTGCACCCACGCCACCGCACGCCCCACATCGCCATCTGGCTTTACATCTCATCCGCCCTGCTCATCGCACTCGCCGTCGGCTGGACACTCGATCCCGTCATCACCTTCGGCTACACCGCAACCCTCGGCACCATCCCCGTCATCTTAGTCTACATGATCGCCAATGTTGCTTTGCCGATCTACGTCCTTCGCCACCACCGCGCCGCCTTCCACCCAATCCGCCACGCCATAATCCCCTTCCTCGCCGTGCTGATCACGCTTCTGCCGATCTGGGGCCTGGTTCAGCCTGGCCAGCCTTACCCCTTCAACATCTTCCCGGCCCTCACCCTGGCGCTCTTTATCCTTTCCGTCCTCTACGGCCTCCTCATCGCCCGCCGGCCTACGCACATCGGCTCCTACATAGCCGACGATCCGAACTGAGAAAGATTTCTTCTTTTTTGAAAAAAAGAAGCAAAAAACTTTTACTTGTTGGGATGCGCGCACGCTAACCGCTGCGCGCCACGCGGCGTTAGGCCCGCAACAGCGGGAACCTCACCATGAACGTCAGCGACTTCGTCTGGAACCGCCTCATCGAATGGGGCATCACCCGCGTCTACGGCTACCCCGGCGATGGCGTCGGCGGCCTCGATGTCGCCCTCGAACACGCCCGCGACAAAATGCACTACGTCCAGGTGCGCCACGAGGAAATGGCCGCCTTCATGGCCTGCGGTCACGCCAAATTCACCGGGCACGTGGGCCTCTGCTACGCAACCTCCGGCCCCGGCGCCATCCACCTCCTCACCGGCCTCTACGACGCCAAAATGGACCATGTCCCCGTCGTCGCCATCGTCGGCCAGCAAGCCCGCACCGCCATCGGCGCCAGCTACCAGCAGGAGGTCGATCTCCAATCCCTCTTCAAGGATGTCGCGGCCGACTACATCGTCACGGCCTGCGTCCCCAGCCAGATCCGCCACTGCATCGATCGCGCCGTCCGCATCGCCAGCACCCGCCGCACCGTCACCTGCGTCATCATCCCCAACGACCTGCAGCTCCTGCCCTACCAGGATCCCCCCGTCGCCCACGGCACCACCCACACCGGCACGGGCTACGCCGGCCCCGCCCTCCTCCCCGCGCCAGAAAAGCTCAGCGAGGCCGCCGCCGTGCTCAACGCAGGGCGCAAAGTTGCCATCCTCGTCGGCGCCGGCGCTCTGGCCGCCACCGACGAAGTGATCGCGATAGCCGAAAAACTCCAGGCCGGCATCGCCAAAGCCCTGCTCGGCAAAGCCGCCGTGCCGGACGACCTCCCCTTCGTCACCGGCGGCATCGGCCTGCTCGGCACCGAACCCTCCTGGCATATGATGCAAGGCTGCGACACCCTGCTCATGGTCGGCTCCGCCTTCCCCTACAGCGAATTCCTCCCCAAACCCGGCAACGCCCGCGGCGTGCAGATCGACCTGGACGGCACCATGCTGAGCCTGCGCTACCCCATGGAGGTCAACCTCGTCGGCGACAGCGCCACCACCCTGCGTGCCCTCCTCCCTCTGCTGGAGCAGAAAACCGCGGACTCGTGGCGCCACGGCATCGAAAAGAACATCGCCGCCTGGTGGAAAACACTTCAGGCGCGCGCCATGCAGCCGGCCACCCCCATCAACCCTCAACGCGTCTTTTGGGAACTCTCCCCACGCCTGCCGGATAACTGCATCCTCACCGGCGATAGCGGCACGGTTGCCAACTGGTATGGCCGCGACATCAAGATGCGCCGCGGCATGAAAGGCTCGCTCTCCGGCAGCCTCGCCTCGCTCGGCTGCGCCACCCCCTACGCCCTCGCCGCCAAGATGGCCTTCCCCGACCGTACGGTGATCGCCTTCATCGGCGATGGCGCCATGCAGATGAACGGCCTGAACGTGATGATCACCATCGCCAAATACTGGCGGCAATGGTCCAACCCGCATCTGATCGTGATGGTCCTGAACAACCAGGATCTCAGCCAGGTCACATGGGAGGAACGCGTCCAGCTCGGCGAAGGCAAAACCGAAAGCACCCAAAGCATCCCCGATTTTGCCTACCACAGCTACGCCGAACTCCTCGGCCTCAAAGGCATCGTGGTGCGCGAGCCCGAAGCCATCGGCCCTGCCTGGGAAGAAGCCCTTGCCGCCGATCGCCCGGTCATCCTCAACATCTACACCGACCCCAACGTGCCCCCGCTGCCGCCGCACATCACCCTAAAAGACGCGAAGAACTTTCTCACCATGACACTCAGCGAGCCCGAACGCGGCAGCGTGCTGAAGAACAGCGCCCGGCAAGTCCTCGCCAACATCATACCGGGAACGAGCTGACCCCTTGGGTACAACACCCTTTTTGGTGACAGCGCGCCGGGTGTGCTATGGACAACCACTCATGAGCGCCACCCTCATCCCTGGCCTGCGCTACGCCGACGGCCCCGCCGCGATCGACTTTCTCTGCCGCGCCTTCGGCTTCCAGCGCCAACTCGTCATCCCCGGCGAAGGCGGCGCCATCGCCCACGCCCAGCTCACCCTGGCCGGCGCCATGATCATGCTCGGCTCCCAACCCTCGCCCGAACTCGCTTCCCCGATGGCCCTGCCCGCGGAGGCGGGTCACCGAGTCACCCAAACCCTCTATATGATCGTGCAGGACCCGGACGCACATCACGCCCAAGCCATCGCCGCCGGCGCCAGCATTGTGCGGCCGCTCGCCGATCAACCCCAAGGCGGGCGGGCGTATATGTGCCGCGATCCGGAGGGGCATGTCTGGCAGTTTGGATCGTTTGATCCGTGGAAAAACTAAGAAGAAAGCATGTTCTTTTTTGAAAAAAAGAACCAAAAAACTTTTGTTCGTTTAGGTACGTCTGAACGGGGCGTGTCTTGAAGCTGGCAAAGGCAAACAGACAAAAGTTTTTTGCTTCTTTTTTTCAAAAAAGAAGACCTTTCTTCCTCCTTTTTGCTGCCTGCATCGTATGCGGCAGACCCGGACCCGCTGCTCAGCGCCGTTCCGGTGCTTTCGCCCGCCCCGCCACCCCTGTATGAACCGCTCATGACTGAAGATACGCCGCCGGATCGCCTGGCCACCAATCCCCGCAGCCCCTACCACAACGCCGCCCTGCTGGAGCGTGGTGTCGGCATTCGCTTCAAAGGCGTCGAAAAGACCAACGTAGACGAATATTGCGTCAGCGAAGGCTGGGTCCGCGTCGCCGTCGGCAAAACGCTCGACCGCACCGGCGCGCCCCTGACCATCAAGCTGCAAGGGACAGTGGAACCCTACTTTCGGGATACGGCTGCAAAGGCGTAGAAAGGTCTTCTTTTCTGAAGAAAAGAAGCAAAAGACTTTTACCTGTTCGCCTTCCCCAAGGTTACGGCACGACCGCACCCCGCGTACCTGAACGAACAAAAGTTTTTTGCTTCTTTTTTTTCAAAAAAGAAGACCTTCCTTACTTCACCAACGACCGCCCCCCCGCAAACACCCCCATCACCACCTCCACCACCACCCCCGCGTCAAAAATCCTCACCCCCTCCTCCCCAATCGGCAGCACCGGCAGCACCTGCGCATACAATCCCCGCAGCCCTTCCCCCAGCCCGCTCACGTCCACCCCGCGCCGATGGATCGCCCACACCGCGCACGCCACTTCAATGGCCACCACGTTCCAGGCCGGCCCCAGCGCGCGCACGGTTTCCGCAACCGATTGCGGCGCGTTGCCCGCCACATCCTCCACCCCGTCGTCGATCTGCCCCGAATAATTCAGCATCGCAGGCGCCGCCGCCTGACGCACCGCGCCCACATTGGCCGCCGCCAAATGCCCCAGATTGAGGAACTGCACGCCGCCGATCGCCCCCGCCTCGGCCGCCAGGCTCGTGGGCAACCCCGTAAACCCAGGCCACTGGATCTTGTGGATCCGCTGGCCGGCCGCCTCGATCACCTTGGCCAGCGCCTGGCGCAGCGTATCCATCGCCAGCGCGCAAGCCGTCGTCTCCATATTCCCATGCGAAATGAACGCGCCCGTTTCAGGCACGATCATCGGATTGTCGCATATCGCCGATAGCTCGGTTTCAAAGATCTCACGCGCGAACCCGAACGCCGCCTCCGCCGCGCCATGGATCTGCGGCACGCAGCGAAAGCTCAGCGGATCCTGCAGCAGCCGTGCTTCCCCCCTATCCCACAAGCGGCTGCCCGCCAGCGCCGCCCGCAGCGCCACCCCGGCGCGCATCTGCCCCGCCTGGCCGCGCGCGCTATCCACCGCCGCGCTCCACGCCTGCAGATTTCCCCGAAATCCCTCCATCGACATCGCGGCGGCCGCGCACGCCGCATCCAGCAGCGCCCGCACCTCCAGCAGCGCCAGGCAGGCTTCCGCCAGCATCAGGCTGTTGGAATTCAGCAGCGAAATCGCCTCCTTCGCGGCAAGCCCCGCAACCGGGGCCGGGCCCGCGCCCCCTTCCCCCACACCTGCCTTGCCGATCAGCGGCACCGCCATCTGGCTCATCGCCACAATATCGGATGCCCCAACGGAGGCCCCCAGCCGCGCCTGCGGCAGATCGTCGGCCGCAAACCGCGCCAGCAGGCTCTCCACCAAAGCCGGCCTCACGCCGGACCGTCCACGTGCCAGCAGCGCCAACTGAATGCCCAGCGCCGCGCGCACGACGGATGCCGGCGCCGCGGCACCCGGCATCATCGTCGCATGCCCCGTGATCATCCGGTCGTTGTAGGTTGCGATCATCGCCCGATCGACGCCAAAATCCTTCTGGCTGCCCACCCCGGTCGTAATCCCGTAGGCCGGTATCCCGGCATCCACCAGCCCATCCACCGCCGCGCGCCCGGCCGTCACAGCCGCCCGCGCAGCTTGCGTCATCTCCAACCCAACCCGCCCCCGGGCGATTGCCTCCACATCGGCCAGGGTCAATGCCGCACCACCGAGCGCCACGCTTGTCTTCATCATCACCATGCCAACCGCCGCCGACTCACGTCCGGCCCCTTCAACAGCCCGGATATACGCTCTGCCTGCGCGAGGGAACGGGAACGCACGCCACGCAGCCCCATCCGCGCCTGCGTAGTTTCCGACCCTGCCCGGAAAGCGCCTGCCGCATCATCTGATATCCGAACGCTGCCCGCACTGGCGCCGTGCCGGAGACCGCCCGATGCCGCACGCCGAGGCCGACACCCCATTGGCGCCATCGCCTGCGCACCTGCAAAGGATACGCGACCGCGCGCACCGTCTGTGGGAAAGCGAAGGCAGCCCCGCCGGCCAATCGGACGCCTATCTGGAGCGCGCGCGCGAACTCGACGCGTTGGAAACCAATCGCCCCGTCCAGCTCCCCAACCCCACCACCATCGCCGAACCGCGCAAATCGGAAGGGGTCCTCATCGAGGAGGCTGCCTTGCAGGAGAACCTCGGCGAGTTCCCAGCCCGCTTCACCGATCAGGGCGATAGCCTGCCGACGCCGGAATCTCGCGGGATCGCCAAGGCGTTTCGTGATGGCGAGCGATAGGAACAGCACAAGATGAACGACAGCGACATGCAGGTGGACCCCATTACCACCGTCACCGCCGCCACATTCGAGCGAATGGTTCTACAGGCTGATCGCCCGGTGGCTGTCGAATTCATGTCCTACGCCTGCGCCCATTGCGGCGCGATCGAACCCGCCCTGCAGCACGCGGCCGCCGTGCTGGCCACGCAAGAACGGGTCTTCCGCGTCAATATCGCGCTCGATCCCGATCTGGCGCGCAGTTTCGCCATCCAGGGCACGCCGACCATCGTGCTGTTTCGCGGCGGCCGGGAAGCCGGCCGTGTGGAAGGCCCCTTGCCGACCCAATCCAGCGTTCTCGCCGCCCTCACCGACCCGTTCGAGGCATGAAATGACCCCGATTTTGCTTTACGACGGCGAATGTGGCTTCTGCCGACGGATCGCCCATTGGGTGCAAAAAGCTGCCACGCCCGCATCCGGCCCGCCTTGCCTTGTCGTGCGGGCCATCGGCGAGGATCCGGCTGCCCTGTACCTGCTCAGTCCCCAGCTCACCATCTGGGAAGCCTATGCCGCCCCGCATGTGCTGATGCCCGACGGGTCCATCAAGCGCGCCGGCGAGGCCATTGCCGAAGTGTTCCGCCGTCTGCCGTCCACACAATGGTTCGCGGGGATATTCGCCGTCACCATCGGCGGGGTTCAGCCGTTCCAGATCATGCTCAACGGCGCCACCACCATGCTGGCCGACATCCGCCCGCTGTTTGGCTGCGAAAGCTGCGGCGAGCCCAGCCCCTGGGTAAAACCCCTGCTCTGGATATCCCACCGCCTGAAATCCCCTGCCAGCCCCGCGCCCGCGCCGCACTTCACCACCGTACGCCCTGCCCCCGCGCCGCCCGCTTGAGCCGTATGTCGAAGGCAGCGACAGGAACAAAAGTTTTTTGGTTTTTTTTAAAAAAGAATCGCTTCCTTCCTTGGTCTCCGACGCCCCCCTCACCGCCTGGGAAAAAACAGCACCTTCCCTTGCCCCTTGCCGTCACCCTGGTGCGTTCCCACGCACTCGAGCGGCGCCTGCGGCTTCTCCTGTGTTTGCGCGGCATCCGGCCCCTGCGGGCCAGGCGGCGCGCCCCCGGCCGCCCCGCGCCACACCCCCTTGCCGGCTGCCTTCGCCTCATACAAATGCGCATCGGCGCGGCGGTACAATTCCGTCAGCCCCACGCCATCATCGGGGGAGCAGGCCACCCCGACGCTCAGCCCGATCTGCACCGGCGGCCCGTCATCCAGCACATATCCTTTGTCCATCACCCGCCTGATCAGCGCCTCGGCGAAGCGCTGCGCGTCCGGCGGGCGCATGCCCGGTACCACGATAATGAACTCGTCCCCCCCAAGGCGGGCCAGGATGTCCGTGCTGCGCGTGGTGGCCGCCAGCCGCCGCGCCACGGCCTGCAACAAGCGATCGCCCGCCTGGTGCCCCAGCCTGTCGTTCACCTGCTTGAAGCCGTCCAGGTCCAGACAGAACACCGCCATTTCCTCTTCCGCATCAGCCATCCGGGCCAGCGCCTCCGCCAGACCCACGCGGTTGCCCAGCCCCGTCAGGCTGTCATGCCGCGCCTGGTGGTGGCTCTCGTTCTGCGCCATCAGGGCTGCCACGGATACCCCGTGGAAACGCCGTATCACCGACACGCAGCCGAACAGCAGCAGCGGCGACTGCACCGCCAGGATCAGCAGCCAGCGATTGCCCGAAAGGGCCGCGCCCGCCACGATCGACGCATCCAGCATGCAGATCAGCAGCATCGCCAGCCTAGGCGCGGCATAGTTGCGGGCGCAGATCGGCCCGATCAGCCCCATCGCCGTGGCCGCGCACAGCACGTGCAAAGGCGGGCTGGCGGCCCGCATGGCCGCACACACCATCGCACCCTGCAGCGTGCACCACAGAATGCCGCTGAACAGATAGAGATCGGTCAGCGTGGGCTGCCGCCGCGCGATCGCCCGTGTACATGCCACCACGATGCCCATCCGCAGCGCCAGGGCGAGCGCATCGAGGATCATGAACACCAGGAAGATCGATCCCTGGTGCAGAAAAAGCGCTGTCGCGTTCAGCAGCAATCCATTGGCGAGTGCCGCCAGAACAGCCATGGGTGAAGCAAACAGTTCCGCGAGCAGAACCGCGCGTATCGGTGCCGGCAATTCTCGCCCCGGTTCGGCCAGCCAGCGTCCCAGCGCGGTGACGGGGGGCGTGACATGAGCGTCCGACAGTTGGATGGCGTGGTCCCTCACCGATCGACCGGCCAGGCATCGCCATGTGGCCGCAAGCATTCTGCGGAAGCGAGGTTAGGCCGAAAAAGTAAACCGGTGGTGAGGCAAAAGCCGGCGCGGTTTCAGTGCTTGGTCGAGTCCCGCAGATCAATGTCCGGCGTGGGCAGCGTGTCGGCATAGGCGCTGCCGGTCCACACAAAGCGATCATGTCCATGCACCAGAAGATCATGCATGCCGTGGTGGCTGCGCGGCGAAAGCTGAATCGGTCCGCTGATCGAATCCATCACCTTGATCCAGCCGCCGCGACGCTGCACGTACACCGATGTCGAACAGCCGGCCGAGCCGCAGAACGAGGCCGACTGCACCTGCACGAACAGCGCCGCAGGGCCGGGGCGCGTGGAAAGATGCGCGCTGCCCACCAGCATCAGCGGCGGATCGCCATCGCTGCGCGATTGCTTCAGGTCGCCGGCCACCAGCTTCAGCGCGGTCGCCTCCAGCGTGCTGCCCGGCTGCGTGGTCAGCGTGATCGTCGCGTCCCGCGGCGCCGCGGCGCCGCACAGCCAAGCGGCAGCCAGGCAAAGACAGCGCAACTTAAGCATGATATTGTTCATAACTCTCGGAACGCATGGCCACTTCTTCCAGCCGCACTTCATTGCGCTTCACGAAGCGCAATATCCACAGCACCGCCCCCACCGCCAGCACGCCCAGCACAATCTGCAACCGGCCGGAAAGCCGGCTGGCGGCATTGCCCAGCAGATAGGCGAACATGCCATGCACGCAGGGCCACGCGATCCCGCCGGCAATCGTCCAGGCGATGAAATTCGCCGTCCGCATCGCGCTGGCCCCCGCCAGCAGCGCATTGAAACTTCGCAGCACGCTCACGAAACGGCAGAAGAACACCACCTTGCCGCCATGCGTGCGAAACAGGAACCGGCCCAGCGCCAGCCGCCGCCGGGTCAGGCCGATGCGCCATCCATACCGTGCCAGCAGCGGCCCCCCGATCAACCGCCCGAGCGCGAACCCCACCAGATTGCCCAGGATCGCCCCCGCGACAGCCGCGCCGATGATCCACGCGATATGCATGTGGCCGGTCGTGCTCGCATAGATGGCGCTGCCGAAAAAAATCGTCTCACCGGGAAACAACAGCCCCGCACATTCGATGGCAATCGCCACGGTGATCACCCCGTAGCCATACGTCCGCAGGAGATGGTCCGCCAAATGGATCATCAGCGCACCCTAGCCCGGCCCTCCCGGCGAAGAAAGCACTAGAATAACTTCCGCACTGCACAACCCATGGCTGGGTGAGGGCAACGGTGTCCACCATCTCATGGCACCGAGTAAGAAAGCGTTCGTTTTTGAAAAAAAGAACCCAAAAACTTTTGCCCGTTCGGGGCGTGGACCTGGACGAAGGCGCCGCGGGAAGGCACCGTGGTCCGAGAACTTTCATGGGTGTCACGCGTCCGATGTTTCGGAACGGCGTCGTTGCCGGTCCGCAAATGAAGGGAAGAGTCTCATGCGCGTTTTCTCCATGGCGGCAGCTTTCTGTACGGCAATCCTGGCAGCCACACCGGCTTTGGCCCTGAATATCTGCCAGGCCGGCAAACTCACCTGCGCCACCCACATGCCGGTGGGCGGGTTCTGCGAATGTACCGCGCATGGCGCCACCCAGGATGGCACCGTCGTCGCCAAGCCGGCCCCTAACCACAAGGTGAACGCCACCGCCGGTGGCTGCGGCACCAATCCGGGGGCACCCGGCTGCAAATGACGGACACGCCCGATGTCATCGCCCTGCGGCCCTTCGTGCCGGCCAAGGACTTCGATGCCAGCGTACGTTTCTATACCGATCTCGGCTTCGAGATCAGGCCTCTCGGCGATAATCTCGCCTCGGTCCAGCTCGGGCCCTTCGCCTTCCTCCTGCAGAACTTCGATGCCCCGGGCTTCAGCGGCAACTTCATGATGCATTTGCTGGTGGGCGACCTGGAAAGCTGGTGGGCGCGCATCGCCGCCCTGGATCTGGCCGCCCGCTACGGCGTACGGCCCCCGCAGCCACCCAAGTTGCAACCCTGGGGCCTCACCGTCGCCTACGTCGTCGACCCCACCGGAGTCCTTTGGCACTTTGCTCAACGCCCGGCGCCCCAAACGTAGCGGGCAATGCGTTTGGGCAGTCCACCACTCCCCGGCTCAGCGACGCTGCGGAAAGCCTTCGCTATCATGCTGGCCATCATGGTGGCCGAGGCCTGGCCGCTGGGGCTGATCTTCGCCTCCAGCCGCCCCGGCCTCCTCGGCCGCCTGTTCACAACCCCGGCCGCCGACTGGCCCGCCTGGATCGCAGCTGCCTTCGTCACCGCCGCCTACGTGGCCTATGCCATCCGTGGCCTGCCCTTGATTGGGCAAATGTTCTTCGCCCCGTACAAGCTGAAGCTTCTTGCCATCCCGTTCGCCGCCATCACCGGCATCATGGAGGAAGTCTGGTTCCGCCGCATCCCCATGGACTGGCTTGCCGGGTTGGGCTGGCCATCCCCCGCGCAACTCGCCTTCTCCGCGATCCTGTTTGGCCTCGTCCATGGCGTGTGGGGCCTCTTCGCCGGCAGCCTGCGTGTCGCCGCCGCCTCCATCGGCGCCACCGCCGCGCTGGGCCTCGCGCTGGCGCTCGTCTACCTGATCGGCGACCGCCACGTCGCGCCCTGCATCTTTTCCCATGCCGCCATCAACCTGGCCATAGAACCCTGGCTGCTGGTGGCCGCCATGGAGGAAAGCAAAAGAAAGAATGTTATTTCTTAAAAAAAGAACACCNNACCTCCCGAGTTCCCCATGCACCGCCACATCCGGCAAGCACAACGCCACCAATTGCCGCGCCACCTCCTCCGGTTGCGGTAGCGTATTGGGATCCTCCCCCGGAAACGCCTGCGCCCGCATCCGCGTCGCCGTCCCGCCCGGATTGAACAGATTCACCCGCAGCTTCGTCTGCTCCACCTCATCGGCCCAGGTCAGCACCAGGTTTTCCATGCCCGCCTTGCTCGCCGCATAGGCGCCCCAGAATGCCCGCGGCGTGCGCGCCACACTTGTCGTCACAAACACCGCCCGCCCGGCATCCGATGCCACCAGCAGCGGCGCGCAGGTGCGGATCAGCCGGTACGACGCCGCCAGATTCACCGCCACACATTCGGCAAAATCTTTCGGCGTGATATGCCCAACCGGCGTCAGCTTGCCCAGCGCCCCCGCATTATGCACCAAAATATCCAGCCGCCCGAACCGCTGCAGCAGCGACGGCCCGAGCGGATCGATGCTATCCCCATTGCGCAAATCCATCGGCAGCAGCGTGGCTTTTCCGCCGCCTGCGCGAATCTCGTCATCCACCTCCTCCAGCCCGCCCTGGGTGCGCGCCACCAGCACCACCTGCGCACCCAGCGCCGCCAAAGCCTTCGCCACCGCCCGGCCAATGCCGCGGCTGGCGCCGGTGATCAGCGCTACCCGTCCTTCCAGAACACGCATCAAAAAACCTCAGAAAGAAAAAGTCTTCTTTTTTGAAAAAAAGAAGCAAAAAACTTTTATTCATTTGGGCGCGCTGCCGGCACAGGTAAGCACCAGCAAATTACCCAACCATCGCCGTCAACAAACTCAACTGCCGGCCCGCGCGGTCATCCATATCCGGCAGCGGCACAGGGTACTCCCCCGTGAAACACGCATCGCAATAATACGGCTGATCCGGATCACGGCCCGTGCGGCCCAGCGCCCGATACAACCCATCGATCGAAATGAACGCCAAACTATCCGCCCCGATCAGCCCCGCCATCTCCGCAACACTATGCCGCGCCGCCAGCAGCTTGCTGCGCTCCGGCGTATCGATGCCGTAAAAACACGAATGTGTCGTCGGCGGCGAGGATATCCGCATATGCACTTCCTTCGCGCCGGCCGCCCGCACCATCTCCACGATCTTCCGGCTCGTCGTTCCGCGCACGATACTATCGTCCACCAGGATCACCCGCTTGCCCTCCAGCGTCGCCCGATTGGCAGAGTGCTTGAGCTTCACGCCAAGATTGCGAATATGATCGGTCGGCTCGATAAACGTCCGCCCCACGTAATGATTGCGGATGATCCCGAGCTCGAACGGCACGCCGCTCTCCCGCGCATACCCCATCGCGGAGGGCACGCCGGAATCCGGCACCGGCACCACCACATCGGCATCCACATGGCTCTCGCGCGCCAGCTCCGCGCCGATCTTCTTGCGCGCGTCATACACCGGCGACCCCTCCATCACCGAATCCGGCCGCGCGAAATACACATATTCGAACACGCAAAACCGCGCCCGGCTCGGCCCGAACGGCCGTATGCTGCGCACGCCGGCATCGTTGATCACCACGATCTCGCCCGGCTCCACATCGCGCACGAACTCCGCGCCCACGATATCCAGCGCGCAGGTCTCGCTCGCCAGCACCCAGCCACCCCCCGCTGGAAGATTGGCCCCAACCGGCGGCCCGATCCGCCCCAAAATCAGTGGCCTCACCCCCAGCGGATCGCGCACCCCGATCAGCGCCTCATTGGAAAGCGCCACCAGCGAATACGCCCCCACCACCTGCTTCAGCGCATCGATCAGCCGGTCAACCACCGTGGAATACAGGCTGATCGCGATCAGATGGACAAAAACCTCGCTATCGGTGGTCGACTGGAACAGGCACCCCCGCCGCACCAGCGCCTTTCGCAAGGCCACCGCATTGGTCAGATTCCCGTTATGCCCAACCGCGAACCCGCCGAACTCGAAATCGGCATAGAGCGGCTGCACATTGCGCAGGATCGTCTCGCCCGTCGTCGCGTAGCGATTATGCCCGATCGCGTTCATCCCCGGCAGCGAGGCGATCACCCGCGCATCGCCGAAATTATCCCCCACCAGCCCCAGGCCCCGGTGCTGATGAAACCGGTGCCCGTCATAGGTCACGATGCCGGTGGCTTCCTGCCCGCGATGCTGCAGCGCATGCAGCCCCAGCGCCGTCACCGCGGCCGAATCCACCACGTTCCACACGCCGAAAACGCCACACTCCTCATGCAGCGTGTCGTCCTCGGCGGTGTCCGGCTCACGCAACAAGAGCCCCTTCGGCTGGGGCAAGGCGGAGCCGGCAAACGATGAGCCCAGGGTCATGCACATATCTCCACACGCGCATCACCTAGCTCATGGCGGTGCCCGTGTCTTGCAACTGTCACGGTGTATTTGGTGTCACGGTGTATTTGGTGTCACGGCGTATTTGGGGGTGGCCGGCGCCGGACCAAGCGCGCTGCCCTGGGGTGTGGCATGCAGCAGATCGGTCTGTGTGGTTGCATGCTCGCCCGGCGGCGGCGCCACCCGGGGCCGGTACTGCTCCGGCAGTTCGCCGGCCAGCCATACCGCCCCCTGGTATACATAGGGCAGGGTCCGTGCCGAGAGCGCTGCCGGGGGCCATTTTTCCGGCGGCAGCATCAGCGCCAGCGGGATATACGCCGCCATCACCACCACCGCCCCCCGCGCCAGCCCGAACACCAGCCCCAGCGTCCTATCCAACCCCCCCAGCGCCGAGCCCGACACCACGCGCCCCACCAGATTGGATAGCAGCGACAGCAGAATCAGCAGCAGCACGAACACCGTCACATACGCCGCCGGCAGCGCCACATCCGTGTTGCCCAGCAGCTTCACCTCCAGCGGCACCGCCGCCGGCCCGAAGCGGAACGCCCCGTATCCCGCCAGAATCCAGGACCCCACCCCCAGCATTTCCCGCACCATCCCGCGCGAGAGCCCCAGCAACGCCGATATCGCCACAATGCCGACGACGAGCAGATCCACCAGATTCATGCCGCCTTATCGTTCCCCCCGCCCCGCCCGCCAAGCCAAGAAAGAAAGAAGTTCTTTTTTGAAAAAAAGAACCAAAAAACTTTTGTCCGTTCAGGTCCGCCCGGCGGCCACATGTCGGATCGTTGTGACGGCGGGAGAGTCAAAGTTTTTTGGTTCCTTTTTTCAAAAAAGAACACCTTCCTTCCCCACCCGCCCCCGCTGCGCTACGCTCGGACCATGAGAAAAATCGCCGCCGCCCTCACCCTCACCCTGCTCGCCACCACCGCCCACGCCGCCCGCCCCGGCGCCTTCCTCGTCTCCGAATTCGCGGCCCACCAGGGCAACATGGCGCTCGCCGCCGCCGCCATGCAGAACGCCCTGCAGGGCGACCCCAGCAGCAGCGCCCTGCGTGAGGATGCCTTCATCCTGGACCTCCTCGCCGGCGTGCCGGATGCCGTCACCCTGGCCCAAACCCTGCCGGAAAACCCCCTCGCCCAGCTCCTCCTGGCCGCCCAGGCCGCGCATGATGGCCATTGGGAATCCGCCGAGCTCGCCTTCGCCGAACTCCCCCACCAGAAACTCACCGATGCCATCCGCCCGGTCATGCTCGCCTGGGCGCAGGAAGCCCAAGGCAACACCGACCGCGCCATGGACACGCTGCAGCCCTCCCTCACCTCGGGCGAGCTCGGCGGCATCTCCCTCCTCCACGCCGCCCTGATCGCGGACGCCGCCCATCGCGACGGCCTGGCCCAGCGCCTCTACACCGATCTCAGCCATGCCCAGGCCCATCCCAGCCTGCAATTCGGCCGCATCCTCGCCTCCTGGCAGGCCCGCGCCGGCAACATGGAAGCCGCCCGCGCCACCATCAACGGCATCGTCGATGCCGCCCCCGAACTCGCCATCGCCCGGCCCGGCCTTCTCGCCGCGCTCGCCCACGCCCAGGCCCCCACCCCCGCCCACGGGATGGCCATGGTTCTCGTCGAACTCGCCGCCGCCGCCCAAAACCACGGCGCGCAATCGGCCCAGAACACCCAGGAAGTCGGCCAGCTGCTCGTCCAGCTCGCCCTCGTGCTCGATCCTGGCCTGACCGACGCCGACCTCCTTGCTGCCGAAATCGCCGCTGAGCACAAGCAGCCCATGCTCGCCATCGCCGACCTCGAAAAGATCGCGCCCACAGACCCGCTCGCCCCCGTCGTCCAGCTCCGCCTGGCCAATTTGTACGCCCGCAACAACCGCGCGCCCGAGGCGGTCGCCCTCCTGCACCGCCTCGCCGCGTCCTACCCGGACCGCCCCGATCCCCTGATCGCGCTCGGCGACATTTTCAGCGACGCGAAGCACTTCACCCAGGCCATCGACTGCTACGATCAGGCCATCGCCATGATCCGCCACCCCAAGCCGCTCGACTGGGTCATCTTCTACGCCCGTGGCGCCGCCGAGGAGCGCGCGCATCTATGGCCCCGCGCCGAAGCCGACATGAACCGCGCGCTGGAACTGCAGCCGGACCAGCCCTTCGTGCTCAATTTCCTCGGCTTCTCGCTCGCCGACCGCAACAAGGACCTGCCGCTGGCCCACGACATGATCGCCCGCGCGCTCACCGCCCGCCCCAATGACGGCGCCATCATCGACAGCATGGGCTGGGTTCTCCTCCGCCAGGGCGACACGTCCGGCGCCCTCCGCCTGCTGGAAAAAGCCGCGGAAATGGAACCCGAGGACCCCAGCATCACCGGCCATCTGGGCGACGCCTACTGGAGCGCCGGCCGCCGCCTGGAAGCCGAAGATCAATGGCGCCGCGCCCTGGTACTGAACCCGGACCCCGACGACCAGGCCCGCATCGAAGCCCGCCTGAAATCCGCCACCACCCCCCCGTAGGGTGGGCTTCAGCCCACCACCCCTCTGCGGCTGCCGAACGGCTAACAAGTAAAAGTTCTTTGCTTCTTT
>PKZM01000091.1:0-8956 GCA_003133065.1 Acetobacteraceae bacterium
GCACTGGTACGGCCTCACCATCCCGGCCAGCCGCATCGCCGTCACCACCGGCGCCTCAGGCGCCTTCCCGCTCGCCTTCCTCGCCGCCTTCGATCCCGGCGACCGCATCGCGCTCGCCGCCCCCTTCTACCCGCCCTACGTCAACATCCTCACCGCCCTCGGCCTGCACCCCGAAATCCTGCACGCCACCGCGGAAACCCGCTTCCAGCCCACCCCCGCCATGCTCGCCCGGCTGGACCCGCCGCCCCAGGGCCTGATCCTTGCCAGCCCCTGCAACCCCGCCGGCTCCATGCTCCACGAAGATGAATTCGCCGCCCTGGCCGCCTGGTGCACCGCCAACAGCGTCCGCCTGATCTCCGATGAAATCTACCACGGCCTCACCTATGGCGAGCCGCTCTCCACCGCCGCTGCCATCCAAGGCGCCATCGTCATCAACAGCTTCTCGAAATACTTCTCCATGACCGGCTGGCGGATCGGCTGGATGGTGCTGCCGGAGGACCTGATCCGCCCCGTGGAATGTCTCACGCAGAACCTGTTCATCAGCGCGCCGCATATCAGCCAGATCGCCGCGCACGCCGCATTCGACTGCCATGCCGAACTGCAATCCAATGTGGACGCCTATCGACGTTCCCGTGCCCATCTGCTGCAAGCCCTGCCGCAGGCCGGCTTCACCAAGCTCACCCCGGCTGAAGGCGCCTTCTATATCTATGCCGACGTCTCCGACCGCACCGATGACAGCGCCGCCTTCTGCGCCCGGCTGCTCGATCAGGCCGGGATCGCCGCCAGTCCGGGGATCGATTTCGACCGCACACGCGGCCACCACTTCGTCCGTTTCAGCTATTGCGGTCCCGAGGCCGACATGCGGGAGGCCGCCGAGCGCCTCCACCATTTCGCCTGAAATTTTGTTCTGTCATCAAGATGTCATCGCACTGACATAACGCTGCGCCCGCCCTCGGCTAATTCTGCGCCAGAATTGGTGAGAGGTTCCCGATGTCCCAAGCAGTGCTGACCAGCCCCGGCGCGCTCCCGCAAGGCCCCAGCCTGGATGCGAAACCCCATGTGATCGGGGTTATCATATTCCTTGCCCTGTTGGTGCTGGGTATCGGTTTCGCGGTGCATGGCATCTCGGTCGATATGGACAAGGCCGGCGCCCCGCCGCTCGCCATCGGCGCGTTTCTGCTGCTGGGCCTTGCTTTGCTGATCGCGCTCGGCTTCGAGTTCGTCAACGGNNTTTCACGATACGGCCAACGCAGTCGCCACCGTCATCTATACCCGCGCCCTGCCGGCGCAGGTGGCCGTGGTCTATTCCGGCTGCTGGAACCTGATCGGCGTGCTCACCTCCAGCGGTGCGGTGGCGTTCACCATCGTCACGCTGCTGCCGGTGGAACTGATCCTACAGGTCGGCAGCGGCGCCGGATACGCGATGATTTTCGCCCTGCTGATCGCCGCGATCATCTGGAACCTGGGCACCTGGGTGATGGGTTTGCCCGCCAGCTCGTCGCACACGCTGATCGGCTCGATCATCGGCGTGGGCCTCGCCAACCAGTTGATGGCCGGCCCGGGCGGCGGCACCTCCGGCGTCGATTGGAGCCAGGTGACGAAGGTGTTCGAGGCGCTGCTGTTCAGCCCGCTGGTCGGGTTCATCGGCTCGGCCGGGATGCTGTTCGCGATGAAGGCCATGGTGAAAAGCAAAGCCCTGTATAGCGCGCCCGACACCACCAGGCCGCCGCCGCTGTGGATCCGTGGCTTGCTGGTGCTCACCTGCACCG
Organism: Acetobacteraceae bacterium; assembly: GCA_003133065.1. Classification (GTDB taxonomy): domain Bacteria; phylum Pseudomonadota; class Alphaproteobacteria; order Acetobacterales; family Acetobacteraceae; genus BOG-908. The sequence continues at coordinate 1,770 of PKZM01000091.1, forward strand.
GTGTCTCCTTCGGCCATGGCTCCAATGACGGGCAGAAGGGCATGGGCCTGATCATGCTGATCCTGATCGGCGCCACCCCCACCGCCTATGCGCTGAACCACGCCATGCCTGCCAGCGAAACGCCGCATTTCATCACTGTCACGGATGCCGCTCAGGCCTCATTCGCCGCGCATGCCCCTGGTGTAACTGTGTCGCCAGCGCAGGCGCGTGACACGGTCACGGCCGCGATCCGCGACAAGAAGGTGACCGGCGCGCCCGTCTACGCCGCGCTCGCCAGCCTCAGCGGCGATATCGAGCGTCAGGTCAAGGCCAGTGGCGGCGTTGCCGCCGTGCCTGCCGCCGTGACGCAGAGCGTGCGCAACGACATGTTCCTGGTCGCCGAGGCCGTGCGCCAGATGCAGAAGAGCGGCGCCCCCATGTCTGACGCCGACAAGAAGGCCATGGGCGGATTCAAAACGGTGCTGGATGCCGCCACCAAGTTCATTCCGCCCTGGGTGAAGGTGACGGTAGCGATCGCCCTGGGCTTAGGCACCATGGTCGGCTGGAAGCGTATCGTGGTCACGGTCGGCGAGAAGATCGGCAAGACCCATCTCACCTATGGCCAGGGCGCTTCCGCCGAATTGATCGCGGCGGCCACCATTATCGCCGCCGACCAATTTGGTCTGCCTGTCTCCACCACCCATGTGCTCAGCAGCGGCATTGCCGGCACCATGATGGCCAATGGATCCGGCCTGCAATGGAACACGGTGCGCAGCATCGCGCTGGCCTGGGTGCTCACCCTGCCGGCCGCCGCGCTGCTCTCCGGTGCACTCTTCTTCACGCTTCGCCAGTTCGTCTGAACCGCGCTGGTCGCACCCCTGGGTGCGACCAGATTGAAAACACGCCTCGGAGCGGAACCACACGGTCGAGGCGGCGCATAAATATAAAAGTCTTTTGCTTCTTTTCTTCAGAAAAGAAGACTCTTCTTTCTTGAAAGAAAGAAGCAAAGAACTTTTATTGTTGTGGCACTCGCTGCCGGCACCGCTTGCTCTCCAGGGGGTGAGCAATGACTTTTTGGTTTTTTTTAAAAAAGAACCGTTTCCTTCAGCCGTTTGAGGCTTCCTTAGGCGTCCTGATCGTAGGGCGTGGAACCAGCCGCAGCAGCCTCGCCCAGGGGATGAGAACGGCGGCAGGTACGCAAACAGCGCCGATGATCGCACCGGTGGATTCAAACACCCGGAAATCCGATACGGCGCCGCCGCACAGCACGGCCCCGATGGTCGCCCCAACGATACCAAGCCCGACAATTTCCGCCCCGCCGAATACGCACTTGTTACTCACTCTGCGGCCCCGCTCAATTATCGGACAAATCTAGCCTAAACATATCATTAATAGGATTACCCCGGCCCGGCCGGCGGCTTTGTCAAAAAAATGGAAAGTTTTGTATACAGCATCCTTTCGATTGCATGGCGTCTGGCTTGCATCCCTCTGATACGCAGGCAAAATCTTGGGCTTGTCTTGGGCATCGGGGCGATCATGCAGTCTGATGTCGCCAACAACTAACGCCGCTCATAATGCCATGGCAACATAAATCTTGCATGCATAGGTGCCCAAAAATGCGGTGTGTCTGTCGCTGGCGTGACTCGTCAGGCGCCGGCAGCACTCAAGATATGCACATGGGACCCCTCCGTGAGGCGGGAGGCGCCATCGGTGACCACAACTTGGCCTGGCGACAGGCCGGAGGTGATGACCGCCACGGTTTCGGTTTGCCGCACCACTGCCACGGGATGGCGCGTGGCGATATCCGGGCCTGAACCAGGCGCCCCCAGCAGGAACACGAAGGCGCCCTGCGGCCCGCGCTGCACGGCCCCCACGGGCACCGTGACCACGTGATGATCCACGCGCAGGAACATGCGCACGTTGACGAAGGCGCCGGGCCACAAATGCAGCTGCGGATTGGGGAAAATCGCCTTCAGCTTGATCGTGCCGGTGTTCTGATCCACCTCGTTGTCCAGCACCAGCACATGGCCGGTATCCAGCGGCGCCGCGGCTGCGCCGTCCTGCGTGCCGGCGCCATCCTGCGGCAGGGCGATCACCTCGGCCCCGCCGCTGGCCTGGCTCGCCTGCATGGCCGCCGTCACGTCCGGCAGGGTTTGCTGTGGCAGGGTGAATACCACGGCAATCGGCCGCAGGGTAGTCACCACGGTCAGCGGTGTCACATCCCCGCTCGTCACGATATTGCCGATATCGACCTGGCGTATGCCGGTGCGGCCCTCCACCGGGGAGGTGATGGTGGTGTAGCTGAGATTGGTGCGCGCCGTGTCGATCTGCGCCTGGTCCTGCCGCACCTGCGCTTCATCCTGCGCCACGGTTGCGCGCTGCGTATCGGCCTGTTGCGCGGTGGTATACTGGGATTTGGCCAGCTTGTCGTAGCGCGCGAGGTCCCGCTCCGCGTTGGCCAGGCTCGCTGCATCCTGCGCTTTCTTGGCCACCGCCTGGTCATAGGCCGCCTGGTAGGTGCGGCTGTCGATCAGCGCCAGCACATCGCCCTTGTGCACGTCCTGGCCTTCATGAAACCGGATATCGGTCAGCGGGCCGCTGACCATGGGCCGGATATTCACCGTGTTCAGCGCCTGCACGGTGCCGATGCCGTCGACCGTGAGCGGCACATCCTCCAGCCGCGCAACCGACGTGGCCACCGGGATCGGCATCTGCGCCTCGGCATGCGGATCCTTCTTCTTGGCACCGGAGCGCAGCCACACCAGCCCGCCGATGATCACCAGTACCAAGGCCAGGACCGCGAAAAAACGTTTCATGTTTATAAGCGCCCCGTGAACAAAAATTCTTTGCTTCTTTCAAGAAAGGAAGAGTCTTCTTTTTCTGAAGAAAAAGAAGCAAAAAGACTTTTATTTGTTTGCACTGGCGGCACCATAGACGCTCCTCGCTCGCGGCCAGGGCACTGCATCGGTGCTCCAGCCGCCGCCCAGGGCCTTATATAGGGAGACCAGCGCCATGAAGCGGGAAACCCGCACCTGGGCGAGCGTATCCTCATCGTTGAACAGCGTGGTCTGCGTATTGAGCACCGTGGTGATGTCCACCGTGCCGGCCGACAATTGGGCGTTCACGATATCGGCGGAACGCTGCGCGGTGCGCACCGCCTCGGCTTCCAGCGTCTCCTGCGTGGCGGCGTAATTGGCCTGCGTCAGCGCCGTCTCGGTATCGGTCAGCGCCTGCAGGAAGGCTTTGGCATAATCGGCCGCCAGTTCCTTGTAGCGCCCTTTGGCCTCGCCCAGCGTGCCTTCCTTGGTGCCGTTGTCGAAAATCGTCTGGGTGATCGAATTGGCCAGGCTGGCAACCGTGGTCCCCGGCCCGGTCAGCATCGACAGCGCGGTGCTGGAAAGCCCCCCTTCCGCCGTCAATTGCAACGATGGATAGAAATTCGCTACATCCTGCCGCACTGTCTGGTTTTGCGAGATCAATTGCGCCTCGGCATAGGCCACGTCCGGACGCCGCCGCAGCAGGTCGGCCGGCAAACCGGTGCCGATCACCGGCAGGCTCAATTGCGTCAGCGGTGCGGGGTCGATGCTGATCTGCTCCGGCGGCAGTCCCACCAGGATGCCCAGCGCGATCACCTCCTGCTGGTACTCGCTCTGTAGCGCCGGGATCTGCGCGCGCGTGCTCGCCACCAGCGCCTCCTGCTGGCTCACGTCCAGCAGGCTTGCCGTGCCCACCGACAGGCGGCCGCGATACGCGCCCAGCAGATCCAGCGAGACTTTCAGATTATGTTCGGCGATCGCCAGCCGGTCGCGATAGCCCGCGGCCTCGAAATAGGTGGTGGCGATGGAGCTGGAGGTGGTCAGCCAGGTGGTTTGCGCATCGTAGCGGCTGCCGAGCGCGGTCGCTTGCGCGGCGCGCAAGGCATCGAGGTTCTTGCCCCAGAAATCCACCTCGTAGGATGCGGAGAGTTCGGCCGACCATGTGCGGGTTTCGGTATAGGTGTGCCCGCCGCCGAACAAAGCGGCTTCCGCCGGCGGCAGGCCGGCCAGGCTCTGGCTTTGCCCGGTGCGCTGGTAGTTCTGCTGGAGCGTGCCGGTGACCCCCGGCAGCAGCGGGCTGCCGGCCACGCGCGCCGCCTGATCCGCCTGGATGATTCGGGCGGCCGCGGCCTGCACGTCCAGGCTGTGCGCGGCGGCGAGATCGATCAGCCGGTCCAGTTCGGGCGCGCCGAAGCTGCGCCACCAGGTGGTGGAGGGCAGGGGGGCCGCATCCGGCGGCGGGTTGGCGGTAAAGGCGGCCGGTACCGGCATGGCCGGGCGGTGGTAGCGTGGGCCCACGCCGCACCCGGCCAGCGCCAGCGCAGCCCCCAGCGCGAGCGTTCCTCGTGCGGCCATCATATGCTTGGCATCGGGCGTCTTGGTTCCCCCACTCACCCCCAATTTACCGTGTTTGCCGCGCCGCGCAAACGCGCCTGGAACCATCCACCCAACAGTTAGAAGTTTTTTGCTTCTTTTTTTCAAAAAAGAAGAAAGTCTTTTTCTTTCCCCTCCGCTTGGGGCTCTATCCGCTCCGCCGCGAGCTTCTTGGGTGGAGAGAGCACGCCACAGACCTTTATCGCGTTCGCTCGCGGGAGCTGTCTGGTCTAGGATTGCGGATGACCAAGTTCTGGAAAACGAAAACCCTGGAGGAGATGGACCAGGCGGAGTGGGAGTCCCTCTGCGACGGCTGTGGGCGCTGCTGCCTGCACAAGCTGCGCGACGATGATACCCACGAGATCGCCTGGACGAACGTCGCCTGCCGGTTGCTCAATACCGACACGTGCCGCTGCGGCGACTATGCGAACCGCCGCACGCGTGTGCCTGATTGCGTGCAACTGACCCCGGCCGAGGTGAGATCGATCGATTGGCTGCCTCCATCCTGCGCCTATCGCCGTATAGAGGAAGGGCGGGGCCTGGCATGGTGGCATCCGCTTGTGTCGGGAACGCCCGCCACCGTGCACGAGGCCGGCATTTCGGTGCGTGGCCGCGCGCTGGATGAGCGTTACGCCGGCAGCCTGGAATACCATGTCGTGGCATGGCCTGGCCGAACGCCGCGCGCCCGCGCCCGGCCTGGTGCTCAAAGCCTGGGGATACATAATTCCGACGATGTCCGTCAAAAATGAAACTCGGGAGAAAACAGTTGCGGAAAATGGCAAAAGCATCTATATGAATACTGTTCTGTGGATGAAGCAGGCGCGGGGTATCTACGCCCAAGGTAACATATGATGCGTGCCGGGATTAAGCGTGGTCTGCGCGGGCAGCCACCTCGTGCGCTGCGGGCGCTGGCTTCAGGCCGTGGCGGTCACACGGCGCTGGAATTCGCTGCCGTCTCGCTTCCCTTCATCGTGTTCCTGATGTTCCTGTTCGAAATCGGGCTCGATTTCTACTTTCAATTGGCGCTCGACTATACGTTGAAGGAGGCCGCGCGCCAGGTCGCCACCGGTGCCGTGCCAGGCGGCGTGACCGCCGCCAATTTCAAGACCAACTATGTGTGTCCCTTCGCCAATGGCCTGCTGAACTGCAGCCAGGTCTACATCCAGTTGCAGCCTGTGCCGGTGAACAGCAGTTGCACCGCCACCAACAACAGCACCGCGTTCGGCAATTACTTCTGTGCCAACATTCCGCCCTTCACCCTCGCCAGCGGCGCAGTGGCGACGAACGGGGTCACCTGCGGCCAGTCGGACCAGTTGATGCTGCTGCAGGCGATCTACCTCTCGCCCAGCGTGGTGGGGTCCCTGCCGCTGATGATCAACCCGAATGCGTCGCCATCGTACTCCATCACCACCAGCAACGGCCTCACCCATGTGACGATTTCACAGATCGGCTTCGTCAATGAGCCGGGGTCATCATGCTGAACCGGCGCACCGCAGGCAGGGGTGATTTCGCCCGCGCGCGTGCCCTGCGGCTGGATGGCCGGTCGGGCGTGGCGATGCTGGAGTTCGCGGTGATCGCCCCGGTGCTGGTGATCATGCTCGTGGGCATGACGAATATCGGCGTTGCCTATGTGGACGCGCAGCGCATCGGCGCGGTGGCGGACGAGGCCGGCCTGATGGCCACGCAACTGGCGATCCAGCCGGACCAGACAACCACGCTGACCGCGGCACAGGTATATGCGGCCAGCAGCATCATCTACGCGGTTCTGCCGGAAACCCTCACCATGCCGGCCACCAACTTCGGCGTGACGATTTCCGACATTTATTATGTCGGGGCCAATTGTTACACCGGTACGGCCAGTGCGCTGCCCTGCCCCGGGGGCTATACCGCGAATGTGGCGTGGAGCGTGCCGATGGCGGGCGGCCTGCAATGGGTGAGGCCCTGTGGCACGGTGACGCAGACCTCGTCCAGCGCGGCTCAGGTGCTGGCTAATGGCAACTCTACGCCCACCACCGTGCCGACGGCGGGGATACAGGTTCTGAACTCCATCATCGTGGTGGACGTGACCTATAAGTTCATCCCGTTTTTCGCCACGCCGATCCTCCCGGGCTTGCTGAACGGCGGTGCGGGATTTTCCCTCCTGACCAGCGGGGTCACCCTGCAGCAGACCTTCTTCGCGCCGCAGCGCTCCATCGTTTCGCCGTATATTACCTTATCGCCGACCACCTCCTCCTATATCTGCTCCGGGTACTCATGATGGCGCCCGGCTTTCCACGACTGGCGTCCATGTCGTATTCAAAAGGATCCTCCGATCATGCGCCCGCGTAATGTTCGCACTTTACTGCGGAGCCGGCGTGGCGGCGTCGCCTTGATGTTCGCGGCCTCGGCGCTGCCGCTCACCTTCCTGATCGGCCTGGTGGTCAATTTCGCCACCATCCTCCAGGCCAAGAGCCAGCTCGATGTGGTGGCCGACAGCGCGGCCATCGCCGGCGCGCAGGAAGCCGCGAAGATCTATGCGGCTGGCTACACGACGCAGGCGCAGATCTTTGGGCAGAGCGCGGCTACCCAATTGTGGAACGCGCAGACCGGACGGCTGAGCGGCGCAATCAGCGGCACCCCCACCCCCACGATCACGATCACCCCAACCGGCCAGAATTTCGCCGCAACGGTGGCCTACACCGCGCATGTGCTGCCGGTGATGCCGAATCTGATGAACTGGGCGAACGGCTACGCGACGATCGCCAACAGCGTGTCCGCAAACATCACCGTCAACGTGTTCGCGACCGTGGATTTTCTGCT
>PKZM01000091.1:9029-9745 GCA_003133065.1 Acetobacteraceae bacterium
ACCGTGACGTCGAGCCAGATGTGTGCGTTCGCCTGTCACTGGAATGCCAGCTCCACAGCCAGCAATCCGCAGGATTTCTACGGCGTCGCCAGGTCGGCGGGCGTGACTCTGCGGTGGGACTCGCTGGTCAGCGCCACCACCTACGTTCTGAAGAACACCATGCAGTTCTACAACGCGAGTTCCAACCCCAATGGGCTGGAAAAGCAGTATGGGCAGTTCAGCGTGGGCATCTTCTCCTTCGGCGGGTCCACGATGGGCACATCGGCCTATCTGCAAACCGTGTTCGCCGAAGCCCCGATCGATCAGACGGTGAATGGTGTGGCAACACTGGGGGCGGGCGCCACCAAGGCCGTCACCGCGATCAGCGGCATCACCCCGCCGGTGTCGCAGGACGTTTCCAACACCAGCTTCGGTGATGCTTTCAATCTGCTCTGTTGTGGGCAGGGTACGGCCATTGGCGTCGGCGGCAACGGCTACACGGCGCAGACGCCGCTGAAATCCGTGATCCTGATCACGGACGGCGTGGAGGACGATACGCCCGGCGGCCAGTCGATCCCCACCACCGAGGGTCCGATCAATCCAGCCGTGTGCAGCACAATGAAGGCCAACGGCTACACCGTGCTGATCCTCGATATCCAGTATCAGACCTCGCTGGGGTATCTCACCTATTGGAACACAGCGCTTGCGGCGTATGTGAACGGCACCGCTACCCCCTC
>PKZM01000211.1 GCA_003133065.1 Acetobacteraceae bacterium
CTGCCGGATATGGATGGGCAGGATGTGCTGGCCCGTCTGCGGGCTGTCACTCGCGCGCCGGTGATCGTGCTCTCCGCCCGCGACAGAGCCGACGAGAAAATCCGCGCGCTCGATGCCGGCGCCCGCGACTATGTCGAGAAACCCTTTGATATGGGCGAACTCCTGGCCCGCTTGCGTGCCGCGCTGCGCGATGCCCATGGCGGCCGGGAGCCGATAACCCTGTTCAGCCGGCCGCCGCTGGAGGTGGACCTGGTGCGCCGCCTGGTGCAGGTGGGCGGGGAACCCGTGGCCCTCACACCCCGGGAATACGACCTGCTGGCCCTGATGGTGCGCAACGCCGACCGCGTGATCACCCACCGGCAATTGCTCACCGCAGTATGGGGCATAGCCCATGCGCATGATGTTCAGTACTTACGCGTGTATATTGGCCATGTCCGGCAAAAATTAGGACCGGCTGCCGCGGCCCTGGTCACCACCGAACCGGGCGTGGGCTACAGGCTACTGGGACCCGAGGGCTAGCGGGTTTTGCAAACGGCGGATGAAACCTGGGATTGCAAAACCTTAGCTGAATGATCGTTACGTATGTGACCGTTACCGAGTCGTAAATACCCCCGGTGTGTGAAACGAGTCACAGACGATCACGAAGAATTTAGGTTAAAAGTTTCTCACCAACCAAATGGTGGGTTCCAGATGTCCAGTCCTCTATCTCAAGTTGCACATGTCGTTGTCGCTTTTGCTGCCAGGGGCGGGCCAGACCCATGCCGCGCGACATGCCTGACGCCGCGCGATCGTATGGAATTGACCCGTTGGCAGGACCAGGCACGGCAGCTTGGTTACGACCGTATGGTTATTCACACGCGCGATGACCTGGACGACGTCGCGGTGGGCAATTTTCTGAGCGTCTATCGCAGCGGCGAAGCCTGGTCGCGCTGGGGCTTCGTGCGCGACGGGGCCATCATCCGATCCTGGTGCTGCCTGAGCGGCGCGGATGTCGGGGAATTCGAAAGCCTCGGCGACGGCCTGGAAGCCGTTCTGAGCGGCGCGGCCGTCAAGCGGGCCGCGGCGGCGCCGGTGGTGCAACTGCACCGGGCCAGTGCGGTGGTGACAGATTTACGGTCGCGGTTCGGGAGCGCGGCGTGAAGGAAGATGTTCTTTTTTGAAAAAAAGAACCAAAAAACTTTTGCTTCTTCAGGTACGCGCGGTTGCGGGCGTGCCGGATCGCCGGTGAGGGCACCGGAATAAAAGTTCTTTGGTTCTTTTTTTCAAAAAAGAACGCCTTTCTTACGCCACCACCAACGCCCCATCCGCCCTGCTCGCCACGCGCCGGAACTTCGCCCTCCGGCTGCACATCAGCCACCAGGCCCCCCGCGCCGCAACCCCTGCCAGCCTGCCGCGCGGCGGGATGCCGATGGCCTTCAGGATCATCCCCACCGCCCGCTCCAGATGCCGGTAGCGGTACATCGTCATGGTGCGCGACATATATCCGGCAATCGCCTGCTCGTGCCGGTACGGCGCCCCCGGCGGTGTGTTGCCGCAATAGAACGCGTAGGCCAGCTCATCATCCTCGCTCTCGCCGATTCTCCCCGCGGCGATTCGTATGCGCTGCCACAGGCCGATCCGCTCGCGCTGCAGATAGCGCTTCATGTGGTCGTAGAAGAGCTTGAAATGGCGGAACTCGTCGGCCGCGATCAGCCGGCAGATTTCGCGCAGTACTGGCTCCTCGGCCGCATCGCCAAGCGCCGAATAGTAGCTGGAGGTGCCGCTCTCCACCATGCAACGCGCGATCAGCTCGCCGGTGCGGGACCCGCGCACGGAGAGATCGGCGTCCAGCAAGGGCAGGTGGTAGCCATCCTTGTACCGCCTGAACGCCGCCTCGAAATCCCATGAAGGATCGGCCAGCATCGCCCAGCGGCCCAGCGTATCCCCGTGCTGTACCTCTTCCACCGACCAGCGATCGGCGGCTGCGCGAAAATCGGGGTCGTCCACAAACACGCGGTTCAGGTAGGTGCCGTAATCGGTGCCGTTGCGCTCCACCATCGCGGCGGCCTTCACCAGCGCCACAATCTCTGGGTCCAGCTTCGTCGCGTCGAACGAAGCCCACCCGACCTCGTCTATCCGCCAGTGCTTCATGACCGGTCCGGTCCCCCCGCAGAGGCAGGCTGATCACGGCGGAATCCTATCGACAAAACTCTCCTCCTGCGGACGACCGCGTCTTCGTGCCCTACCACAGAAAAGAACAGAAGAAAGATTCTTCTTTTTTGAAAAAAAGAAGCAAAAAACTTTTATCTGGGGGTGTTCGCAACAGCCACGGCCGCGCGCGTCGATTGCAGGCGGTCCAGGACGGCGTCGCGGGCGTTGATGTCGGCCTTGTCCACGTCGGTCCAGGCGCGCTCGGCGTCGGCAAGACGGGCGCTGGCGGTCTCCGCGGAGAGCTCGGAGACGGGCACGGCATCATCGGCCAGAATCGTACAGCGCTCGGGGGTGATTTCGGCAAACCCACCGCCCACGAAAAGCCGGTCGGTCACAGCGCCCCCCTCATGCAGCGCAATCACGCCGCCACGCAGCAGCACGATCATCGGCGCATGGTTCTCCATCGCCGCCAGATCGCCCTCATAGCCGGGCATCACCACCATATCCACGTGGCGGGAGAGCACCAGGCGGGCGGGGCTGACGATTTCGAGCTGAATGGCCATTCGCTGATCTCCGGAAGGGCCGGCTTAAGCCGGAACCTTCATCTTCTCGGCCTTCTCGCGGGCTTCCTCGATCGTGCCGACCATCAGGAAGGCTGCTTCCGGCAGGTCGTCGTGCTTGCCCTCGACGATCTCCTTGAAGGAACGGACCGTGTCGGCGATCGGCACGAACTTGCCCTCAAGGCCGGTGAACACGGTCGCCACATGGAAGGGCTGGCTCATGAAACGCTCGATCTTGCGGGCGCGGGCCACCGTGAGCTTGTCCTCTTCGGAGAGCTCGTCCATGCCCAGGATGGCGATGATGTCGCGCAGCTCCTTGTAACGCTGCAGGGTCCCCTGTACGGCGCGCGCCGTCTCGTAGTGATCGATGCCGACCACGTTGGGATCGAGCTGCCGGGAGGTCGAGTCAAGCGGATCGACGGCCGGATAGATCCCCAGCGCGGCGATGTCGCGCGAGAGCACGACGGTCGAGTCGAGGTGCGCGAAGGAGGCGGCGGGCGCGGGGTCGGTCAGGTCGTCGGCGGGCACGTAGATGGCCTGTACCGAGGTGACGGAGCCCTTCTTGGTCGAGGTGATGCGCTCTTGC
>PKZM01000216.1 GCA_003133065.1 Acetobacteraceae bacterium
TTTTTTCAAAAAAGAAGACTTCCCTTTCTTGCCTTACATGCTCTGCACCGCCTCATCGAACTCCGCCCCCCACATTTTTTCCAGGGCATAGAGGGAGCGGGCTTCGGGCTTGAACAGGTGGATCACGATATCGCCAGCGTCGATCAGCACCCAGTCCGATCCGCCGGCGCCTTCGATTCGCACGCGTTTGATGCCGGCCTGGTGGAGTTTTTCTTCCAGGTGGGTGGCCATGGCGGAGATCTGGCGGTCGGCGAGGCCCGTGGCGATGACCATCCGGTCGGCGAAGGAGGCGCGGCCGGCGAGGTCCAGCGCGACGACGGCTTCGGCTTTGTCGGCTTCCAGGCTTTCCACGATCACCGCCTGAAGCTTTTGCAGCAGACCCTGATCGGCGGGTTCCTCCCGCTTGCCGCGCGGGCCGGCGGCCACGGCTTTTTTGCGCGGCGTGCCGGGGGTTTTGGCGGCTTCCTTCAGCGCCGCGGGCGCTTTGGGGGCGCGGCGCTTGGGTTCCTTGGCCCCGGGTGCGGCGGGGGGTGTGGGCTTGCGGGCGATGTTTCTTCTCCTGTCGCGGCCGTGCGGGCGGCCGCGGATCTTATGGCTGTTGCCGAAAGCGCGTTCTGGCGCCCCTGCAGAAGCACCCAGGCGGGTGCCCGCAGATCGGCCAGCACCCCGGCCTGGCGCGCGGCGCGGCGGGCCGGAGCCAGTCTGCGCGCCGCCTGCCCGGCCAGTGCGGATTGAGTGTAGGAGGGGCGGGGCAGGACCGCAAAGGGAACCGTGCGGGCGATGCCCATCCAGCCGAGCCAGCGCGGGAATTGGGCCAGGTTGTCGGCCCCCATCAGCCAGACGAATTTGACGCGGGGGAAGCGCCGTTTCAGGGCGCGCAGCGTATCGAGGGTGAAGCGCGTGGCGAGGTGGCGTTCGATATCGGTGGCGATGATCCGCCGCCCGTCGGCCAGCGCGCGGGCGGAGGCCAGGCGGGCGGGCAGGCGCATCATGCCGGCATTCTCCTTCAGCGGATTGCCGGGGGAGACGAGCAGCCAGACCTGATCGAGCCGCAGTTTTTGCAGGGCCATGCGGGCGATGTGCAGGTGGCCGGCATGGGCGGGGTTGAAGCTGCCGCCGAGCACGCCCACGCGCATGCGGCGGCGGTCACCGTAGCGCGGCAGGTTTGGTGGGGGTAGGGCGCGCATTGCCGCCAGTGTAACGCTCCGGCGCTTGGAGGGAACGGGCGGGTGATGCCCCGTTGCGCCGGCGCGGCCGTGCGGCTTGACTGCGCGCGAACGATCAGAGGCTTTTTCCCCGTGCGTCACTTTCCCCTTGCCGCCGTGCTGCTTGCCGCCACGACTCTACCCGCCGCCGCGACCGATTGTTTTGAGACGCTCGCCCGCACGCGGGATTACAGCCTTGGGCTGCCGCAGCATGTGGAAATGCTGCCCGATGGCGGGCATGTGCTGTATCTGCGCAGCGGGCCGGCGGATACGCATCTGCGGCTGTACGAATACGATATCGCCACCAAAACGGAGCGCGAGCTCGCATCCCCCACCGCGGCGCCCGAGACACTGAGCGCGGAGGAGAAGGCACGGCGCGAGCGGGCGCGGATGACCATGTCCGGGATCACGGATTTTGCCGCCTCCGACGATGGCGCGACGGTGCTGGTGACGCAGGGCGAACATCTGATGGTGGTCGCGCTGCCCGGCGGCACCGTGACCCAAGTGCCGGGCGCGGACTGGATCGGGCCACGGCTTTCGCCGGACGGCAAATATGTGGCGGCGGTGCGGGATAATGATCTGCACGTGATCTCGCTTGCCACCGGGCAGGACAAACAGATCACCCATGGCGGGTCGGCCACGTTGAGCAATGGGCTGGCCGAGTTCGCCGCGGCGGAGGAGCTGGACCGGGAGGATGGGGCCTGGTGGTCCCCCGATTCGCGCATGCTGGTCTATGAACAAGCCGATACATCCGGCGTGGAGCCGCATTATATCGCCGACCCCTCCCACCCTGCGGTGAAGCCGAACGAATTCCGCTATCCGCGGGCCGGTACGCCCAATGCGAAGGTGCGGTTCGGGCTGATCCCCCGCGACGGTGGTGCCACCACCTGGATCGGGATCGACCAGGCGGCGTTTCCGTATGTGGGCCGGGTGGTCTGGCAGAAGCACGCCAAGCTGACGCTGGTGGTGCAAAACCGGGCGGAGACGGTGGAGAAGGTGCTTGCCGTCGATCCCGCCAGCGGGGCCGCCCAAACGCTGCTGACGGAGACCGATCCGGCCTGGCTGGAGCTGACCGCCTCCCACGGCATCGCCGGGCGCGACCTGCCGGTGTGGCTGCCGGATGGGTCCGGCTTCGTGTGGGCGGCCGCGCGCAGCCCGCAATGGCAGCTGGAGCTGCATCATGCCGATGGCAGCCTGGACCACATGATCACGCCGCCCGGCTTCCGGTATGATGCGCTGAACGATGTGGATGCCGCGCATGGTAGCATCGTGATCACCGGCAGCCCCGATCGGCTCTCGGCGGGGCTTTACCGGGTGAAGCTCGGTGGGGGCACGCCCACGCCGCTCGCGGCTTCGCCCGGGCTACATTCGGCCAGCTTTGCGCCGCAGGGGCATGATGTGTTCGCCGATACGGTGAATCTGGCCGATGGCGACGCGGGTACAATCATTCGCAAGGCGGATGGCAGCGCGATTGTAACGCTGCCCAGCCAGGCGCAGGCGGTGCCGCATATGCCGCGTGTGGAATACCTCACTGCCGGCGCGCGGCAACTGGATGCGCAGATTGTCCGGCCCGGCGATTTTCGGCCCGGCCACGTCTACCCCGTGGTGCTGGCCGTGTATGGCGGGCCCTCGGTGAAAGTGGTGGTGCGGGCGCCGCGCGGCGCGCTGGATAACCAGTGCCTGGCCGACCATGGTTTTATCGTTGTCAGCTTCGATGGGCGGGGCACGCCGGGGCGGGACCATGATTGGGAACACGCCACCAAGAACAATCTCATTGACCTGCCCTTGCAGGACCAGGTGGACGGATTGGCGGCACTGGGCAAACGCTACCCCGAGATGGACATGCACCATGTCGGCGTCGAAGGCTGGTCGTTCGGCGGATATTTTACGGCCATGGCCACGATAAGGCGCCCCGATGTTTTCGCCGCGGGCACGGCCGGCGCGCCGGTGGTGGATTTCGCCGATTACGATACCGCCTATACGGAGCGCTATCTCGGCACGCCCGCGGATGATCCCGCCGGGTACACGGCGAGCAATGTGCTGACTTATGCGGCGAGCCTCGCCCGGCCGCTGCTGATCATGCACGGTCTGACAGACGATAACGTGTATTTCGAAAATACGGTGAAACTCTCCCAGGCGCTGCTGGCGGCGGGCAAGCCATACCAGTTGCTGCTGCTACCTGGGACGCATCTGCTGCCTGATCCGGCGACCAGGGCGCGGGTGGATGAGACGAGGGCGGCGTTTTTGAGGGAGTGGCTGAGCAAGAAGTAAGGCCTTCTTTTTTGAAAAAAAGAAGCAAAAAACTTTTTGACAATTTGTGTACGCTGCCCGCGCGNNCCACGCTACACTCTGTTACGATCGTGCACTATAAGCCCGGCGCCAGTCGTGAGAACGATGTGACCACGCAGTATTGCGATGCGGTCCGGAGCGTTTTCGCAGACCATGTTCAGCCAGAAGGTTCAGCCGCCGGCGACGCGCCCCTGCAACGCGCTGATTCTCACGGCGGGCCTGACCGGTAGTTCCGTCGTGGCCGGCATGCTCGTCCAGGCCGGCTACTGGGCGGGCGATGATACCGCGCGCAAGCCCGATTACGATACGTTCGAAAACGCCCAACTGGTTGCGCTGAACAGCCGGATCATCGCGGCCTCCGGCTACCCCGACCGTTTCGACCGCCGCTTCGATCCCGATCTGCTGGCCGGCGCGATCGACCGCCTGCGGGGCATCGATCCGGCGCCGTATCGCGATTTTATCGGGTGTTGCGCGGGCCACACCCCGTGGGTGTGGAAGGATCCACGGTTCTGGCTGACGATACGCGTTTGGGCGAATCTGCTGAACCGCGACGGGCTGCGGATTATCCTGGTCTCGCGCGAGAGTGGGCAGAGCTGGATCTCCCACACGCTGCGCCGCCAGATCCAGACGCCGCGTTATTGCCGCGCTTACATGCAGGGTATTCGGGCGTCTCTGCTGGCTTTCATCACCGAAGCCCGCGTGCCGCATCTGGAGATCGTGTATGAAGACCTGCTGCGCGATCCCGCGCGAGTCACCCGAGCCCTCTGCACGCTGCTCGGCGCCGAGATCACGGTGGACCATCTGCAAACCGTGTATCGCGGCCGGCTGGGGCGGCGGCAGCACGGCGTGCCCAGCATGTTACGGGCCGGGCTGATCTACGCGAAGAACTACCCCAGCCGCGCCCAACTCGGGCGACCACCCCCCCCATAACCAAAAGTTTTTTGGTTCTTTTTTTCACAAAAGACCATTCTTCCTGTCTTCTCTCCCGGAACTATCCCCCGTGCTCGCCCCACCGGATCGGCTCGCCGCTCAAATCAGGACCGGCCGCCGCGAGGTCGAGGGGCAAACCGAGGCGGCTGAAGCGACGGTCTCTAGGCTCGTCAACGACGCGGGGGCCTGGTCGGCAGCAAATCTCAAGCAGGCCAGCTCAGGCGCCGACGAAGACATCCGCGCCCCCTACTTGAGCGAAGCCAGCATTTCGCGCCGCAAGATAGCGTTGATACGGGACTGGTAGCCCTTTCCTTGCGATTGTAGCCACTCCAACACGTCGGCATCGACGCGCGCCGTGATCTGCCGCTTGATGGGCCTATAGAACCGGCCGCGATCCGCATTTTTGAACTGCTCATCGGTCAGCTCGGGAATGTCGCTGGTGTCGATTTGCTCGTCGGGCATTGCCGCCAGCCTTGCGAGGTCGTCGTGTTGTGCCTGTGTGAGCGGCGGCAGGTTGTCCAAGGTGTAGCTAGCCATTTTCTTCTTCATAGCGCCTCCTTTCTCTTGGTGTGGCGCGCCGCGCCGAGATGATGCGAATGACTTCCACGGGCGCACCTTGAACGCCCTCCTCTCTGAGAGTGTGGGCCACCACCACAAGCACAAAGCCCCCGATTGCCCCCTACGCCTGCCAACGTTGCTCGCCCTCCTCAACGCGATCTTGAACCGAGAGCAACAAAGGATCGCGAAACGCCTGGCTCGCCTCTTCAAAACTTAGCCCATGCTTCCGTTGATTGGACCGGTTTTTGGCCTCGTCCCACTCGAAGCGGAAGAATGTCATGGCAAAAATATAACTACAGTTTTGACGTTGCGCAAGGCTAGCGGCTAGCGCTGGGCAACGCGGAACGCGCCGGCCGGCCGATCGGGGACTTTCGTTGCGGAAGGCCCCCTTGCCCTGTCCACCACGCCGAAAAGCGTTCGATCGAGCCGCAAGGTGCCGCCGAGATGCGCGTCAACCATGTGCCGTAAAAGGCCGCCGGGCGAACGGACGTTGCCAGGGCCAAAAGCCGGGCGCCGCCGGCACGCGTGGCGCGCGTCCCACGCGGGTGGGTGGTCCGGCCAAGGCCGGGCCGCACATCGGCGGCCCCGCGCCGCATGCGGCTATACGTTGATCAGTCCGGCTGAGGCGGCTTTCACCGCGGCGTGCATGCGGGTGGAGGCGTTCAGCTTCAGCCGCGCATTATCCATGTGAAAATCGACCGTGCGCTTCGTCAGGTCCAGGATCTGCCCGATTTCGTTGGAGGTTTTGCCACGCGCTGCCCAGGTGAGCACTTCGGTTTCGCGCTCGTTCAGCCCTACCTGGCAGGGCCACATCGCCCGGCGTGCGACGCCGGCCAGCCGCGCCTCGATGATCGTCACCAGGATGTCGAAATCCACCGGCTTGGTCACGTAGTCGTCGGCGCCCAGTTGCCGGCCGCGCAATTCGGTCTCGCGGTCGGTGAGCGCCGTGAGGAAAACGAAGGGCATGTTGGCAAATCGCGGCGCGAGCGCCACAAGCCGTTCCAGCACATCGAATCCGGACACCCCCGGCATGCTGATATCGGAGAGCACCAGGTCAGGCCCTTCACGCAGGATGGCGGCAAGCCCCGCATGCCCGCCATGGGCGGAGGTGATCCTAAATCCGCGCTCGAGAAGTTCCTCGGCCAGCAGGCCGGCGGTTTCCTGATCGTCATCGATGCAGAGGATATGTTTGGGCGCCCGGGATGACATCATTTGCCTGCATGACCGGGCGGACCCCAACGCGGCCCTTCGCACTTCATGCATGTGTGACCTTCCCGGAAGTGACTGCGTGCGCGTAACGTCGTCTTGCACCGCACAACGCCATAAAAAAGCAATGTTGAATCGTGGCTAGGACTCCCAGCCAGATCCTGCGGGCCCGCTTCACCTCGCTTCATGCCCGCCTCTCTGTCATCAGCGTCCTGCTTTTTGCGGTGATCGCCGGCTTCGGCCTGTTCACCATACACCTGTTCAATGGGTTCAATGACGTCTCGCTGGATCTGCGCGGCCACTGGCTGCCGAGCACACGGCTGCTGGGTGATCTGAACAATTTTACCTCCGATACCCGCACGGCGGAAGGCGATTACCTGCTGGCCAGCCGGCCGGCGGACCACAAAGCCGCGCTGGCCGCCATCGCCAGCCTTGCCCATGCGGTGGAGCAGGCCGAGCGCGGCTACGAACGCGTGACCACGCGCGCGCCGGACCGGCCGCTGTACAACGCCTTCGCCGCGCGCTGGCAGGCCTACCGGCAGGTGGCGGCGCGGGTGACCGCCCTTGCGGCCGCGGGACAGCAGCAAGAGGCGATTGAGGTGTACCACACGACCTCGCGCCTCGCCTACAACGCGGCCAGCGATGTGCTGGGCGTGCTGACCGACCGTACCGTGGAACAGGCCCGCCAGGCCAGCGCCCGCACCGAAGCGGCCTATACGGAGGCGCTGGTGCTGATCGTGCTGGCGCTGCTGCTGGCTGGCACGCTGCTGGCGGGCACCCTGGTGTATATCCGCCGTCGGGTTTCAGCCCCGCTGATCGATCTGGCCGGCACCATGCGCCTGCTCGCCGCCAACACGACGGAGATCCGGGTGGACGGCGTCTCGCGCCAGGATGAGATCGGGGAGATGGCGCGCGCCGTGGTGGTGTTCCGCGCGAACGCGATCGCGCTGATGCAGAGCCAGCAGGCCCTGGCGCGGCAGGCGGCCATGCTGGAGGAGAAGCTGGCCTACGAGCAGAACCTGACCCGCCAGCAACGCAATTTCGTGGCCATGATCAGCCATGAATTCCGTACGCCGCTGACGGTGATCGACGCGCATGCGCAGCGTCTGATCAGTATGAAGGACCATATCGCGGCGGACGGTCTGGCGGAGCGCGCCGGCCGAATCCGCAGCGCGGTGCAGCGCATGACCGCGCTGATGGAAAATCTGCTGACATCCACGCGGCTGGTGGATGGCGCGGCGAGCCTGAAGGTGCAGGCGGCCACGTTGGATCTGGCCACGCTTCTGCGCGAGGTCTGTGCGCTGCATCGGGAAACCGCGCCCCATGCCGTGATTGACGAGGATTTCGGTGACCTCGCCTTGCCGATCAGCGGTGATGCGCGGTTGCTGTTCCAGACATTCGGTAACCTGGTCGCCAACGCGATCAAATACTCGCCCGACGAGGCGCATGTGCGTGTCACCGCGCGGCAGGAGTTGGGACACACCACCGTCACGATCCGTGACAAAGGTCTGGGTATTCCGCCGCCTGATATCGAGAGCGTTTTCAATCGGTATTACCGCGGCGGCAACGTATCAGGTATCACCGGAACCGGGGTGGGCCTGTATCTCGCCCGCACGGTGGTGCAGTTGCATGGCGGGGAGATCAGCGTTGAGAGCAGGCAAGGCGCGGGTTCGGCGTTTACGGTGGTTTTGCCGAATGGGGCGGGGTAGAAGAGTCTTCTTTTTTGAAAAAAAGACGCAAAAAACTTTTGCCTGTGCTGTCGCGGACTAGCCGGCAGCGTAGGCCATACGGACGAAAGTTTTTTGGTTCTTTTTTTCAAAAAAGAACATCTTCCTTCCTTCTACGCCCGCCCATGGCAATGCTTATACTTCTTCCCCGACCCGCACGGGCACGGCGCATTGCGCGGTGTGGCGCCCCAGCTCGTGGGATCGTCCGGATCCATGCTCGTGCCTGGCCCAGCGACAGTGACGCGCAGCGGATCGGCGTTGCCGTACGACGTGTCGGCGCCCACCATCGCGGGGGCCGCGAAATTCTCCACCATGCCGGCGGGCAAGGTTTGCGGAATCGGTGGCGGCTCGGCTGAGAGTTCCACGCGGGCGAGCGTGACCGTCACACGCTCGCGCAAATCGTCCAGCATGGCGTTGAACAGCGCGAAAGCCTCGCTCTTGTATTCGTTCAGCGGGTCGCGCTGGCCGTAGGCACGCAGGCCGATGCCCTGGCGCAGATGGTCCAGCGCCAGCAGGTGTTCCTTCCACACCGTATCGAACATCTGCAGCAGCAGCGATTTCTCGATATAGCGCATGATTTCCGGGCCGAAATTCGCGGCCTTGGCGGCAAAGCTGGAATCCACGGCCTGCGTGAGGCGCTCGTGGATGGCTGTCTCGTCGATTCCTTCTTCCCGGCCCCACTCCTGGATCGGCAGATCGAGGTTGAAGAAGCGCTTCACCTCCTGCGCCAGCTCCGCGGTTTCCCATTGTTCGGCAAAGGCACGTTCGGGGATGCGCAGGCGCACCAGGCTCTCGATCAGTTCGTGGCGGAAGGCGGCGACCGTCTCCGATACATCGACGGCGGACATGTATTCGCGGCGCTGCGCATACACTTCGCGGCGCTGGTCGTTCATCACGTCGTCGTATTTCAGCAGGTTCTTGCGCGTGTCGAAGTTGCGCGCCTCGACCTTTTTCTGCGCCTTCTCCAGGGCCTTGTTGATCCAGGGGTGAACGATCGCCTCGCCGTCCTTCAGGCCGAGGCGCTGCAGCATGCCGCCCATGCGGTCGCTGCCGAAGATGCGCATCAGATCGTCTTCCAGGGAGAGGAAGAAGCGGCTGGCGCCCGGATCGCCCTGCCGGCCGGAGCGGCCNNCGCAGCTGGTTGTCGATGCGGCGGCTTTCATGGCGTTCGGTGCCGATCACCAGCAAGCCGCCGGCAGCCTTCACCTTATCGTGGTTGGCGGCCACTTCGGCGCGGATGTCCGCCGCCCGCGCCTCGCGCGCGGCCGGATCGGGCAGCGTGTCGGCCTCGCGCTTGAGGCGCATGTCCAGATTGCCGCCGAGTTTGATGTCGGTGCCGCGNNTCGTGGAAGCGCGCGTTCAGCACCGCGTGCGGGATGTTCCGCTTCTTGAGGATTTCGCTCAGCACCTCGCTCTTCTCAATGCTGACGGTGCCGACCAGAACGGGCTGAAGCCGGGCGCGCGCCTCCTCGATCAGGGTTGCCACCGCCACGTATTTCTCGGCCGCCGTGCGGTAGACTTCGTCATCGCCATCGGCGCGGACAACCGCCACGTTGGTGGGGATCTCGATCACCGACAGCTTGTAGATTTCGGCGAACTCGTCGGCTTCCGTCATGGCCGTGCCGGTCATGCCGGCGAGCTTGGGGAACAGGCGGAAATAGTTCTGGAAGGTGATCGAGGCGAGTGTCTGGTTTTCCTGCTGAACCGTGACGAACTCCTTGGCTTCCAGCGCCTGGTGCAGGCCTTCGGAAAAGCGCCGCCCCTCCATCATGCGGCCGGTGAATTCGTCGATGATGATCACCTTGTCGTCACGCACGATGTAATCCACGTCGCGCGCGAACAGCGTGTGCGCACGCAGCGATTGCTGCACGTGGTGCACCACGGAGACATTGAAGATGTCGTAGAGGTTGCCCTCGGTGATGATGCCGGCCTCGCGCAGCATATCCTCCACGCGCTCGTTGCCGGCTTCCGTCAGATGCACGGACTTGGCTTTTTCGTCTTTCTCGAACGTAGCCTTATCCTTGACCAATTCCTGCACGACCAGGTTCACCGAGCGGTAGAGATCCGAGGAATCCTCGGCGGGGCCGGAGATGATCAGCGGGGTGCGCGCTTCATCGATCAGAATGGAGTCGACCTCGTCGACGATGNNAACTCGTTGTTGGTGCCGTAGGTCACGTCGCAGGCATAGGCGGCGCGCCGTTCCTCGTCGCTGAGCCCATGCACGATCACACCGGTGCGCAGGCCCAGGAATGCGTACAGGCGCCCCATCTCCTCGCTGTCGCGGCGGGCAAGGTAGTCGTTCACGGTCACCACATGCACGCCGCGGCCGGACAGCGCGTTGAGATAGACCGGCAGGGTGGCCACCAGCGTCTTGCCCTC
>PKZM01000099.1 GCA_003133065.1 Acetobacteraceae bacterium
CCTGCCACGTAGTTAAAGGAACGAAGGCGACACAGGCCCCCGCCTGCGCAGCGTCTCACGCCCGCACCAACCCCACCCCCGCCCTCACACCCGCACTCCCAAGCTGGCACCGCCCCTCCAGCACCGCCTGCGTCACCCCAACAAGATCCCCCAACACCCCCTACAATACCCCCCGCACATCCATTGTCTGCGCCAAATCCCGGTTCTGATACAGCGCCCCGCCCGACAACCCCGGCCAATCCGCAACTACACGTCCACCCGCCACCGCACCGCCAAAAACAAACGCCGCCGTGGCCGTGCCATGGTCCGTGCCGCCGGTACCGTTCGGCCGCGCCGTACGGCCAAATTCCGTCATGGCGACCACCACCGTATCCCGCCACCGTTCACCCAAAGCTTTATGCATCGCCTCCACGCCCTCGGCCAATTGCCCCAGCGCCCCGGCCAGCCGTCCCTTGCCCGTGCCCTGGCCCACATGTGTGTCCCACCCGCCGATCTCCAACACCGCCACGTTCGGCCCATCCTCCGCCGCCAGCGTTTTCCCCGCAACCGCCGCCAGAGCGGGAAAAATCCGCCGCTGCGGCATCCCCCGCCCCGCCACATCCACCACCCCACGCGCCGCCAGCCCCGCCTGATACGTTGCCGCCAGCGCCTGGTCCGATCGATACATATGCGCCACCGCATCTTCTATATCCGCAGCCGCCCCCTCCGGCTGCCAGTTGGAAACCGGGGCAGGCCCCTTCAGCACCAGCGGCATCGTCGGGGTGAACGCAATCCCCTCCACCCGCGTGGCGCGCTGCGCCGCCAGCATCCGGTTCAGCCAGCCATCCGCACCCCAGCCCGGCTTCACCATCCCCGATTCCAGCACGTTCTGCGCATCGAAATGGCTGCGCTCCCGATACGGCGAGGCCACCGCATGCACCACCAGCATCTCGCCGCGCCCATATAACGGATACACCGGCGCCAGAGCCGGATGCAGCCAGAACCGCTCATCCAGCTTCAGCGCCCCGTTCGGCGCCGCCGGCGTGCCCAGCACCAGACTGCTCCGCAACGCCGCGTAATCCGGATCACCCAGCGGCGCCACCGCCGCCAGACCATCCATCGCCCCGCGCATGATGATCAGCACAAACAACTTCCCCGGCCGCGCCGCCACACTGGCAAACCCCAGCTTCGGCACGCTCACCGCAAGCCCCGCGAGCAAATGTCGGCGGCTGATCATCTGGTGTACTCCTAAAGAGTAAAAGTTTTTTGTTTCTTTTTTTCAAAAAAGAAAGACTCTTCTTTTTCTGAAGAAAAAGAAGCAAAAAGACTTTTGTTACCTTCGCTGGAATTCCGGCGAGGCTAATACCAAGGCAGCCGCGTTGCGGGGGTTGGGTTCGGCCAGCACAACATCGAACGTTACCGAATTGGCGGTGGCGTACACCACCTGCGGCAGCACGCCCGCCGCATCCACATCAGGCCCAGCCAGGCTCGCAATCCGCCGCGCCGAAGACACACGCCCCACCGCCCCACCCGGATCAAGCCACACACTATCCTGGTCCGGCCAGCCCGTGGGCGCCGGCGCGCCATACGGCATCTGACCCAGTTGCTTCATCTCCTCCAGCAACGGCCGCCCCCGGCCGCGCAGCCCAAACGCCCGCCCCGCCGCCAGCACAAAATCCTGCGGCGAACGATATTTCAACGGCCGCGCCACCCATGCCTCGGGCGCCGCCACCAGCGCCCGATACACCGCCGGCAACGCCCCGCCCGATTGCCGCCACGCATCCGCCAGCCGCTTCACCACGCCCGGCGGCGGCATATCCCCACAAAAATGCACCGCCAGTTTCCGGCAGATATGCCGCACCGTCGCCGGATGATTGGCCAGAATATCAAACGCTGCCCGCATCTGGTCCCCATCCGCCGGCAATCTGTGCCCCAGCAGCACCCGGTCCCCCGGCTCATGACGGTCGTAATAGAACGCGCTCTCTCCGGCCGCCCTATCCAGCCCAACCCCGGTCAGCACCAGCGCCAGTTGTTGCACATCCGCCTGGGTGTAGCCGCCATTCACCCCCAGCGTGTGCAACTCCATCACCTCGCGGGCAAAATTCTCGTTCACCGCCCGCTTGTGCTTGGCCCCCCACACACTGTCCGGCCCCACACTGCTCGCCGCATCCAGATAATACGTCATCGCCGGATGCACGGCGGTGGCGCACAGCATGTCATGGAACGTGCCGAACACGTTCGGCCGGATCGCCTCGTTCTCATAGGGCAGCGCGCTCACCGCAATCTCGCCGCGCAGATTCGTCACCGAGAAATGGTTCGCCCAGAACGCCGCCAGCCGTTCGCTCACCGGCCAGTCGGTCGCGACCATCTGGTCGATCCGCCGCGCGCTATCGGCATCCAGCACCTTGCCCGGCGGCTGATCCAAAATACCCGGCTTCGGCTTGCCTACAACCGGCGGCACCACCGGCTTGCCCGTCCCATCCAGCGCCGCCTGCCGGGCCGCATCCAGCTTGTCGGCCTCCTGCTTGGCCTTGAAGAAAGCATCCACCATATGCAGCCGCCCCGGCGTATCCCCCACGCCCGGCACCGGATCGGCCTGCCCATGCGCAATCTGGTCCAGCACCCAGCCATGCGGATTGCCGCCCATCGCCGCCACGTCACCCGGCCGGGCGCCCAGGCCAAAACGGTTCAGCGCCACAAATGTGCTAGGCTCTATCATGAAGCCACACTACCACTCGCCCGTGTGTCTTTACATTAAGAAGCGTCTCGGCATGTCTCGCCAAAGCAAGGCTCCCGCCGCGTGAGCCTCCCCCCAGCCGACGGCGCATCGCCCGCCATGGCGCAATGGTTCGCCCTGAAGGCGGAGCACCCCGATGCCCTGCTCTTCTTCCGCATGGGCGATTTTTTTGAAATGTTCTTCGCCGATGCCCAGACCGCCGCCGGCGCGCTGGATATCGCGCTGACCCACCGCGGCGAACACGCCGGCGCGCCCATCGCCATGTGCGGCGTCCCCGTCGCCACCGCCGAGATCTACCTCGCCCGCCTCATCCGCCGCGGCTTCCGCGTCGCCGTCGCCGAACAAATGGAACCGGCCAGCCAGCGCGCCGGCAAAGCCCCGCTCAAACGCGCCATCGTCCGCCTCATCACCCCCGGCACCCTCACCGAGGAATCCCTGCTCGATGCCGCCCGCCCCAACCTGCTGCTCGCGCTGGCCCAATCCGATGGCCGTCTCGGGGCCGCCTGGCTGGATGTCTCCACCGGCCTGTTCGAAACCACCCCCCTGGACAACGCCGCCCTCCCCGCCCTCCTCGGCCGCCTCGATCCCGCCGAGATCCTGTCCAGCGATACCCTGGATCTGGGCGATTTCACCCCCCGCCGCACCCCATCCCCCGCCCCCTCCCACCCCGCAAAAGCGCGGGCGGAGCTGGCGCAGGCCTATGGCGCCGCCAGCCTGGATGCCTTCGGCACCTTCACCGATGCCGAAGCCGCCGCCGGCGCCCTCGCGCTGGACTACATCAAACTCACCCAGGCCGGGCAGATGCCCCGCCTCTCTCGCCCCGTCCCCGTGGGGCAAGCCGGTCAGATGGCCATGGACGCCGCCACCCGCGCCAGCCTGGAACTGCTCACCGCGCGCGATGGCGGCCAGGCGCTCACCCTGGTTGCCGCCGTCACCCGCACCCTCACCGCCCCCGGCGCCCGGCTGCTCGCCGGCTGGCTCGCCGCCCCCCTCACCGATCCCGCCGCCATCGCCGCCCGCCAGGATGGCTGGGGCTTTCTCCTCGCCACGCCCCCCCACCTCGCCACGCTCCGCGCCACCATCAAGGGCGTGCCGGATATCGCACGTGCCCTCGCCCGCCTCTCGCTCGGCCGCGGCGCCCCGCGCGATCTCGCCGCCATCCGCCTGGGCCTCATCGCCGCCGCCGCCTGCGCCCGCCTGTTCGATGGCCCCTGCCCACCGCTCCTCGCCCACGCCGCCCACGCCCTGCACGGCGCGCCCGATCTCGCCGATCTCCTCGGCCGGGCGCTGGCCGAAACCCTCCCCGCGCGGCTGGATGATGGCGGCGTCATTGCCCCCGGCTACGATGGCGAACTGGATGCCCACCGCGCCCTGCGCGACGACAGCCGCCGCGTCATCTCCGCCATGCAACTGGACTTCGCCCAGCAATACGGTGTCGCCAGCCTGAAAATCCGCCACCACGCCCAGCTCGGCTACATCGTCGAGGCGCCGGCCGCCGCCGTCGAACACCTCCGCACCCACCCCGATCTCACCCTGCGCCAGGGCATGGCCAACGGCGCCCGCTTCAGCCATCCCCGCCTCTCCGAGCTGGACCGCCGCATCACCGAAGCCGCCGACCGCGCCGCCGCGCGCGAACGCCTGGTCTTCGCCACCCTGGTGGCCGCCATCCTCGCCGCCGCCGAACCGGTCGCCGAGGCAGCCAGCGCGCTGGCCCTGCTCGATGCACTGCAATCCTGCGCGCGCCTCGCTGAAGGCGGCCAATGGTGCCGCCCCGACATCGCCGACACCGATGATTTCCGCATCACAGCCGGCCGCCACCCCGTGGTGGAATCAGCCCTGGCAAGCCGAGCCGCCTTCGTGCCCAATGAATGCGATCTCTCGCCAGACCGACGCGTGCTGCTGCTCACCGGCCCCAACATGGCCGGCAAATCCACCTATCTGCGCCAGAACGCCCTGATCGCCATCCTCGCCCAGGCCGGCCTGCCGGTGCCCGCCGCCGCCGCCCGCATCGGCATCGTCGACCGCCTGTTCAGCCGCGTGGGCGCGGCCGACGAACTGGCGCGCGGCCGCAGCACCTTCATGGTGGAAATGATCGAAACCGCCGCCATCCTGCACCAGGCCGGCCCGCGCAGCCTGGTGATCGTGGACGAAATCGGCCGCGGCACCGCAACCCTGGATGGCTTGGCCATCGCCTGGGCGGTGCTGGAGGCGCTGCACAGCCAAATCCGCTGCCGCACCATCTTCGCCACCCATTTCCACGAACTCGCCCGCCTGACCGATTCGCTGCCCCGCCTGCGCCCGCACATGATGCGGGTGCGCGAATGGCGGGGCGATGTGGTGTTCCTGCACGAGGTGGCCGAAGGGGCCGCCGGCCGAAGCTGGGGCGTTCATGTCGCCCGGCTCGCCGGCGTCCCAGCCCAGGTGGTGCGCCGCGCCGCCAGCCTGCTGGCCGCGCTCGAAAAGGGGCGCGAACCGGTGGTGGCCGATCTGCCCCTCTTCGCCAACCTGCCCGAACCCGCGCCGGATCCCCTTCGCGCCATTCTGGCTGATATCGATCCGGACCGGCTCAGCGCGCGGGAGGCGCTGGAACTGATCTACAAACTGAAAGAAGAAAAGTAAGGCCTTCTTTTTTGAAAAAAAGAAGCAAAAAACTTCTGTCCCTTTGCGCGCTGCCGGCAAGGCCCGCACCAAAAGGCAAAAGTTTTTTGGTTCTTTTTTTCAAAAAAGAACTCTTTCTTCCTCCCTTGACCCAACTTTCCCCCCAGGCAATTATCGTGCGTCACAAGAACGGCACCCAACCCTATGCCCGCCTCCTGGAGGATCTCCGCCCTCGCCGACCGCCATCGCGCCCTCGGCTCCGCGCTGGAGGATTGGAACGGCATGGGCACCGCCTGGACCTACGCCGCCACCAGCTTGCAACAGGGCCACGTCGCCATCCGCACCCGCGCCGGCCTGATGGATGTTTCCGGCCTGAAAAAGCTCCACCTCGTCGGCCCCCACGCATCCGCGGTGCTGGACAGCATCACCACGCGCGATGTGCGCAAGATCACGCCCGGCCGCTCCGCCTACGCGTGCATGCTGAACGATTCTGGCAAATTCATTGAGGACGGCATTCTCTATCGTACCGGGCCCAACGCCTGGATGGTGGTGCATGGCAGCGGCGCCGGCCACGAAACCCTCTCCAGCGCGTGCATGGGCCGCAACGTGGCGCTGGTGTTCGATGACGATCTGCACGATCTCTCGCTGCAAGGTCCGCTCGCCGTGGATTTCCTCGCCCGCCACGTCCCCGGCCTGCGGGACCTCAAATATTTCCATCATCTGCAAACCACGCTGTTCGGCGCGCCGGTGATGATTTCCCGCACCGGCTACACCGGCGAACGCGGCTACGAAATCTTCTGCCGCGCCGCGGATGCCCCAATGATCTGGGACACCATCCTCGAAAAAGGCGTCGATCTCGGCATCATCCCGTGCGCCTTCACCGTGCTCGATCTCCTGCGGGTCGAAAGCTACCTGCTCTTCTACCCCTACGATAATTCCGAGATGTATCCCTTCGCCGATGAACCCCCGGGCGACACGCTATGGGAGCTCGGCTTGGATTTCACCGTCAGCCCCGGCAAAACCGGTTTCCGAGGCGCCCCCGAACATTTCCGCCTGCGCGGCCGCGAACGTTTCAAAATCTTCGGCCTCCTCGCCCCCTCCGGCCTGCCCATGGACAACGGCGCCCCCGTCTTCGCCGGCGACCGCCAAGTGGGTGTCGTCACCTGTGCGATGGTCTCCACCCTCACCGGCCAATCCATGGCCATCGCCCGCCTCGCCCCCGATTGCGCCATCCCAGGCACCGCCCTCTGCGTGCAAAACCAGGCAGAACGCCTGCCCGCGCTCGCTCACAACCTGCCCTTCGACGATCCCAAAAAAACCAAGCGCACCGCCATCGGCTGACCCATGGATCAAGGCATCAAGAGCCGCCCGCGCTACCAGCCCTTCCGCATCGATCCCGCCGGCACCCAGCACCTGATC
Organism: Acetobacteraceae bacterium; assembly: GCA_003133065.1. Lineage (GTDB taxonomy): Bacteria > Pseudomonadota > Alphaproteobacteria > Acetobacterales > Acetobacteraceae > BOG-908. Next base: position 6,734 of record PKZM01000099.1, read on the forward strand.
GTCACCGACCAGCCAAGCCCGCCGCCCGGCATCAGCGGCGCCGCCGAACTCTGGACCATCGCCCCCCATCCCGGCGGGCAAAGCTTCCCCACCCCGGCCGCCCTGCTGGCGTCCCTGCCCGGCCATCTGGCGCGGCAGGGGCCCGGCTTCCGCCTCTACGCCATCGGCACCGAACCCTTCATCTGGGATGTTGCCTACATCGCCACGCACGCCGGGCTTACCGAGGGCGAACTCTTCCTCCACCACGCCGGCAGCCTCGCCCGCCGCGTCCATTGCATCCATTGCAAAACCAACACCGATCGCGTCACCACCAACATCGTCACCTGTGCCGGCTGCGGCGCAAACCTGCTCGTGCGCGACCATTTCTCCCGCCGCCTGCGCGCCTTCATGGGCGTGCAGGTGGATGCCGAAACCCCGGGCATCCTGCCCCCGATCGAAACCCTCTACCCATGACCCAAAGCGCCCGCATCCACGTCCGCGTCGCCGAGATCGAGCCCCTGAACGCCACCCTTCGCCGCATCACCCTGCAACACGCCGAGGGCGCCCTGCTCCCCGCCAGCGCGCCGGGCGCCCATATCCAGATCGAACTCAGGGGCGATACGCGCAGTTGGCGGAACGCCTACTCCCTCGTCTCCCCGCCCGGCACCCGCACCGCCTACAGCATCATCGTGCGCAAAGTGCCCCAGGGCCGCGGTGGATCGCTGTACCTGCACGAGCGCTTGGCAGTCGGCCAAACCCTGACCATCCTGCCGCCGGTCAACCTCTTCCCCATCGCCGGCCTGGCCCGCAAACACCTGATGCTTGCCGCGGGGATCGGCGTCACCCCCTTCCTCTCCACTCGCGCCGCTCTGGCCGAAACGCCCTTCGAACTCCACCTGCGCTGCCACGCGGCCGACCAACCTGCCTTCCAAACCCTGCTCGCCCCCTGGCCCCACGCCCACATCCACGCCGGCCCCGATTTCAACCCGACCGACCTGCTGCGCCACCAACCGCTAGGCACCCACCTCTATCTGTGCGGCCCCACCGGCTTCATGCAGGCAGCCGAAGCCGCCGCCCGCACCCTGGGCTGGCCCGCCGCCCGCATTCACCAGGAACATTTCGGCGCCCCCACCGGCGGTAGGGCGTTCGACGCCGTGCTCGCCCGCACCGGCCGCACCATCCACGTGGCCCAGGACCAAACCCTGCTCGAAGCCCTGGAAGCCGCCGACATCGATGCACCCAGCCTATGCCGCGGCGGCGCCTGCGGCGAATGCCGGCTTCCCCTGCTCGCAGGAACCCCCGACCACCGCGACCACTTCCTCTCCGAAAGCGAACACGCCACCAGCATCATGCCCTGCGTTTCGCGCAGTCACGCCGAGACAATCACGATCGACATATGAAGCAAGAAAGGCCTTGTTTCTTGAAAGAAAGAAGCAAAGAACTTTTATCCCTCAGGCGCGCGAGGAAAAAACATGTTTAATCCACACGAGAGCTTCAGGCCGCACTTCTCCTACACAAACTCCGACGCGGCGATCCTGCGCTTCCCGTTCCCGTTTCCGCACGACAAATATATGTACGTCGTCAATCTCGAACCACACGTCAAAGGCGGCCCAACCCAAGCCTACGACGCGGTTTTCGATGTCGATGAACATTACGTCGCCGAATGTGCCGAACGCGCGCTCACCCTGATTGCCGACCCCAAACGCTGCCAGGTGCTGCCGCACATGATGTCGGCGCAATGGGATGTGCTCGAACTCGTCATGGAAAGTCTCGCCGCCGACTACCCGGACCACTTCACCCTGATCCGCGACGGCGACGCCTGGACCTGGATCAACCGCCCGCTCAACATCGAACAGCACTTCACCTTCGGCGATCCCGCTACACTCCCCTACGAACCCTTCGAATACATCACCCGCCAGGNNCTCGATTTCGATCTCGGCATGTCCTTCATGGAATGGCACGCCCCTGTCCCCAAAGCCCACGAACTCGGCGTCTTCGATCGCGCCCTGAAATTCCTCCTCGGCCTCCGCCTCGGCGCCCCCGTGCGCCGCGTCAACTGGACCATGACCGTCAACCCCCGCCTCGATACCTCACCCGAAGCCTACCCCACCTGGGGACCTGACCGCACCACCATCACCCCCGAAAACGTCGCCGACAAACTCCACCTCCGCGTGGAACTGCAAACCCTCTTCCGCCTGCCGCGCAGCAACGGAATCCTCTTCGGCATCCGCACTTACCTCATCAGCCTGGCCGACCTCGCCCGCGTCGAAAAATGGCGTAAACGCCTCCACCGCGTGCTGCGCGACCTCGATCCGCCCATCATCGAATACAAAGGCCTCACCCGTACCCGCCCCGCCGCCCTGGACTACCTCGCCCAATTCGACGACGGCGCACCCATCCCCCCCGGCACCGCGCCCGGCCAAACCACGCTGCTCTGATGGCCCCGCAAAAGACCGACAGCACCACCTATCTCGCAACCCTCTCCAACGCCGCCCCCGCCACCGACCCCACGCTGG
>PKZM01000057.1 GCA_003133065.1 Acetobacteraceae bacterium
CGCGCCGGCTTGCGGTCCTGCCGACCGCTCTTGCGCCTCCCTTTGGGATGGCGGCAATCTGAGAGACCTTTTTACCTATGACTGAATTTTCTGAGCTTGGCCTTGCAGCTCCGCTGCTGAAGGCGCTGACGGCTGCCGGCTACACCACACCTACCCCGATCCAGACGCAGGCGATCCCGCATCTCCTGAAGGGCCACGATCTGCTGGGCATTGCGCAGACCGGCACGGGCAAGACGGCGGCGTTCGCGTTGCCGATCCTGCACCGGCTGATGGGCAATCCCCGGCCTTATGAGCGCAAGACGACCCGTTGCCTGGTGCTGGCGCCGACGCGCGAACTGGCCGCGCAGATTGCCGAGAGTTTCCGCACCTATGGGCGCCAGACGAGCGTGCGGGTGGCGCTGATTTTCGGCGGCGTGCCGAAAGGGCGGCAGATTACGTCGCTGGCGAATGGTGTGGATGTGATCGTGGCCACACCGGGGCGTTTGCTGGATTTGTTCGGCGAGGGGCATGTTCGGCTGGACCGCACCGAGGTTCTGGTGCTCGACGAGGCGGATCACATGCTGGACCTGGGGTTCGTGATCCCGATCAAGCGCATCGCGCGGGAGCTGCCGGCGGTTCGGCAAAGCCTGTTCTTTTCGGCGACGATGCCGAAGGAGATCGCGGGTCTTGCCGATCAGTTGCTGAAGGATCCGGTACGGGTTTCGGTGACGCCGGTGGCGACGACCGCGGAGCGGATCGACCAGAGTGTGGTGTTCGTGAACCAGTCGGAAAAGCGGGCGGTTCTGACGCGCATGCTGCGCGCGCCGGATATGGGCCGCACGCTGGTCTTTGCGCGCACGAAACATGGTGCCGACCGGATTGTGCAGCATCTGGCCGCGGCCGGATTAAGTGCCAATGCGATCCACGGCAACAAGAGCCAGGGTCAGCGGGAGCGTGCTTTGGCAGATTTCAAGAAGGGTGCGGTGCCGGTATTGGTCGCGACCGATATTGCGGCGCGCGGCATTGATGTTGATGGCGTTACGCACGTGATCAATTTCGACTTGCCGGACGTGCCGGAGGCTTACGTCCACCGCATTGGCCGCACCGCCCGCGCCGGCGCCGCCGGCCGTGCCATCAGCCTGTGTGACGACGGCGAACGCGCCCAGTTGCGCGGCATCGAGAAACTCATCCGCGCACGCCTGCCGATAGCGGCCTAACGAGCAAAAGTTTTTTGCTTCTTTTTTTCAAAAAAGAAGCGCTTTCTTTTCCTTCAGGACATCGTTTTTTTGAGTACGGAGGTAGCAGGTGTGCGCCACCTGGCGTTAACGGCTGATCACGCACCAGGCGACGATGGACGGGGCTCAACCTATTTAGCAAATAATTTGCCGATGTCGGCGAAGGCCTTCATTTCGACTGCGTTGCCGCTCGGATCCTTGAAGAACATCGTGGCTTGCTCGCCGGGTTCGCCGCGAAAGCGTATGTAGGGTCTGATGACGAAGTCGATACCAAAAGCGATCAGCTTGTCGGCCATTGCCTGCCATGCCTCCATGGGAAGAACGATGCCGAAGTGCCTTACAGGCACGCCATGGCCATCCACGGCGTTTGTGGAGGCCATGCCGGTTTCGGCGGGTGCCAGATGAGCGACGATCTGATGGCCAAAGAAGTCGAAGTCGATCCAGTCGGGTGCGCTGCGTCCCTCGGGGCAGCCCAGAAGCTCACCGTAGAATAGCCGGGCGGCCGCGAGGTCATGAACCGGAAAGGCAAGATGAAACGGGTGGAGAGTGGGCATGGCGAGTATCCATTGAGCACGCAGGCGATCCTGTATGCTTCAAGAGGCGCCCAAACAACCTCATATGCCGGGGGGCAGGCCGATCAGGCGGCCTGGCCGGCGCTGAAGCCGCTAGCCCAGGCCCATTGAAAATTGTAGCCGCCGAGCCAGCCGGTGACGTCGACGGCTTCGCCTATGACGAAGAGACCGGGGACGTCGCGGGCTTGCATGGTGCGCTGATCGAGGGCGCGCGTGTCGATGCCACCAAGTGTGACTTCGGCTTTGGCATAGCCCTCGGTGCCCGCCGGATGGAGGCGCCATTGCCGCAGGCTCGTCTCCAGGCCGGCGAGCGTGCGGTCCGGGATGTCGGCCATGCGGGAAGCTTCGTGCTGCTTGGGCAGGAAGGCATCGGCGAGGCGCTGCGGCAGCGCATCGGCGAATGCGGTGCGCAGACTGGTCTTTGGGCGCGCGCGCTTGTGGGCGGCAAGGAAGCCTGGGGACGCGGACGGCAGCAGATCGATATCGATCGGCGTCGTCTCACGCCAGGCGGAGGAGATTTGCAGAATGGCGGGGCCGGAGAGGCCACGATGGGTGATCACCATGCCTTCGCGAAACGCCACACGGCCACAGCGGGCGATGATCTCGGCCGAAACCCCGGCAAGGGATTGAAGCGGCGCCAGGTCGGCGGGCGGGAGGGTGAGGGGAACCAGGGCAGGGCGGATAGCGGTGAGGGGAAGGCCGAAGCGGGTTGCTATCTCGTGGCTGAGGCCGGTAGCGCCGAGCTTGGGGATGGAGAGGCCGCCGGTGGCCAGCACCAGGCTTTCCGCGGTGATCGACCCGGCATCCGTTTCGACATGAAAAAGATCGCCGCGTGTGACATCGGTGATGTGCTGCTGCAGACGGATCTGCACGCCACCGGCGGCACATTCGGCGAGCAGCATGGCAACAATGGCCCGCGCCGAGCCATCGCAAAAGAGCTGGCCGAGCGTTTTTTCGTGCCAGGGGATTGCGTGGCGCGCGACGAGTTCGAGGAAATCGGTAGGGGTGTAGCGGGCGAGAGCGGAGCGGCAGAACGCTGGGTTCTGCGAAAAGAAGCGGTCCGGCGCGGTGTGGAGGTTGGTAAAGTTACAGCGCCCGCCGCCGGAGATCAGGATTTTTTCGCCCGGCTGGCGCGCATGATCCAGAACCACGACACGGCGGCCGCGCTGGCCGGCCGTGAGTGCACACATCAGGCCTGCGGCGCCCGCGCCGAGGATCAGTACATCGGTAGTTTCCACAGAGGGAGAAGAAAGCACTTCTTTTTTGAAAAAAAGAAGCAAAAAACTTTTACCTGTGGCGGACGCTTCCGGCGAGTCCGCGACAGCCAATCAAAAGTCTTTTGCTTCTTTTCTTCAGAAAAGAAGATCTTTCTTCTTAAGTCAGCGAGTCCAGCGTGTGAACCAGCCCTGTGGCGCCAGGATTGCGCACGCGGTGACGGACCACGATGTCGCTGGTGGTGACATCACGGCCATAATAGCTGTCATCCGCCTTGTGCTGCGGTTCGATCACCGATCCGTTCAGGGTGATACCCGCATACGCGCCTGCTGAGGACGCCCAGATGATCATGTCGGCGCCGACATTGCCGCTGGTGGCGCCGCCAACGCTGGAGCCAAGGGTGGCCACCGCGATGCTGGCATCGGCACCGACCTTGAAGTGGTCGCTCATTACGGCGCGCAGCGCGCGCTCGGACTGGATGAAGATGATCATCTCGCTTTGCTCGGCGCCGATCTGCAAGCCGAAGCTGGCGGAACCGATGGTGTAGAAGGCCGGGTCGCTCCAGCCATGGGGGCCACGAACCATGAGCAGGGCGGTGCCGCCCTCGCCGCCGAAGAAGAAGCCGGCCTTGAAGATGCGCGGGGCGATCATGATGGCGCGGGCGGTCTGCAGCAACTGGCGGGCGTTGCCGAATTCCTTATCGTGCCGCAGGTCCTGCAGCGTGCCGACAGCGTGGTCCACATCGGCCTGCTGGTCCGGGCCGGCAAAAGCGGGGGTTGCGGTGAGCAGGGGCGCGCTGAACAGCAGGCCACTGAGAATGGTGGACATGGCCCCGAAACGCTTGAGCGAGGGGCGCTTGAATACAGTCATTGTAAGGTCTCCTGGGTGTGATCTGCCTGGTGGGCATCGGCGGCAAGCGCCGGGTGACGGCCTGATCAACCGTGGCACGACTGAATCGTTCCCGCGAGCTTCCGAAAATTCGCTGTCCAACTGATCCTAACAGCTATGCGGAAAGCAGTTCCGCCACGAGGGAACGCAAAGCCGCGATCAGCCTGGCAGCCCGCTCGGGGTTGAAATGCCGCGGATCGGCTTCGTCCAGATAGGTGGTCTGCGCCAGTTCGAGCTGGATGGCCTGAATGCCTTCGTGCGGTTGCCCATAGTGGCGGGTAATGGCGCCGCCGCGAAAACGGCCATCGAGGATCTGGGTGAAGCCGTGGCCGGACGTGGAGGCAAGGGCGCGGGCGGCCAATGACGGGCCGGCCGCGGCACCGCTGTTGGTGCCGAAGTTCAGATCCGGAAGTGTGCCGGGGAACAGGCGGGGGATGGCGCTGCGGATGGAGTGGGCGTCCAGCAGATGAGCAGTGCCGTGGAGCGCCTTGATGCGGGCGAGCTGATGGGCAAGGGCCGCGTGGTAGGGGCGCCAGTAGGTTTCAACGCGGGCGGCGATCTCGGCAGCGTCCGGCGGCGTGTCGTAGAGCGGGCGGCCATCGAAGGTTTCGGTGGGGCAGATCGTGGTTTCGGCCTGGCCGGGATAGAGTGCGCCGCCGGCGGGGGAGCGGTTGAGATCGACGACGGTGCGGGAATGGGTGGCGATCAGCAGCGTGGCGCCGGCCTCCGCGGCGAAGCTGTAGAGCTTGTCGACATGCCAGTCGGTGTCGCTGACGCTGCGGCCGGTTTTGTTGAGCTGATCGTGGATATGGGGCGGCAGATAGGTGCCGGCGTGGGGCACGCTGATGAGGAGGCGGCTGGGGCCTTCGTGGAGGGTGAATGTTGGCGGAAAATTCATTGTGGTGGGGGTATCCTGCGGTCCGG
>PKZM01000152.1 GCA_003133065.1 Acetobacteraceae bacterium
ACGTAGTCGGGGTTGCCGGTCAGAAACACCGCCATGCCGGGCACGCGGATGGTGCGGCTTTGCGGCAGTCGCGCCAGGAACGACGCCAGCGGCAGCGAATCCTGCTTCCAGCGGGAGAACATCAGGTCCCGCCCCTGCTTCCACGTCGTCATGGCCGCCATCAGCGCCACACCGATGGCCAGCGGCACCCAGCCCCCCTGCACCACCTTCAGCGCATTGGCGGAGAAAAACACGAAGTCGATCGCGAAGAACCCGCCGAACACCACCAGCGCGGCCCATCGCGACCAATGAAACTGCCGCCGGAATACCACCGTGGCGAGCACGCAGGTACACAGGAAGGTACCTGTCACCGCAATACCGTAGGCGGATGCGAGCGCCGTGCTGCTGCGGAACACCAGCACCAGAACCAGCACCCCCACCATCAGCGCGGTATTCACCTGGGGCACGAAGATCTGTCCCTCTTCCGTCTGGCTCGTATGCAGCACCGTCAGCCGGGGAAGAAAGCCCAGCTGCATGCATTGCCGTGCGATCGAATACCCACCCGAAATCAGCGCCTGGCTGGCGATCACCGTCGCCGCTGTCGCCAGCACCACCATCGGCAGGCGCAGCCAGTGCGGCCCCAGCAGGAAGAAGGGATTCTCCGCCGCGGCCCGGTCGCCGATCACCAGCGCGCCCTGCCCGAAGTAATTCAGCACCAGGCACGGCAGCACGAAAAACAGCCAGGCCAGCCGGATCGGGCGGGCGCCGAAATGGCCCATATCGGCATACAGCGCCTCTGCCCCGGTAACCGACAGCACCACCGCCCCCAGCGCCAGAAACGCCAGCCAGCCATGATGCATACAGAAAATCACCCCGTGCTGCGGCTCCATCGCCTCCAGCACCATCGGGTTCTTCATCACTTCCAGCGCGCCGAGCACGCCGATCGTGGCGAACCATACCACCATCACCGGCCCGAATATCCGCCCCACCAGCCCCGTGCCACGCGCCTGCACGGCGAACAGGCCGATGATGATGACCACCGAGACGGGAATCACCACCGCCTGCGCCTGCGGGATGGTCACCTCCAGGCCTTCCACGGCCGAGAGCACGGAAATCGCCGGCGTGATCACCCCATCGCCGAAGAACAGGCACGCCCCGCCAATGCCGGCCAGCACCACCATCCGCCGGACCCGCGGATCCTTCGTCACCCGCTGTGCCAGCGCCATCAGCGCCAGGATTCCGCCCTCGCCCCGGTTATCCGCGCGCATCACCAGGATGACGTATTTCACGGTCACGATCATGATCAGCGACCAGAAGATCAGGGAAAGGCAGCCGATGATCTCTCCGTTGGAGATCACCCGGCTGCCGAACAGCGCGATCGTCGCCTGAAACGCGTAAAGCGGGCTTGTGCCGATGTCGCCATATACAACACCCAGCACGCCGATCAGCGCGCCGAGCTTCGGCATCCCGCGTTGCAGCTTGGCGGCGTCGGCATGGGTAAGCTGTGTCATCGGGGCGCCGCTCTACGATGGAACCATGCTGCAACGCAAGAAACCGGGGCGGGTGGGATCGGAAGTCAGAAAGAATCTTCTTTTCTGAAGAAAAGAAGCAAAAGACTTTTGTTTGTTGGGATCCGTCTGGGGGCGCACCCAAACTCAGGATGTGCGGCCCCAACGGGCTTGGCGGCCCCAGACCAGGGTGGTGGACATGGCGTAGTTCCAGACGACGCCGATCACGGCGCCTAACGCGCCGGCGGGGGTGCGGCCGGTGCCGCCGGCGTAGAGCGCCCCGGCGATGCCGACATTGGCCACCGCACCCACGCCGCACACCAGCATGAACAGCAGCAAGCCACGCCATAAGCGGCCACCCCGCAACCGCTGGTCACGGTAGGTGATGGAATTGTTCAGCACGAAATTCTCGATCATCGCCACCACCGTGCCGGCGGTTTGTGCGGTGACAAAACCGGCGCCGGCCTGGCTGACCACGGTCAGAACCGCCAGATTCACCACCACGCCAACGGCGCCGACCAGCGAGAAGGCGAAGAAGCGCAGCGGGATCATGCCGCCGAACAGCTTGTCCACCAGCAGGGCGCCGAACTGCACCATCACCAGCGGGCTCAGCTTGCTCTGGCCGGCCACCCGGGCACGGAACTGCGCGCCGACTTCGGCCACCCGCAGCCGCGTGGGCGAGGAGAGCAGGATATCCAGCAGAATCTTGAACCCCTGCCCCGTCAGGCGCGGCACCACCACCTCCAGCATGCCGCGTTCCATCATGAAATAGCCGCTCATCGGATCGGTGAGCTTGGTGCCGAGCATCATCACGGCCAGCCGGTTGGCCGTGTGCGAGAGCGCCAGCCGGCCGCCGCCGGCAAGACCCGCCGAATCGCCGCCCACCGCGAACCGGCTGGCCACCACCACATCGGCGTTGCCCGCGCGCAGGATCCGCAGCATGTCGGGCAATCGCGTCTCGTCATGCTGCAAATCGCCGTCGATCACCGCGACGTAGCGTGAGGAACAGGCGAGTGCCCCCTCGATCACCGCGGAGGCAAGCCCCCGCCGTCCCACCCGCCGCAGGCAGCGCACGCGCGGGTCGGTGGCCGCGATATGGCGCACGGCGCCGGCGGTTCCATCGGGGCTGTCATCGTCGATGAACACCGCCTCCCAGGCGATACCTTCCAGCGCGGCGGCAAGCCTTGCCACCATGGGCTCCACATTCGCGTGCTCGTTGAAACAGGGCACCAGAACGGACAGCTCCGCCGGCAGGGTGTGCGGCTTTGTCATGCGGACACCCCACCAGGCGGACGCAGCCATCTTGCAAGCGCTGCCAACACGGCGATCCCCCACAGGCCGAGGGCCGCGAGGTTCAGCCGGTCGGCATCGCGCGCCCAGGCTGGCTCGTTCCAGGCATAGGGCCTGTAGGCAAGGAAATCCGCCGCATTGTCCAGGCCGGATGCCGGGAACGCGTCGCCTGGCTGGCAGGCATTGGCAAGCGGAAACACGTAGCAGGCAGGGTTTTTCAGATTGAGCCGGTTGCCGCCCTGGGCGGCATTACCCGTCACATCGAAAACGCTGCCGGGATGCAACGGGCCTCCCGGGAAAAATTCCTGTCGGTAGCCGAAGAGCGGTTCGTAGCATTTCAGCTGCGAGAGCCCCTCGGCCAACGCATTCTGGCCCGCCAGTGTCATCGCCGGCGCACCTTGAGCGTCGCGACTCATGGTGATCCCGGTGATGGGCGGCGCGCGGCCGGTGGCATTGCCCTGCGCCCAGGCCGCCACGATCGGGCGGGGATCGTAGACGCCGATCCCGCCCGCGCCATAAAATCGCCGGTCCATAGCCAGCAGGGCCAGCACGGTCAGGCCGATCGTGGGCGCGGTGAGCTGCCACCGGGTTGCAGGCACACGCCGTGCGAGACCGTCCAGCGCCAGCCCGCCCGCCAGGCAGGCCGGCAGGATATAGGCGGCGAACCACCGCAGCAGGCTGCTGCTGCTGCCGATCACCGGCAGCATCTTCAGAAAGGGCGTCCAACCCGGGGCGTAGGTGTTCAGCGCGATGGGCACCAGCAGCAGCAGCGCCAGCGCATCGATCAGCAGGCGGGGGCGCAGTGCCGCCGGCAGTCTGCCGCCGCCGCGCCAGGCCACCCAGCCGGCGGCGGCCAGCAGCAGCAGCGGCGCCGGGCCGACACCGCTATCCCACTCGTGCAGCTCGAAGCGCAGTGGCGAATTGACGAGCGCATGGGTCGCATCAGCCGAGGGCCAGAAGAACAGGCCGCGCAACGCAACCCAGGCGGTCAGCAGCGGGTTGGGAAATCCGGGAAGCGGATAGGCGTTACGCGGCAGGTTTGCCATCAACGCTCCCACGGCGGCCAGTTTGCCGGCGCAGAGCAGCAGGCCTGTCGCGGTGCCCGCGGCCAGGCGCACGAGTGGGGGTACGAACCGGTCCCCGGTGGCCAGTGCGTGCATGACCAGGATGATGAGCACGCAGAGGAATACCGGCGGCATCAGCACCGCCATGCCGGCCTGCAGCATCACGGCCGTGAGGGCGCCGATGCCGGCGCAGCGCAGCACGGTGGCCGCCCAGCCCGAACCCGGCCCCAGGCAGCACGCGGCCAGTGCCGGGGTCAGCATGAAGGGTGCGAAGCTCAGATGGCCCACCATCATACGCACGGCGAAGAACCGGTTGAGGGTGAACAGCACTGCCGCCAGCAGGCAGGCCGGGGTGGAGAGGCGAAAGCTTCGGGCCAATGCGGTGGCGCCGGCGAAACCGGCGGCGCCGTAAATCAGGAAATTGGCTTGCAGCGCGCGGATCGGCCCCAGCGCGAAGGTGAGCCACTGCACCAGCGAAAAATAGGCGCCCTGGGGATTGGCATAAAGCGGGGTACCGCCGCATGCGGCCGGGCTGAACCAGGGCACGCCGTGCCAGCCATTGGTGATATGCCAGAAATCGCCGGCGAGCAGGTTGGGCAGCCAGTAGGCGTAATCGACGCCGAGATCACCGCGCGCGTTCGGCAGGTATGGCAGCCAGATGGCTGCCATACCGCCGATGGTCGCGAGGAGCGCGATGATGAGAGGCACGAGCGGCTCCGCCATGACAGGAGCCTCATAATCGCCCCTCCCGAGTCAAAGCCAGCCCGTCACTGGGTCGGATGCTCGGGCAGGGCGGAGGAATGAACGTTTTTGGTTCTTTTTTCAAAAAAGAACCGCCTCCTTCACGTCCTCAGTGCACCAGCGCCGGCACCATCTCATGCTGCCGGATCGCCGCGAAGGCCAGGTCTTCCGCACCGGCCACCGCCATGGGGGTTCCGTCGGCCCCATGGATCGCGAAGGCGCGGGTTCCGTTCACCACTACCGGTTTGACATAGGCCAGGTGAGACACGCCAAGCGCCGCGAGCTGTGCCACACTGAGGTTGCGAATGTCGAAATTCGCCAGGACCACCGGGGATTTTTCATCGGCCTCATCCTGATCGGCCCGTTCAGCATTGTAATTCATGACCTAAACCTTCCTATCGGCACCCAACCAGACCCATTTTGCTGCCTGGTATGGCCCAAGACGGCTGCGCCACCGGTGATTGGCCGCAGCTTAATAAGAGCGCGATTATTCGATCATCGGACTACCGCTATAAGGGTAAAGCAATAATCGCGCCTAAAGTTTTCCGGCCTGCGGGATCAGCCGTCGTTTTCGCTGCCCTGCACGATCGCACCGCCGTTGCGTGTCTTGCCCGGCCGGGCGATTTCGATATGCCGCACCTTCGGTTCGGGCTGCGGCCGTGCCAGTTCGATGTGCAGCAGCCCGTTATCGAGCCAGGCGCCCCCGACATCGATGCCCTCGGCCAGAACGAAGGCGCGCTGGAATTGGCGCGCGGCAATACCGCGGTGCAGGAATACGCGGCCATGGCTGTCGTCTGTCTGGCGGCCGCGGATGACCAGTTGGTTGTCTTCCTGCGTGATCTGCAGGTCGTCCATCGTGAAGCCGGCGACGGCGAGCGTGATACGCAGCGCGGTCGGGCCGACCTGTTCGATATTATAGGGAGGATATCCGTCGGACGAGGTCTTGGCGGCACGCTCGAGCATCTGCTCGAGGTGGTCGAAGCCGAGAAACAGCGGCGAAGCGAACATACGGGTGGTGCTCAACGCGGGAGCCTCCTCCAATCGAGCGAGACATGTGCCGCGACCCTTTATGGCGCCCCGGCCACTCACGATGTCGTTGCTGAGAGCGCCATTTGCAAGGCGCTATTTGCAAGGCGGTTGTTGCAAGGCGCTTGCCGCCACGTGCGCGCGGCCCATCTTTCGGCGGAAGAACCTTGTGCTATAAGCAGGGCCATGATCCAGCGCCCGATGCTTGCCCCGTTCCTTGTCATTGCGATCAGCCTGGTGGCGCTGCCTGCCTGGGCCCAGATCGGGCCTTCGATGGGCGGCGGCGGGTATGGCAGCGGGGGCGGCTATGGTCCCTCCGGCGTGGGCGGCGGCGGCATGGGCGGGCCGGGCCGCAGCCATAACGGCGACGAAGACGACTCCAGAGGCGGCGCCAAGGATGCGGACAAGCCGGCCGCGCCCCCGCCGGCGATCCCGGGCGCCCAGCCGGACGAGGATGCCGCGGTGATCCCGGCGGAGCGTCTGGCCGCCGAGATGTCGCCCAACGACGCCTTGTTCGACGCGATCAACCGCGGCGATCTGGCCGCCGCGAAGGACGCGCTCAGCCGCGGTGCGCAGTTGGACGCGCATAATGTGCTCGGCCAGACGCCCACGGATGCGGCGATCGACCTCAGCCGCAACGATATCACCTTTTTGCTGCTCTCGATGCGCGGCGCGGTTTCCAGCGGGCGCCCGATCCGCACGGCTTCGGCCACGACTGCCGCGGAGAAGGCGTCCAAGGCGCGGGTCGTGAAGGCGTCCACACAGCGCGCGCGGCCGGTGATTGCCGATCGTGGCACGCCTAACCCGGCCGTCGGCTTCACGGGCTTCTAGCTCGCCCCCATCCAAACCCGGGTGCGTGTCGCGGCGTTCGGCTGCGGCGTGAGGCAAGGGTGAGGGATGCGATGGCCGATTCGACGGACGAGGGTTTTATGCGGCACGCGATCGCCCTGGCGCAGGCCGGGCAGGAAGCAGCCGGCGGCTCGCCGATCGGGTGCGTGATCGTGCTGGACGGCCGCATCATCGGGCAGGGCCACAACCAGACCGAGGGCGATCACGATCCCACCGCCCATGCCGAGGTGGTGGCGATGCGCCGCGCCGGCGCGGCCGTGCGGAACTGGGAACTGCGCGGCGCCACGCTATACAGCACCTTGCAGCCCTGCGGCATGTGCACCATGGCATCCATATGGGCCAAGATCGGGCGCATCGTGTATGGCGCGGGCCGCGGCGACGTGCACAGCATGTATTTCGAGGACCGGCACCTCGATACCGACGACTTCATCCGCGATGCCTATCGCCGCGACATCGGCATAGAGGGCGGGGTGCTGGCTGCCGATTGCGCGAAACTCTATTACGGGCCGGGCGAGAGCTTGCCGTTTGAGGAGCAGGCCAATATTTAGGAAGGTCTTCTTTTTTTGAAANNGCAGCGTGCGCAAAGGGATAAAAGTTTTTTGGTTCTTTTTTTCAAAAAAGAACATTCTTTCTCCCTCTCCGGAGCGCGCATGCAGGGTCTGTGGGATGCCGGCCGAAGCTACCAGCGGATCGTACTGAAGGATGTGCAGACCGAGGCGCATATCGGCCTGCACCCCTGGGAGCAGCACCCCGAACGCCCGACGCGGCTGCTGGTGAACGTGGAGATCTTCGCGCCCCTGCCGGATGCCCCCGGCGAGGCGGCCTCACCCGCCACGATCATCGACTACGATACCGTGCGCACCGCGATCAGGGCCTGGCCAGCCCGGCCGCACACGCCCTTGCTGGAGACGCTGGCCGAGGAGCTGGTGGGGTTGTGCCTGGCCGATCCGCGCGTGGGCGCCTGCCGCGTGTCGGTGATGAAGCCGGACATCTTCAACGATGCCGCCGCGGCCGGGGTGGAATTCTACCGGGTGCGGCCGGCCGCCGGGTAAGGGTGCGATGCCCCGCGTGCTGATCACCGGAAGTGCGCGGCGCATCGGCGCCGCCCTGGCCCGCGCGCTGGCGGCGGATGGCTGGCACGTGGTGGCGCATTACCACCGGTCGGCTGGCGAGGCCCAGGCCCTGGCGGCGGAGATCACTGCCGCCGGTGGTGCCTGCGACACTATCCAGGCGGACCTCGCGGAGCGTGCCGGCATCGCCGCGCTGATCCCCCGCTGCGTGCAGCGCTTCGGAAAGCTGGATGCCCTGATCAACAACGCCTCCAGCTTTCGCTATGACACGCTACAGACCATGGATGACGCATCCTGGCAGTCCCATCTCGGCCCCAACCTGGAAGCGCCGGTGTTTCTCGCCCAAGCCTTCGCCGCTGCCCTGGAGGGGCGGCCCGGCAACATCATCAACATGCTCGATCACAAGGTGACGGCGCTCAACCCGGATTTCTTCTCCTACACCATCGCCAAGATCGCCGCCGCCGGCGCCACGCGCCTGCTGGCGCAGGCGCTCGGCCCGCAGGGTGTGCGTGTCAACGGCATTGCGCCCGGCATCACCCTGCTGAGCGGCAAACAGACTGAAGCCGGATTCAGGCGGGCCTGGAGCGCACCGCCGCTGGGGCGCAGCTCCACGCCGGAGGAACTGGCCGCGGTGTGCCAGTTCATCCTGGCGACTCCCTCCCTGAACGGCCAGATTCTGGTACTCGATGGGGGCGACTCGCTCCTGGCGCGGCCACGCGATATCGCTTTCGAGTCGCCCCGACCTCATGGCTAACGATGCCGCTTGGTTGCTGAAAAGGAGAAAGAGTCTTCTTTTCTGAAGAAAATAAGCAAAAGACTTTTATCTGTTTGGGACACGTAGAGGGGAAGGTTGGGTTGTCAGGGAGGCAGCGCTCCCATTTTGATACCTAGGTATAATCCCGTTACAGTCATACGCGTACCGCCGGAAGAGCGGTCCGGGAGACGAACGTGCCAGGCAGTATCATGCGCGGATTTTCACAATCGCTGGACGCCGCCGTGGCGGTAGCGGAACTTCACCAGGCCGTCTGGCAGCCGGATATGGCGCTGGTGATGTTCTTCTGCTCGGTGGCCTACGACATGCCGGCGCTCGCCGCCGCCTTCGCCCGGCAATTCCCCGGCACGCAGGTGATCGGCTGCACCACCGCCGGCGAGATCACCCCCGTGGGCTATCTCGATGGCTCGCTCACCGGCTTCAGCCTGTCGGGTGCCGATTGCCGCGTGCAAACCGTGTGCATCCGCGATGTCGCCTCCAATCCGCCCGAATCCGGTTTCTGCGCCGCGGAAGCGGCCCTGGTGGCGCTGGGCGAAGCCGGCGTCCCGCCGGACGGGGAGAACACCTTCGCACTGCTGCTGATCGACGGGATGTGTGGACATGAGGAAATCGTGGTCAGCACCATCCATTGGGCGCTGGGCACCATCCCGTTGCTCGGCGGCTCGGCCGGTGACGATCTACGCCTGAAAAACACGTTCATTTATTACGAGGGCGCATTCCACCGCAACGCCGCGCTGCTGGCACTGGTGCAAACCACACGGCCGTTCCGCGCCTTCCGGTCGCAGCATTTCACCGGCGGCAAGACACGCATGGTGGTGACGCGGGCGGACCCCGAGCGGCGCATCGTGCACGAGATCAACGCCGAGCCGGCCGCCGAGGAATATGCGCGCATCGCGGGCTTGTCCGCCGTGACACCGGAAACCATGGCCGAGCGGCCGCTGATGGTGCGGATCGGCGGCGAATACTATGTACGATCCATTCAGCAGGTGCTGCCCTGCGGCAGCCTGGTATTTTACTCCGCGATCGAACAGGGCGTGGTACTCACGCTGGCCGAACGGCAGGATCTGCTGGTGCATCTCGATGAACTCTTCGCGGCGATCGGTGCCGATATGGGGCCGCCTGATCTGGTTATCGGCTTCGATTGCGTGCTGCGCGCCCGGGAAGCCGAACGCCACCAGATACGCCACCAGGCAGGCCGCATCCTCTCCGACAACCGCGTGATCGGCTTTAGCACCTATGGAGAGCAGTTTTCGGCCATGCACCTCAACCAGACATTTACCGGTGTGGCCCTGGGGCGCACGCCGGCGGCGGCCTGATGTCCGGCATCGACCTTCGCCTGCCCGCCTTCGATCCGCAGCAGATCGGCCCGACTGGTTTCCAACCTGGGCGGACACCCTGCCGCCCCCCAGCCGGCAGGCAGGACGAAGCGGACAAACTCGCGCTCAAGGTCGCCAACCTGGAGGACGAGCTCCGCAAGCTTCGCATCATCAACGATGTGCTGATGGACCGGGTGGAGCGCGAGCTTGACCCGCATGTCGATACCGCTTTCTCCCGCCTGTACCAGGCGATCGCGCTGGAAACCTCCGTCAGCAAGCGCACCGAGGCACTCACCGGCCTGACCCGCCGCCTGATGCGCGAAATTCGCGAACGCCGCGCGGTGGAGGCCGCCCTGCAAGCCGCCAGCGCCGCCGCCGAGCAGGCCAATCTGGGCAAGACCGCGTTCCTCGCTGCCGCCAGCCACGACCTGAACCAGCCGCTGAATGCCGCCCGCCTGTTTCTGGGCGCGCTGGCCGAAAACCTGCCGCCCGGCCACGAGCGCGACCTGACCGGGCGCATCGACTCGGCGCTGGATGCGATGGACCACATGCTGACCTCGCTGATGGACATCTCCAAGCTGGATGCGGGGGTTTTGCAGCCGGATATCGCGGACTTCGCCCTGCTGCCGATGCAGCGGGCGCTGTTCCATGAGTTTGAACCCCAGGCCGCGCGGCTGGGGCTGGAGCTGCGCCTGGTGCCCAGCGGCGCCGTGCTGCGCACCGACCGCCATCTGCTGGAACGCATTCTGCGCAACCTGATCGGCAACGCCATCCGCTATACGCGGGAAGGCCGGATTCTGTTCGGCTGCCGCCGTCAGCAAGATGGCCTGCGCATCGATGTGGTGGATACCGGCATCGGCATTCCGCAGGACAAATGGCAGAGGATCTTCCAGGAATTCCACCAGCTCGGCGGCAACCCGCGCAGTGCGGACAAGGGCGTGGGGTTGGGCCTGGCGATCGTGGAGCGCATCGCCCGCCTGCTCGACTGCCCCGTTGAGATAGACTCCCGCGTGGGAAGCGGTTCCCGGTTTTCCGTGCGCGTCCCTTATGGGGTGGCGCCGACGGAGGTGGTGTGCGCGGGCATCGGACCGGCCGGCGGCGGCAGCCCGGATTTCGGCACCTGCATGGTGGTGGTGATCGACAATGATCCCCAGGTTCTCGATGGCATGCAATCGCTGCTGCATTCGTGGAATTGCAGCGTGGTTGGCGCGCTCTCGGCGGAGGCGGCGCTGGCGTGCAGCCCGCGCTGCCCCGACATCATTATCGCCGACTACCATCTCGACGCCGGGACCTACGGCACGGACGCCATTGCCGCCCTGCACACCCGCTTTGGCCGCCCGGTGCCCAGCCTGATCATCACCAGCGACAAATCCGCGCATCTGCGCGGCCAGTTGCGCGCCGGCGGCCACGCGGTGCTGACCAAGCCCGTGGCCCCGGCACGGCTGCGGGCACTGATGAGCCATCTTCTGGCATAGTCCGCGCCCGCTTGCGGCGGCTCCGCGACAGTTCATCCCCTGGAGAGCAATGACGTCATGCACTCATAGCATGAGCCCCGGGGGTGCCGGCAGCGCGTGCGATAACGACAAAAGTTCTTTGCTTCTTTCTTTCAAGAAAGAAGAGTCTTCTTTTCTGAAGAAAAGAAGCAAAAGACTTTTAAATTTATGCGCCACCTCGACCGTGCGTTTCCGCTCCGAGGCGTGTTTTCAAGCGGTTGGCCCGATTGGCTGGGGTGAGCAATTAAAGGCCTTTCTTTAATTATTACGCTGACTGCTTCCTCGGCCTGCTCAACGTCGTCGTCACCGCGCGCTCAAAGCCGTAGAGCGTATCGGCCAGGCACGCGTCATCATGCGCCGCGCACATGAACCATGGCTCGCGCGAATCCGGTTCGCAGAGCACGCCCTCATCATGCAGATGCTGCGCCAGTTCGTTATAAAAACTGTAGTCGCTGGATTTCCAATCCCGGTAGGTGCGCGGGGGTTTTTCCGCAAAATACAGCCCGCTCATGGAAGGATGCCCCACGAAACTATGCGCGATGCCGCGGGCGGCAAGGATGCTGCTGATCCCCTGGCGCAACTGCGTTCCGTACTCGGCGATGCGGTCAAGCGTGTCGGTTTCGGCAAGTATGCGCAGCGTCTCATTCGCCGCCGCCAGGCTGACGGGATGGGCCGTATAGGTGCCGCCATGCGCCACGCCGCGGCCCAGCTTGCGCATGATCTCCTCACGCCCCGCCAGCACCGCGATCGGGTAGCCGTTGGCCACCGCCTTGGCAAAGGTGCAGATATCCGCATGCACGCCGTAAAGCTGCTGCACGCCGCCGCGGGCGACGCGAAACCCTGTTTTCACCTCATCGATCACCAGCAAAACGCCATAGCGATCGCATAGAATGCGCGCCGCGCGCAGGTATTCCGGCTCGGCTGCAATGCCGAGGCAATTGCCCATGATCGGCTCGATCAGCAGGCAGGCGATACGGCCCGCATGCGCCTTCAATANNTAATCATCCTTGCCGGTATAGCCGCGCGCCAGCCGTAGGGCGGCCATCACCGCCTCGGTGCCGGAATTGGAAAACCGCACCAGTTCGGCCGCCGGCACCATGGCGGAAATCCGCTCCGCCACCTCCAGCTCGGCCTCGGTGGAAAGCGCGAACACGCCGCCCACCTCCATCCCCCGCCGCGCCGCCGCATCCACACGCGGATCCGCGTAGCCGAGGATGGCAGGACCATAGCCGAGCCGGTAATCGACATAGACGTTGTCGTCCAGATCCGTGATCCGGCCGCCGCGCCCCGATTTCACGTAGATCGTCCGCTCCTCCCCCCAGTAGCGGAAGTTGGACGCCACACCCAAGGGCAGGCGCTGCACCGCGCGCCCGAAATGCGCGTTGCTCTTCTCCAGCGATCTGGTCATGGGCCGCCATCATTCGTGCTGTTATGGGACGAACTTAGCGCGGGTGGGGCGTGGGGTCCATGAAATTTTATATGGTTATTCAAAATTACCACAAGACGAAAGGAAGTGTTCTTTTTTGAAAAAAAGAACCAAAAAACTTTTGTTCGTTTGGGTCGCGTGGGGTTGAGGCGTGTCGGATCGCCGGAAAGGGGTAAGAGTCAAAGTTTTTTGGTTCTTTTTTTCAAAAAAGAACACTTCCTTTCTTCCTTGCTCAAACCCCCATAATCCCGTATATTGAACGTATATTCAAAAAATGAGGCCCACGCCATGAGCGCCGCGCTATCGGCCGACCGGTTCACATCCGTGTTGTCGGACGAGTATCCGCGCGGCCTGCCGCCCTGGGCCTACAGCCACGCCGCGCTGAACCGGCTGGAGCATACGCGCGTGTTTTTGCCCAGTTGGCAGGTGGCATGCCATGTCAGCGATGTTCCCAATCCCGGCGACGTGTTCACGTTTGATCTTGGACCCGAGAGCGTTCTGGTTTTGCGGGATCAGGCGGGTGGCATACGTGCCTTCCACAATATGTGCCGCCACCGGGCAGCGCGCCTGGTGGAGCAGCCCGGACATTGCCGGGGGGCCATCACCTGCCCCTATCACGGCTGGACCTACAATCTGGATGGCTCGCTGCGCGGCTTGCCCGCCACGAAAACCTTCCCCGCGCTGGACCGTGCCACCCATGGGCTTCTGCCTGTCCGACTGGAGGTGATGGCGGGTTTCGTGTTCGTCTGCCTGTCGGGCGATCCGCCGCCGCCGCAGGCGATGTGGGGCGAGATTCTGGCCGATTTCGCGCCCTACCAGTTCGAGAACATGGTTCCGCTGGCCCCCATGTATAGCGAAGACTGGGACGTGGACTGGAAAGTCGCCATGGATAACTACCTGGAGAGCTACCACGTTCCCGTGGGGCATCCGGGCCTGGGGCGGATGTTCACCCCGGATTACGATGATCAGTTGAACCTGGGCACTGGCGTTGCCCGCGGCATCAGTTGGCTGCGGCCTCAACGATCGCCCGTATGGTCCGAGGGGTTGTACCAGGCGATGGTGGAAGGCCTGACCCGGCATCTGCCGGAGAGCAACCGCAAATGCTGGCGCTTTTACAGCATGCTGCCCAATCTCGGCATCGATGTGTATCCGGACCAGATGGATTTCTTTCANNCCGCATCAACCGCCAGGTGCAGCGGGAGGATGATCACCTGTGTGCCCGCGTACAGCGTGGTCTGGCTTCCAGCTTCTACCAGCCGGGGCCGCTTTCCACACACGAAATCTGCGTGCTGCAGTTCCACGATCTGATCCGCGCCCGCATCCCCGAAGTGTTGCAGCCGACACCGCCGGACACGCTGCGCTGAGCGTGAAGCGGGCGCCTAACCCGCCGCCTGCAATTGCTGCCGCCGCCATGCCCAGAACGCCGCCACGCCCTCGGCGGTGCGGCCGGCAGGCGCATATCCTGGCCAGACGAGCCCCGCTTGCGTTGACTCCAGAATTGCCCGGTCCTGCGCAAGCCAGGCGCGGTGCAGCCGGGCCGCCAGATAACTCAGCGCCTGCTCGGTTCGCCCGGCTTGCGGGCATATATACTGGCGGCTGCGAATGGCACATCGCCCGGGCGCGAGCGGAAGAACCTGGCTGATCGTGGCGCCCTCGGGCCGTGTCTCCAGCATCAGGTTCGGCCACAGCAACCGGCGATCCCACACCGCGCCCGGCTCCGCCGCCGCCAGCCGCGCGGTATGCCGGCCCGACCAGCCCGCACCCGCCGGGCCCATCGTCAGGGTGCAGACAAGGCCGCCTTCGATGGTGCGAAAGCTGCGCGCGCCGGCCGCCTGCGCCGGCGCGCGAATCATCGCCGTGCCGTGCAGATACACATCGGCCCAATGCTCCACGGCCACTTTCCAGTCGGCCAGGACATCCATCACCTGCCAGGCCCCGGCAGGTTGCAACGCAGGCCACGCCCAATGGCCGATGCCTGCGAGGCTGCCCGCCGCCGATGCCGCCTGCCTTCCTTCCGTAAGCACCCAGATCAGGCCGGCGGCCGATGTAGAGGCCATGATGGGGAGAGCCCCGGCCGGCGCCTGGGACCGGCCATCCAGCGCGTATTCCGCCCCATCCACCGGGCATGTGATCGCCGGCCCAAAATGCCCCTGCCCATCCCGCGCCAAGGCATGCGGCCGGTGCAGGCAGGCGTTGCGAAACACCCGCACCGCGCCGGCCGGATCACGCACCGCGAACAGGCGCTCCCCGGCCACGTCGACCGCCACGTAATCGCCGGCCGATGCGAGATCATGCGCGGGGGCAACACATATCCACCGCTGGCGGAACAGCGCCCCACATTCCGCCGCGAATATCGCCGCATCCTGATAGGTCTGCCCTTCGGGTGCGGCACCAGCGCCAGATTCTGCCTGCGGCACCACCGCGGGCGCGAAACTGGCGGGGAATACCGATCGCAAATACGCCAGGCACCGGCCGCGTGCCGTCTGCCGATCCAGATCCGCTTCATCCTGAAACGCAATTTCCTGCCACATCAGCTCCAGCGCGCCGGCCAGGCCAAGGGCGATGGCATCGGCATCCAGATGGGCGGCACCGGTCTGCGCGATCAACCGCGCCACCAGATCGCGCACCAGCTCGGCAAAATCCTGATCACGCTTGCCGCAGATGGCGGAATATTCCTGGCGCGCGCTCGCCTCGCCCCAAAACGCGTACCACACCGAAACCTTGCGCGGGCTGGCGATCTGTGGATCCAGATACAGCGTGATCAACTCGCGCAACGCCAGCACGGGCGTATCCCGCAGCGCGGCCAGCGGCGCGATCACCCGCTCCTCGAACTCCGCCGCCAGATGGTCCAGCGTCGC
The DNA here is from genome assembly GCA_003133065.1 of Acetobacteraceae bacterium. Lineage (GTDB taxonomy): Bacteria > Pseudomonadota > Alphaproteobacteria > Acetobacterales > Acetobacteraceae > BOG-908. The sequence continues at coordinate 15,393 of PKZM01000152.1, forward strand.
GATCAGCAGCGCCGCTTTCGTTTCGAAATAAAAGTTCACGATGCCGGGCGACATGTCGGCGATCGTCGTTACCTTGTCGATCGTGGTGCGGGAGGGACCGTGCTGATACAACGCGGAAATACACGCATCGATCAGCTTCTGCCGCTGGCGGATGCGGGAGAGTTTCTCCGCCGGCGGTTCCGCTGTTTTCTGCTTGGCCATTGCCGGGGCCACACTACTCCCCGGTCTTGATCCGTGTCCATGTCCGCGTGCGCAACCGCTCGGTCGCCGCATTCACCTCCTGCGACACATACAGGTTTTTCGCGGTGGCCGGATCGGGATAGATGGCAGGGTTGCTCAGAATCAGCGGATCCACAAACGCGTTGGCGGCAAGATTGTCGTTGCCATAGTGGATCGCATTGGTAGTGGCAGCGATCACCTTCGGATCCAGCATGTAATTCAAAAATCGATATGCTGCATCGGGGTGCGGTGCGTCGGCCGGAATGAGCCAGGCATCGTACCAGATATTGGCGCCCTCTTTCGGTACGGTGAACGCGAGATGCAGGTTGATGCCAGCTTCTTTCGCCCGCGCGATCGCCGTTTCGTAATCGCCCGACCACGACATGGCAATGCACAGATCCTTATTCGGTAGCGCGTTCATGAACGCCGCCGAATCGAACACGCGCACATAGGGGCGCACCGCCAGAAGCAGTTTTTCCGCCGCCTTGTAATCCTCCGGACGCTGCGAATTGGGATCGAGATGCAGGTAGTTCAGCGCAAGCTGAATCACATCTTCCGCCTGATCCAGGAAACTCACCCCGCAATCGGCAAACCTGGAAACGATCTCCGGCTTGAAGATCATGTCCAGGCTGTTCACGGGCGCATTCGGCATGCGTGCCTTGATCATGTCCACATTATACGCAAACCCGTTCACCCCGTGCAGATAGGGCACCGCATGGGCGTTGCCGGGATCGAATTTCGCCATGATGGCAAGAATGGCGGGATCGAGGTTCTTCCAGTTCGGCAGTCTTGCATGATCTATCTCGTCATACGCGCCGGCCTTGATCTGGCGGCCGAAATAGTCGGTCGACGTGGTCACCAGATCATAGCCCGAATCGCCGGCCATCACCTTGGCTTCCAGCGCGGCATCCGAATCGTACGTGTCATAGACGACATTTATGCCGGATAGCTTCTGGAACGCCGCTACCGTGCCGGGGCCGATATAGTCGGCCCAATTATAGATGTTGAGCTGGGTGTCCTGGGCAGCGGCAGTCGTGGCCCAAGCGGTCAGGACAAGAGAGAGAGCGAAGCGCATGAGGAGGTTCCAGAAGGAAGGAAGAATGTTCTTTTTTGAAAAAAAGAACCAAAAAACTTTTGCTTGTTCAGATACGCAGCTTGGCCAGTGTGTCGGGTCCAAAGGATAAAAGTTTTTTGGTTCTTTTTTTCAAAAAAAGAACATTCCTCTTCTACCCCTTCAACAAAACCCCCGCATCCGCGTCCCAGCTCGCATACACCTCATCACTCCAGTCGATCGCCCATTCCGCGGTCCGCCGATGGTTCTGCGCACTCACCACAATCACTTTGCCCGCCGCGGTCTTCACGCGATAGATCGAATGCTGGCCCAGATATCCGAGTTCCCACACCACGCCTTTGACGCAGTTACGCCCGGCTTCGGCCACCAGCGCCTTGGAAAGTCGTATCTTCTCCGGTCGCACGGCCAGGCAGACACTCTGCCCGGGTGCGAAGCCGCCATCCGCTTGCACCACGAAATCCGCCGCCAGATCCGCGCAGTGCACCGTGGCACGCCCGGCCTCGCACCCGGTGACAATCGATTCGAAAAAATTGGTGGATCCGACGAAATTCGCCACGAACCGGTTTTGCGGAAACTCATAGATTTCCGCCGGCGTGCCCACCTGGATGACCCGCCCGCGGTCCATCACCGCGATCCGCGTGGAGAGCGCCATCGCCTCCTCCTGATCATGGGTCACGATCACGAAGGTGATGCCAACCTTGTATTGAATGTTCATCAACTCGAATTGCGTTTGTTCGCGCAATTTCTTGTCCAGTGCGCTCAGCGGTTCATCCAGCAGCAGCACTTTGGGCCGCCGGATCAGGGCGCGGGCCAATGCCACGCGCTGGCGCTGGCCGCCGGAGAGCTGATGCGGCTTGCGCCCGCCCAGGCTGCCCAGTTGCACCATGTCCAGCGCATCCCGGATGCGCTGCTGCCGCTCCTGCTCGGGGATTTTTAGCCGCCGCAACCCGTAGCCGACATTTTTTTCCACGCTCATATGGGGAAACAGCGCGTAGGACTGGAACATCATGTTCACCGGCCGCTCATGCGGCGGCACGTTCGCCATGTCCGCATCGTCGATCGTGATCCGCCCGCTTGTGGGATCGGTGAATCCCGCCAGCATGCGCAGCAGCGTGGTTTTGCCGCATCCGGAGCCGCCCACCAGGGCGAACATCTCGCCCTTATAAATCCGCAAGCTCACACCGTTCACCGCCGGCACGGACTCGTAGGACTTGCTGACCTGATCGATCACGATCTGCGGTGTTGCCGCCGGATCCTGCCAAGGCTTTTGTGCGGTGTCGGGTGCTGACAGCATCAACAGCCCCTAAAAGGCAAGAGTTTCTTGGTTCTTTTTTTCAACAAAGAACATCCTTCCTGTCTTGCCTCCAGCACCCCGCCGCGTTTCATGGGACACTAACAACCGCCCGTTTCGGTTTCAATAAATTTTATACAATCGTTCAACGTATCCAAAGCCCCCCCGCCTCTCCCCGCCACTAAACAAACAAAAGTTTTTTGGTTTTTTTCAAAAAAGAACATCTTCCGTTGTGTCTGCAATTGATCATACCCCCTGCTTGCACTTATCCTGAACACGTATTCAAAGACCAGGACGGGGTTTTCGCATGCGGCAAGGCTCGGCGCGATGGCTGCTCATCCTGCCGCCGCTTGTCTTCCTGACCGTCTTCTTCCTCATTCCCTTCGCGTTCGCCTTCAAGATCAGTCTCGCCGACTCCATCATCGCCATCCCCCCCTTCACCAGCCTCTTCTCCACCGGGCCGGACGGGCACCTTGCCATCACTGCCACGCTTGAGAACTACCGCTATCTCGTCACCGACGACGTCTACATCCTATCCTACGTTTTCTCGTTACGGACCGCGTTCTTCGCTACGCTCATCTGCCTGTTGATCGGTTATCCGATGGCCTATGCCATCGCGCGGGCCAGGCGCTTCACCCAGAACGTGCTTCTTCTGCTGATCATCTTGCCGTTCTGGACATCTTTTCTCCTGCGGGTTTATGCGCTGGAGGGCATCATCAGCGAGCACGGCTTGCTCAACAAACTGCTGCTCGGCCTGGGTGTGATCCACACGCCGCTCGCCATCATGAACACAAGCCTCGCCGTCTATATCGGCATCGTCTATTCCTATCTGCCGTTCATGATCCTGCCGCTCTACGCCACGCTGGAAAAGCTGGACATGACCTTGCTGGAGGCCGCCGCCGATCTCGGCACCCGGCCGTGGCGCGCGTTTGTGGACATCACGCTGCCGCTGTCGCTGCCCGGCATCATCGCCGGCTGCATGCTGGTGTTCATCCCGGCCATCGGCGAATTCGTCATCCCCGCCCTGCTCGGCGGCCCCGATAGCCTGATGATCGGCCGGGTGTTGTGGGACGAATTTTTCGATAACCACAACTGGCCGGTGGCCTCGGCCGTCGCCACGATCTTCCTGGTGCTGCTGGCCGGCCCCATTGCCCTGTATCAGCACTATCAGATGAAGGATCAGGCCCAATGAGCGGCCGGACGCTCCCCGGCGGCCTGATCGCGGTGCTCGGCTTTGGCCTGGCGTTCCTGTATCTGCCCATTGTCGTGCTGGTCGCCTACTCGTTCAACGCTTCGTCCCTCGTCACGGTCTGGGGCGGGTTTTCCACCGTATGGTACGGCCGCCTGCTGCATAATCCGCAAGTGCTGCACGCGGCTTCTCTCTCGCTGCAGGTCGGCGTGACGGCCGCCAGCTGCGCGGTCGTTCTGGGCACGCTGGCTGCCGTGGCTCTTGTGCGGATCAGGCGCTTTCCCGGCCGGCTGCTGCTCACCGGCATGGTGCATGCGCCGCTGGTGGTGCCGGAGATCATCACCGGCATCACGCTTTTGCTGCTGTTCGTGTCCATGGCGCAGATGTTCGGCTGGCCCCGCCACCGCGATGCCATCACCATCATCCTGGCGCATATCACCTTCTGCATGGCCTATGTCGTGGTTACCGTTCAGCCGCGCATCGCGGGTGCGGACATGGACCTCGAAGAGGCCGCCATGGATCTGGGTGCGACGCGCCTGCGGGCCTTTGTTGACATCACCCTGCCGCTGATCGCACCCGCACTGATCTCCGGCTGGCTGCTGTGCTTCACCCTCTCGCTGGATGACCTGGTGATCTCCAGCTTCGTCGCCGGGCCCGGCAGCAGCACGCTGCCGATGGTGATCTATTCCAAGGTGAAGCTCGGCGTCAGCCCGGACATGAACGCACTCGCCAGCCTGGTGATCCTGCTGGTCGCTGCGGGCGTCGCGGTGGCCGGGTGGCAGATGCGGCGGGCGGAGACCCGTAGAAAGAAGGAAGGAAGTGTTCTTTTTTGAAAAAAAGACCCAAAAAACTTTTGTTTGTAGAGGTCGCGGCGCTTGTTAACTATCACGCCCATGAACAGACAAAAGTTTTTTGCTTCTTTTTTTCAAAAAAGAAGTGCTTTCTTTTTGCTTTTGTTTGCCTGTCCCGCCAGCGCCGCCTGCACGATGCACCGCGCCGCCACCCTGCCCCTCACCCTGTTCGACCAGAAACTCTATGTGCCGGCCATCATCAACGGCACGCCCGCTTCGTTTTTCATCGATACCGGCGCGGGCGTCACCACCATCTCCCAGGCGACGGCCGACGCGCTGACGCTGCCGCGCGATTTCGACCATAGCGCGGACATGTTCGGCGTCGGCGGCAAGGAGAACCACCTCACGATCGTGCAGGTGCAAAACCTCACGCTGGGCGGCATCCAGATAGTGAACCATTCTTTTCCCAGTGCGGGCTTCGCCCAGCGTCAGGCGGATGGCACGCCCATTGCCGGCCTGATCGGGGCCGACATCCTTTCCAATTTCGATCTGGAGCTGGATATCCCCAACCGGCAACTCGCCCTGTGGCGCGTATCCGGCTGCACTGAGGTTACGCCGGATTGGGCAGGTGCCGCGATTTCCGCCCCCATGCAGGTGGCCGAATCCCGCCATGCCACCGTACCCGTCACGATCGACGGCACGCATCTGGATTTGCTGATCGACACGGGTTCCCCCAGCCTGGTTCTTTCCACCCGCTCGGCCGCCCGCGCCGGCGCCACGCCGGAGATCCTGGAGCAAGGTCGGTCCACCCAGGGTTTTGGGGTCAATGATCACCCTTTCACCGCCTGGTTTCATATTTTCCAGCGCATGGAGATCGCCGGCCGCGTGTTTGGCGATGTCCGCACCATCGTGGTCAGCAACGGCCGCTACATGAGCAATGATGGGCTTCTGGGGCTGGAATATCTCAAGCGCGGCCCTGTCTGGCTCTCCTACAGCACCGGTACATTCTTTATGGAGAGCCCCTGAACCGGCCAGGCCCTGGCCGCCGCAACCAGCCTGGCATCCGACCGTTCACCCTCCCGGCGATCGTCCGCGGAGCAGCCTGCGCCCATGCATATCCACCTCGACCCTATCGGCGGCATCGCCGGGGACATGTTCATCGCCGCCCTGCTGCATGCCTTCCCCGAACACGTCGATGCGGTGATCGAGGCCGCCACCACACTCACGCCACTCACTGCCACGCTCACACCCCATACCGGCCAAAGCCTCGCCGGCGCCCGCTTTACTGTGGAGGCGCCCAGCCACCACCACCACCACGCGCACTGGGCCGATATCCGCGCCGCCATCGCCGCCGCCCCCCTGCCGGCGCCGGTGCGCGCGACGGCCCGGGCCATCTTCACCCATCTGGCCGAGGCCGAATCCCGAATCCACGGCATACCGGCGGACGGGATCGCTTTCCACGAAGTCGGCGCGGCCGATTCCATCGCGGATATCATCGGCGCCGCCATGCTGATCCATCTGCTCGGCCCCGCCAGCTGGAGCACCTCGCCCATCCCGGCCGGCAGCGGCCGTGTCCAGACCGCCCACGGCATTCTTCCTCTTCCCGCCCCTGCCACCGCATTGCTTCTGGAAGGGCTCCCCGTTCATGACGACGGCATAGAGGGCGAGCGCGTTACCCCCACGGGCGCTGCCATCCTGCGCCATCTCCGCCCTGCAACCATGCGGGCCCCGGGCACGATTGCCCGCCAGGGTTTCGGCTTCGGCACCCGCACGCTGCCCGGCCTGCCTAACTGCCTGCGCGCGCTGATCCTGGAAACGGCGTCCGCGGCAGCCGATGCTACCCACCGAGAGCTTCTCGTTGTCACCTTCGAAGTGGACGACCAATCCCCTGAGGACCTCGCCGCGGGCCTGGCCCAGCTGCGCGCCACGCCCGGCATTCACGATGCACTGCAGCTCTCCGCCGTGGGCAAGAAATCCCGCCTCACCACCCAGATCCAGGTGCTCGCGGCGCCAGGGCAAACCGAGACCGTCATCGCCGCGTGTTTCACCCACACCACCACGATCGGCCTGCGCACCCAAATGGTTCAGGCCCGCGCCCTACCCCGCCGCATCGAGGAGGTTTACGTCGACGGCACACCCATCCGCGTGAAAATCACCGATCGCCCCGGCGGCCCCACCCGCAAGGCGGAAGCCGACGACCTGGCCCACGCGCCCAGCCACGCCGCCCGCACCCTGCTGCGCCGCCGCGCCGAAAGCCCCGCCGATGTCTGAAGCTAGGACCACGCTCGCCACGCTGCTCCAAACCCTCGCCCCGGTCGCCATCGCCGTCAGCGGCGGGATCGACAGCCTCACGCTGGCCAGCTTCGCGCATCGCGCGCTCGGCCGCGGCCACGCCACCATGCACCACGCAACCTCGCCCGCCGTTCCCGCCGAGGCCACGCAGCGCACACGCGATCTCGCCGCGCGTCAGGGATGGACGCTGGACATTTTCGATGCCGGCGAATTCGCCGATCCGAACTACCGCGCCAACCCTGTGAACCGCTGCTTTTTCTGCAAGACCAACCTGTATGGCGCCATCGCCGCGCGCACGCAGCGCCAGATCCTCTCCGGCACCAATACNNGAAACCGGCATCCGTATCGAGGGGCCAGTCCTCGCCCTCGTTCACGCCATGGAAAACCTCGTCGCCGCCGCGCTCTCGCCCGCCACCATCCGCTGCCGCATCCGCCGCGCCGGCATCGTGATCGAACTGGACGCGCCAACACTTGCCCGGCTCACCCCGCACAATCGCGAAACCCTTACGGCCCGCATTTCCGAGCTGGCGACCGGTGGAGGCGACACGCAGATCTCCTTCGCCGCCTATCGCACCGGCAGCGCGTTTCTCCACGCATGACCGATTTTCAGCTCGATCTGCAGCGCGCCGCCCGGATCGGCCTGCCCGAAGCCATCTTCTGCGCCGGCAAATCTCCCGCCCAGATCGATGCCATTCTCGCCACCGGGCAATCGCTGCTGCTGACGCGGCTCGATCCGGCCCAGCACGCCGCCCTGACCCATGCGCACAGGCTGGACTACGATCCGCTCTCCCGCACCGCCATCGCCGGGCCGCCGCCGCCGGCCGCTGCCGCCCCTATCGCCGTGGTGACCGCCGGCACATCCGATATCCCCGTCGCGCGCGAGGCCCTGCGCACGCTGGCTTTCCATGGCCATCTCGCGACCGAGATCGCCGATGTCGGCGTCGCCGGTCTGTGGCGCCTGCTCGCCCGCGTGGAGGAACTGCGCCTTTTCCCCATCGTGATCGCCATCGCCGGCATGGATGCCGCCCTGCCCACGGTTCTGGGCGGCCTGATCCCCGGCATCCTGATCGGCGTGCCCACCTCGGTGGGGTATGGCGTGGCCACCGGCGGGCACACCGCTTTGCACGCCATGCTCGCAAGCTGCGCGCCGGGGATTGTGCTGGTGAATATCGATAATGGGTATGGGGCGGCGTGTGCGGCGGTGCGCGTGCTCAACGCAAGAAAGGAAGGCCTTCTTTTTTGAAAAAAAGAAGCAAAAAACTCTTATTCCTGGCGTACGCTGACGGCGAGTCCGCGACAGCACAGTAAAAAGTCTTTTGCTTCTTTTCTTCAGAAAAGAAGACCTTTCTTCCTCTCAGCACAGCCCACACGCTCAATGCCGGAAATGGCGCATCCCCGTCATGACCATGGCGATGCCCGCACGGTCGGCAGAAGCGACCACCTCCGCATCGCGCATCGAACCGCCGGGCTGGATCACCGCGGTGGCGCCCGCTGCCACGGCCGCCTCCAGCCCATCGGCGAACGGAAAGAACGCATCGGAGGCAACCACCGCGCCCTGTGCGAGGGGCGCCGGCGAACCCGCCGCTTGCGCGGCGGCCTCGCTTTTCCAGCCGGCGATCCGCGCGGAATCCACCCGGCTCATCTGGCCCGCGCCAATGCCCACCGTGGCGCCTCCCTTGGCATAGACGATCGCATTGCTCTTCACATGCTTGCACACGGTGAAGGCGAAGAGCAGGTCGGACATCTCCGCCTCCGTGGGCGCGCGGCGCGTGGCCACCACCAGATCGGCCCGGGCAATCCGCCCCGTATCCCGACTCTGGACAAGCAGGCCGCCGGCAATGCTGCGCAACCCCATCCCCGTCGCCGCAGGGTCCGGCATGGAGCCGGTCAACAGAAGCCGCAGATTCTTCTTGCGGGAGAGAATCTCCCGCGCCTCTGGCGAAGCATCCGGGGCCACGATCACCTCGGTGAAAATCTGCGCCATGGCCTCGGCCGCTTCATTGTCCAGCGTGCGGTTCACCGCCACGATGCCGCCGAAGGCGGAAACCGGATCGCAGCGCAGCGCCAGCGCCCAGGCCGCCGCAAGATCAGCCGCCACCGCCACGCCGCAAGGATTGGCGTGCTTGACGATCACCACCGCGGGTTCGGCGAATTCCGCCACACATTCGAAGGCCGCATCGGTATCGTTGATGTTGTTGTAGGAAAGCTCGCGGCCCTGCACCTGCGTGGCATGCGCCACCCCGGGGCGGGGATCCGTCACGTACAGCGCCGCCTGCTGGTGGGGGTTCTCGCCATAGCGCAGCGCCTGCCGGCGGCGCCCCGCCACCGTGATGCGATCCGGCAGCGAATCGCCCTGCTGCCCGGCGAACCAGGCGGCGATGGCCGAATCATAGGCCGCCGTGCAGGCATATGCCGCTGCCGCCAGGTGCTGCCGCCGCGCGAGGCGCGTGCCACCGTGGTCGCGCAGCTCGCCGATCAGCGCCCCATACTGGTCGGGGTCCGTCAGCACGGCGACGAAATCGTGATTCTTGGCGGCGGCGCGAATCAGCGCCGGGCCACCGATATCGATATTCTCCACGCATTCCGGGGCCTCCGCCCCTGCCGCGACCGTCGCCTCGAACGGGTAGAGATTGACCGCCACCAGGTCGATCGGCGCGATGCCATGTGCTGCCATCTGCGACACATGCTCGGCCAGGTCCCGCCGCCCGAGGATGCCGCCATGGATCTGTGGCACCAGCGTCTTGACCCGGCCATCGAGAATTTCCGGAAACCCCGTATGCGCCGAGACATCGGTGACGCCGACGCCGGCCTGCCGCAGCGCCCGTGCCGAGCCGCCTGTGGAGAGAATCTCCACCCCCATTGCCGCCAGGGCCTGCCCCAGTTCGGCCAGACCACGCTTGTCGGAGACCGAAATCAAGGCACGCCGCACGGGAACCAGCATGAAAAATCCGTCTTTGAAAGCGGGGCGTTACAACAACCCCGGGGGATACAGCCCACCGCCGGCGATGAAAAGCTCGGTTTCATGACGAGACGTGTGTTCAAACCCGTGCGAGGTTAGACAATGCCCCCGCCGGCCTTCTATCCCCCGGCCGCGGGAATGTCTGTGGAGAGTGCCATGAAGCGCTGCGTGCTTGGTTTATTGCTGGTGACCGCCTGCACCCACCAGCCGGGTAGCGTGGAAAACGCCAACGCCGCGCCCGTATGCATCCCGGCCTATAATATCGACCACACGCATATCAGCGACGACAGCACCATCCTGTTCTACATGCGCGACCATACGGTGTGGAAGAACACCCTGCCCTTCCCGTGCTACGGCCTGAAGCTGGATAGCCGCGGATTCACCTATAGTCCCACGGATCCCGGATCGGACACGATCTGTTCCAATCTGATGACGTTTCAGACGAATACATTCCACAGCATTTGTGAGCTGGGGACGTTTACGAAAGTCACGGTGCCGGCACATAGTTAGAAAAGTCTTCTTTTCTGAAGAAAAGAAGCAAAAGACTTTTGACTGTGCTGTCGCGGACGTGCCGGCAGCGCACGCAAAGTGCCAAAAGTTTTTTGCTTCTTTTTTTCAAAAAAGAAGAGTCTTTTCTTCCTTACGCAGCCTTCCGCCCGCCCTCCGCAAACATCTCAATCGCCGTGCTGTTGAACAGCGCAAGGTCATCGGGCTTACGCGAGGTGACCAGCTTGCCGTCGCGCACGACAGGTTGATCCACCCAATTGGCGCCGGCGTTGCGCAGATCCGTCTGCAGCGAGGGCCAGGAGGTCATTTTCTTGCCGCGGACCGCATCCGCCTCGATCAGCGTCCATGGCCCGTGGCAAATCGCCGCGATCGGCTTGCCGCTCGCCGCGAAGCGTCGGACGAAGTCCACGGCGGCCTTGTCCACCCGCAGATAATCGGGGTTTGCCACACCCCCGGGCAGCACCAGCCCATCGAACTGGTCGGCCGACACGTCGGCGATCGTGGTATCCACCGTGATGCTATCGCCCTTGTCGGCGTGGTTCATCCCCTGGATGGAGCCGGATTTCTGCGATACGACCACCACCTCGGCACCCGCCTCCTTCAGCGCGCGGCGCGGCTCTGTGAGCTCGACCTGCTCGAACCCGTTAGTCGCCAAAATGGCTATCTTGCGTCCGGTCAAAGTGCCTGACATCGTATTCTCCTCGCGTTGACGATGCCTGCCTCAACCGCCCGCACACGGATGTAGTTTCCCCGCCCCATTCACCTTGGGGAGAGCGTGTCTGGGGCCCGGTGCCGCCTGACAGCCATGCATAAGCCTGCAAATCACATCGCATTTTTACGTCGGCCGCGCGCATAGGCTCTCTACTGCACGCGGGACTTTGCCGATCGGACGACTGACAAGGAGATTGCACCATGCACCACCCATGGCGCCGGTTGGCAGGCGCGTGCGCCGCCATCCTGCTGCTGAAGATCCCGCCGGCGGCCGCCGGCACGCTGCATCTCGCCCCCGATCCTGCGGCGGCGGTGGAGATCTGCGAGGCCTCGTCCGCGGATGTCACCATCGAACAGGCGACGCAAAACACGCAAGCGGGGAACGCGGAGGGGTTACGGCTTCGCCGCCTGCTGCTCTCGACCCCTATCTTCAGCGGTGCTGGCCTCAGCAGCGGCAACCCGCAACATACGTCGCCGCCACCGCACGATCATCCCCCATCGTCATGAGCATGAACAGCTCGTCGGCCAGGCTGTCGCCCACCGCCTCCAGCCGATGCCGCATGGCCGGCGTCGCCGCCGTATCCAGCACCACGAGATCGGCATCGTAGCCTGGAATCAGCGAGCCGATTCGCCCTTCCAGCCGCAGCGCCTCCGCATTGCCCCGCGTGATGGCGCGGAAAGCGGCGAACGCCGGCAAAGCCTGGCCGCGCAGTTGCAGCACCTTGTACGCCTCCGCCGCCGTACGCAGCATGGAATAGCTGGTGCCGCCACCCACATCGGTGGCCAGCCCGACGCGCACCCCCGCCCCCGCCAGCCTGGCCCAATCGAACAGGCCGGATCCCAGGAACAGGTTGGAGGTGGGGCAGAACACGGCAACCGCGCTGTTCTCTCGCAACAGGGTCAGTTCGTCCTCGCCGAGGTGGATGCAATGCCCCAGCAGGCTGCGCGGCCCCAGCAGCCCCGCGCGGGCGTAAACCGCGGTGTAGCTCGCATCGTCCGGATACAGCCTGCGCACCTCGGCGATCTCGGCGAGGTTCTCGGCCAGGTGCGTCTGCACATAGGCATCGGGATAGGCGCGCGCGAGCGCGCCGGCGGATTGAAGTTGCGCGGGGCTGCTGGTGATCGCGAAGCGCGGCGTGATGGCGTAAAGCTGGCGGCCCCTTCCGTGCCAGCGCCGCAGCAACGCCTCGCTCTGGGTAAACCCGCTGGCGGCGTCATCGCATAATCCGGCGGGCGCGTTGCGATCCATCATCACCTTGCCGGCAATCATGCAGGTGCCGCGGCGCTCGCTTTCGGTGAAGAACGCCTCCACCGATTCAGGATGCACGGTGCAGTAGACGCAGGCCGTGGTGGTGCCCTGCCGCAGCAGCTCATCGAGAAACCAGGCGGCCTCGGATTCGGCATAGGCGGGATCGGCGAATTTCTGCTCGGCGGGAAAAGTGTAGCGGTCCAGCCACGCGATCAGTTGGGCGCCGTAGGAAGCGATCATCCGGCATTGCGGGTAATGGATATGCGGATCGATGAAGCCCGGCATGATCAGCTTGGCGCCATGGTCCTCCACCACCGTACCTGGCGGCAAAACCGTATCCTGCCATGGTCCGACCGCGGCAATGGTTCCGGCCTCGATCACGATCACGCCGTCGGGTTCGTAGAGATGCGTCTCGCCGGGCCCGAAGGAGAGCAGCCGGCCGCGCAGGGCGCGCGGCGTGGTTTCAGGCAAGGAAGGGGCGGCCGAGCATGGCGGGGCGGTTGAGGCGGATCAGGCGGCTATCGCGCGAGATGAGCACCAGCACCACAATCGTGCCGATATAGGGCAGCGCGGACAGCAGCGCCGATGGCACCGCCACGCCCATGCCCTGCACGAACAGCGAGAGATACATCAGCGCCCCGAAAAACCAGGCCCCCAGCAGCAGCCATAGCGGCCGCCAGGCGGAGAACGTGACCAGCGCCACCGCGACCCAGCCGCGCCCGGCCGTAAGATCCTCCGCCCAGAGCGGCGTATAGGCGAGCGACATGTATGCCCCGGCCAGCCCCGCCATCGCACCCCCGAACATCACGGCACCGTACCGTATCGCCACCACATCATACCCCAGCGCATGCGCCGCATCGTGGCTATCGCCGACCGCGCGCAGCACCAGGCCCAGTTGCGTGCGCCTGATCCCCCAGGCGACGCCGGCCAGTGCCGCGAGCGCCAGGTACACCAGCGCATCATGACCAAAGATCACTGGCCCAATAAGCGGAATATCCGATAACCCCCACACGTGCAGCTTCGGCAGAACGGGCGCGGCGATGCCCACGTAGCCGGCGCCGAGCAGCGCGCTCAGGCCGCGCCCGAAAATCGTCAGCGCCAGTCCTGTCGCGGTCTGGTTGGCCTGCAAGGTGAGGGTGAGCACGGCAAACACCAGCGACAGCGCCACGCCGGCCAGCGCCGCCGACACGCAGCCCAGCGATGTCCATCCCGTGCCATGCGCCACCGAAAAAGCCGCAATGGCGCCAGCCAGCATCATGCCTTCCACGCCCAGGTTCAGCACGCCGGCCTTTTCGGTCACCAATTCGCCCGTGGCCGCCAGCAACAGCGGCGTTGCTCCCACCAGCACGGCTATCAGAAAATTGACGAGCATCAGATCACCAAGCAAACAGGTAAAAGTCTTTTTNNAAAAGACTTTTGTTCGTTTGATCCCCGATCATCCGTCAGAAGTAGCTCCATTTCACAACCAGGCCGTCGCTGCCCAAAAGGCTCTTGCGGTCGACGCTGATCTGGACCATGCCGCATGTGGTCTTGATGTTCAGGCTATCGTGCCGCAGCAGAATGCTGTGGTCGGCCAGATCCTGGCCCGCATCCTGCACCGAGATAAAATATCGGTCCGGCGATTCCTCGATAAAATCCGCCTTGTCCAGACGCACGCTCAGCCCGCCGCCCGTGACCATGTTGCCGACATCGATCGTGAAGCTGTAGCTTTTGCCATCGCACGCCAGGGCCGTGCCGGACGCAACAAGCCAGGCGGCGATGCAAGCGACGCCCCTCATGCCACACGCTGCCGACGCCATACCACCCGATGCGCCAGCAGAACATCGCAGGCGAGCAGGGTGAACAGCAGAATACCCTGGAAAATGCCCGTGACCGCGCGTGGCAGCCCAAGTTCGATCTGTGCGGCATCGCCGCCGAGGAAAGAGAGCGCCAGCAGCAGCCCGGCTGCCACCGCGCCCAGCGGGTTCAACCGGCCCAGAAAGGCCACGATAATGGCGGCGAACCCGTAGCCGGGCGAAATCTTTGTCGTCAGTTGCCCTACCGGCCCGGCCACCTCGAACAACCCCGCCAGGCCCGCGAGCCCGCCGCTGACCAGCATGGCGATCCAGACCAGCGAAGCCTCCGAAAACCCGGCAAAGCGCGCCGCCCGCGGCGACTGCCCCAGCACCCGGAATTGAAACCCCAGGAAGGATTTCTCCAGCATGATCCACAGCGCCACCGCCAGCAGCGGCGCCAGCAACACGCCCAGATGCAGATTGCCCGACCCGCCCAGTTTCGGCGCGCTCGCGGCATCGGAGAACAGCGGCGTCTGCGGAAAGCCGAAGCCCTGCGGATCGCGCCATGGTCCAGTGACGAGATAGATCAGCAGATACTGGAACACGTAGCTCAGCATCAGGCTGGTGAGGATTTCATTGGCGTTGAACTTTACCCGCAACACTGCGACCAGGGCGCCCCCGGCCATGCCGCCGAGCACGCCGCAGACCGCCATCAGCGCGAACACCCAGCTGCCCGCATCGGGCAGGGCCAGCGCCACACCGCCGCCGCAGATGGCGCCGAGGGTGAACTGGCCTTCCGTGCCGATATTCCAGACATTGGCGCGATAGGCGAGCGAGAGCCCCACGCCCATCATGATGAGCGGTGCGGCCTTGACCGCCAAGGCGGCCAGGCCGCCTTTGGCCAATAGCGGCGAGACCAGGAACACCCACACCGTGCGCCCCGGCGGGCGGCCCATCAGCGCGAAGATCAGGCCGGTGATCAGCGCCGTGAGCACCACCGCCAGAAACGGCGCGGCCAGCCGCCAGAACGCCGATTCCCCGCCCCGCTTCTCGATTTTGAAGAAGCCCGGGCTAGGCATGCGCCGCCACGTTGGTGCCCCCCATCAGCAGGCCGATCGATTCCACCGTTGCCGCTTCCGCCGCCACCGGCTGGGAGAGGCGGCCGCCGGCGAGCACGGCGATGCGGTCGGCGAGCACAAAGATCTCGTCTAGATCCTGGCTGATCACCACCACCGCCGCGCCCGCGCGCGCCAGACCGATGAGGGACGCGTGAATGAACGCTGCTGCGCCGGCATCTACGCCCCAGGTCGGCTGGTTGATCACCAGCACCCCAGGGTTCTGCAAAACCTCTCGGCCGATCAGGAATTTTTGTAAATTCCCGCCGGAGAGCGCGCGCGCGGCAGCTTCCGGCCCGGTGGTACGCACATCGAAGCGGGCGATGATCGCTTGCGCAAAATCACGCACCCTCGCGGCGTTCACCATGCCGCGCCGCACCAGGCCGGGCCTGCGGGAGGCCGCGAGCAGCGCGTTTTCCGCAAGTGACATGCCCGGCACGGCGCCGTGGCCGTTGCGCTCCTCCGGCACGAATCCGGCGCCCATGCCGCGCCGCGCCTGCGGGCGCATCCGGCCGGCAGCGGCGCCATCGATGGCAATGGCATCGCGCGGCGCCAGCACCTCGCCGCACAGCGCCTCCATCAGCTCGCTCTGGCCGTTACCGGCAACGCCTGCGATGCCGAGGATTTCGCCGCCGGCAACCGACACGGAGATATCCTTCAGATCGGTGCCGAACGGTGTTTGCGACGGCAGGCTGAGCGCGGCCAGGGTCAGCCGGGGCGGGCCGTTGCCAGCTTGGGCCGCACCGCGCGCGGGCGACTTCAGTTCGGCGTTGATCATCATCTCCGCCAGTTGCTTGACGGTTTGTTCCGCCGGCCGGCAGTGCCCCACCACGCGGCCCAGCCGCATGATGGTGGCGGCACCGCACAGGGCGCGCACCTCCTCCAGCTTGTGGCTGATATAAAGGATGGCGCAGCCTTCGGCGGCCAGGCGGCGCAAGGTGTGGAACAGCTGTGTTGCTTCCTGCGGCGTGAGCACCGAGGTGGGTTCGTCCATGATCAGCAATTTCGGCTCGCTGAGCAGGCAGCGCACGATCTCGATACGCTGGCGTTCGCCCACCGACAGATCGTGCACCACGCGCGCGGGATCCAACGCCAGGCCATATTGCGCGGAGACGCGGATGATCTTTTCCCGCAACCCTTCGCGCGCTGCGGCATCGGCCAGCCCCAGCGCGATGTTTTCCTCCACGGTCAGCGCCTCGAACAGCGAGAAATGCTGGAACACCATGCCGATGCCCAGGCGCTGCGCGGCGCGTGGCGAGCCGATGGTCACCCGGTTGTCCTGCCAGGTGATCTGCCCCTCATCGGGCCGCACTACGCCATAGATGATCTTGACCAGCGTGCTTTTCCCCGCGCCGTTCTCGCCCAGCAGCGCGTGGATCTCGCCGGAGGCTATTTCGAGCGAGACGTGATCGTTGGCCACGCAGCCCGGATAGGCTTTGGTAATGTCGGTGAGTTTCAGCAGCATCCGACACCCGAACGGACAAAAGTTCTTTGCTTCTTTCTTTCAAGAAAGAAGTCTTCTTTTCTGAAGAAAAGAAGCAAAAGACTTTTATTCATTTAGGCCAGGGTGCCATCGACGCCGCTCGCGAGCCATTGCAGGCTCAGCAGGGAGGCATCGTCGAGCACCTGGCCCGCGGGCACGCGCAAGGTGCCGGCCTGATCGGTGATCGGGCCGGCGAAGACGCGCGTCTTGCCGGCGGAGATCGCGTCGATCGTGGCTTGCGCCTGGGCTGCGACATCGGCCGGCATGTTGGTGAAGGGCGCCATGCTGAGCATGCCGGTGTTGAATCCTCCCCAAACATCCGTGCTGGTCCAGGTGCCGGCCAATACGTCGCCGATTCGCTTGATATAGTAGGGCGCCCAGGTATCCAGCCCGGCGGTGAGTGCCGTTTTGGGTGCGAACTTGATCATGTCGGTCGCCTCGCCAAAGGCATGGGCGCCGCGGCTGGCGGCGGCCTGCAAGGCGGCCGGCGAATCCGTGTGCTGGGCGATCACATCGCAGCCCTGGTCGATCATCGCGCGCGCCGCATCACCCTCCTTGGGCGGCTCGTACCAGGAATCCACCATGATGAATTTTACCCGCGCGCTGGGGTTTACGGAGCGCATGCCTAACAGATAGGCATTGATGCCCTGCACCACTTCGGGCACCGGCAGCGCGCCGACATAGCCGGCGAGCCCGGTTTTGCTGATGCGGGCGGCGATCACGCCCTCCACATAACGCGCCTCATAGAAACGGATATTGTAGGTGGAGACGTTTTTCGCCCGCTTGTAGCCCGTTGCGTGCTCGAAATACACATCCGGATGCCGCCGCGCCGCCCTGATGGTGGCGTTCATGTAGCCGAACGAGGTGGTGAAGATCAGCCCGTGGCCGGTATTTGCCAGCTCATCGAGCACTTTTTCCGCATCCGGCCCCTCGGGCACGCTTTCCACCTTGGTGGTGGTGACGCGCCCGGCGAAATGCGCTTCGGCCGCCTGGCGCGCGACATCGTGCTGGTAGGACCAGCCGAAATCGCCCACCGGCCCGACATAGATGAAACCCACCTTGAGCGTATCGGCCGCCCGTGCCCGGCGTGCCAGCGGCAGGACCGCCGCGGATGCCGCCGCCAGAGAGGTAAACCGACGTCTATGCATTTTTCCCCCATGCGGGTGCGGGTGGGTGCCCGTGTTGCCGCTCCGCACATGCCAAGCCATTATCGTGCCGTACAGCCTGGACCCCAGCATGACCGAGATCTGGCAGATGACAGCCGCCGGCCTTGCCGCCGCCATTGCCGCGCGCCGCCTCTCCGCGGTCGACGCCGCAACGGCCGCGCTGGCCCGGCTGGATGAGGCGAACCCCGCCATCAACGCGGTGGTCGCGCATCGGCCGGAGGAGGTGCTGGCGGAGGCCGAAGCCATCGACGCGGCGCTGGCGCGCGGGGATGATCCGGGGCCGCTGGCCGGCGTGCCCGTCACCATCAAGGTGAACACCGATCAGATTGGCCACGCCAATACCGAGGGCGTGCGGTTCAACGCCGAGCGGATCGCGACCAGCAACAACCCGGTGGTGGATAATTTCCGCCGCTCCGGGGCGGTGATCCTGGGGCGCACCAACACGCCGGCGTTCTCGCTGCGCTGGTTCACGGAAAACACGCTGTATGGCGCCACGCGCAACCCGATCGACCCGGCGCTGACGCCGGGTGGTTCCTCCGGCGGTGCCGCGGCTGCGGTTGCGCGGGGGATCGGTCATATCGCGCATGGCACCGATATCGCCGGCTCGATCCGCTACCCCGCCTATGCCTGCGGCGTGCATGGCCTACGCCCCACGCTCGGCCGCATCGCCGCCTTCAACGCCACCATGCCGGAGCGGCGGATCGGTGCCCAGTTGATGGCCGTCTCCGGCCCGATCGCCCGCAGCATCGCCGATTTGCGCGCTGGCCTGGCAGCACTCTGCGCGCCCGACCCGCGCGATCCCTGGTATGTGCCCGCGCCGCTGGAGGGCGCGCCGTACCGCAAGCGCGCGAAGCTCTGCCTGCGCCCGGATGGGCTGGCCATCGTGCCGGAGGTGGAGGCCGCTTTGCTGGCCGGCGCCATGGGCTTGCGCGATGCGGGCTGGGAGGTGGAGGAGGTGGAGACCATCCCGCCGCTGCGTGAGGCCGCCACGCTGCAAATGCGCCTGTGGCTGGGTGACGGGTTCGCAGCCTTCGAGGCCGCCGTGCAGCGCGAGGCAGACCCCGGCGCGCTCGCGGTGCTGGAGGCGGCGCGGGAGATCGCGGCCACCCTGCCGCCGGATGCGGTGGCCGAGGCGCTGGCACGGCGCGCCACACTGCGGCGGGCATGGCAGATGTTTCTGGCTGAGACCCCGCTGCTTCTGCTGCCGGTCTCCGCAACCCTGCCCTTCCCCGCGAATGCGGATCTGGGGGGCCTGGATGCGTTCCACCGGATTGCCGAAGCGCAGCTCACCCAGATCGGCCTGCCGCTGATCGGCATGCCGGCGTTGGCCGTGACCACGCCAGCCGGGGGGGTGCAACTGGTGGCGGGCCCGTATCGGGAGGATGTCTGCCTGGCGGCGGGGGAGGCGATCGCAGGGGAGGTGGCGGCGATTTGAGAAGGAAGGGTCTTCTTTTTTTTGAAAAAAAGAAGCAAAAAACTTTTACCTGTTGGGCACGCTGCCGGTGACGGCGCGACAGCACGGCAAAAGTTTTTTGGTTCTTTTTTTCAAAAAAGAACGCCTTCCTTCACCTCGCCAANNCCATGGGCGTCGCCATCGCGGCTGAAGGCGGCGAAGACGCGGTCGCCCGAAAAGCCGGCATAGGCGAGGCCGGCCAGTTCGGCGAAGAGCTGATAGTCGTAATGCCGGACGCCATCGGGAAACAGTTCCAGCAGCAGGCTGCCCGGCCGCATCCACAGGGCGTTGGTCAGGCCGTTGCCATGCACGCCCACCATCACATCATGCGCCGCGGCCAGGCGCACCTGCTGTGCCCAGGGCACGGCGGCGAAATCGCAGATCATGACCTCGCCGAACCGCGCGAGCACGCGCAGCAGCTCGGCTTCGGCCTCCGCCACCAGGCAGCGCGGCGGGGGGCGCCGCACATACAGGATGCGCGCGGCGCCCCCGGAATTGACGTCCATTTGGGCGCGCACCACGCGGCGCACCCGCGCGCTCATGTCCCGCACCGCGGGGGCGGCGAAGCCGAGGCTCGACTCGAGATATTTGTTGATGTTGGTCTGCTGCCATTCGCGATCGATCACCAGCACGCGGGTGAATTCCATCGGGATCACGCAGCCGGAATCGACGATCGGCAGACCCGGCACCAAAGTCCACAGCAGGTGTTTTTGCACGTTGTTCTGGGTGTGGTTGTTCCAGGGATAGGCAAACACCACACGCTCCAGCACGGCGCCCGGCAAATAGCGGCGCCGCAGCGCCAGCAGCCAGATCACGGCCTCCATGAAATGAAAATAGTGCCACACCCCGCCATCGCGGATGAAGGCGGTGAAACGCTGTGGGGCGGGCAGGCGTCCCGCCCAGGGCGTGAAGCCGGCGACGCGCAGGCAATTCTCCTGATCGCGCTCCAGGGTGACGGAGGCGACGAACCGCGCGGGAATGCGCAAGCCATCAATCACGGGGGGGATGAGATCGATGGAGGGGTCGCGGGCGGGGATGTTGTGGTGCACGGGGGGGAGCTTAAACCGGCCGCGCGCCGCGGCTGCCGCCTGCCGGCGCCGACGTTGCAATTCCCGCACCATCGCCAGCGCGAAGCTGACGCGTCGAGCAAACGGCGGCTGGTTCAGCTCGGCCAATCATCCCTCGATGCGCTCAAGCAGTGTCATTTGCTGTCGCTTTTTCCCTACCGACTTGCCTGAGGGGAATCGCAGGCGGAGCTGGCGGCGGCATCCGGTGTCGGTATCCGGTTCGTGGTCGAGCTGGAGGCGGGCAAGCCGACGGTGCAGCTTGGCAAAACCCTGGCTGTGCTGGAAGCGCTCGGTCTGGACTGCCACATCGAGAAGCGGACGAACGCGCGGGCAAGGCGGGCTAGGCGTGGTGTCCCGCAGCATTCCCCGCCTAACGCCGGCCAAACAACCGCTCGATCTCGGCGCGAGTGAGCTTAATAAAAGTCGGCCGCCCATGGCTGCACGTGGCGGCGCGCGGTGTCGCCTCCATCTGGCGCAGCAGCGCATCCATTTCCGCCAGGTTCATCCGGCGGCCGGCGCGGATGCTGCCGTGGCAGGCCATGCGGGCGACCACCGAATCCAACCGGTCGGGCAGGGCCACGCTCTGGCCGCAGGCGGCGAGCTCCTCGGCGATGTCGCGGATCAGCGCCTGCGGGTCGGCAGGCCCTAGTACGGCAGGCAGCGCACGCACCAGCACCGCGCCGGGGCCGAATGGCTCCAGCTCCAGGCCCAGCCGGGCGAGATCGGCGGCGGCATCGGCCAGGCAGGCGGCGTGGCCGGAGGGCAGATCCACCACGGCGGGCAGCAACAATGGCTGGCTGCGCACGCCATCTTCGAGCAACTGGCTACGCAAGGCCTCATGCGTCAGCCGCTCATGGGCGGCGTGCTGGTCCACCAGGATCACCGCCTGATCGTCGGTGGTGGCCACGATATAGGTGTCCAGCACCTGCGCCAGGGCGGCACCCAGCGGATGGCCGGCCCGATCGGCAGGCGCGGGGGCCGCGCCGGCGAAATCCCGCACCGAGGGCGGCGGGGCGGGAAAGCCAAGCTGTGCCTCGGCCAGCCCGGCAAAGCGCGGCTGGCCGGGTTGCGGCCAGGGCGAGCGCGCACCCTGGGATACCAGCTGCAACGACGGCCGGATAAGCGGGCGCGGCGAGGCTGTACCAGCGCCGCCCGCCAGCGCGCGCTGCAGGCTGCCGATCACCAGGCCACGCACGTCGTCGGCGGCACGGAAACGTACCTCGGTCTTGGCCGGGTGCACGTTCACGTCCAGGCCATCGGCCGGCACATCCAGCCAGAGCGCCACCACCGGGAAGCGCCCGGCGGCGATCACGTCGCGATAGGCCACCCGCACCGCCGTGCGCAGCACCGGATCGGTGACCGGACGGCCATTGACCACCAGGGACTGGGTGCCCGCCGTGGCCCGGCTGACCATCGGCGCGCAGATGAAGCCGGAGAGGGTCATCTCCCCGCGCGCCGCCTCCACGGGGATCATCGCGGCGGCGGCGTCCGGCCCGAGCAGGGCGGCGACGCGGGCGGCGCGATCCTGCGCCGGCAGGTCGAACACGGTGCGGCCTTCCACAGTGAGCCGGAAGGCGACCTGCGGCGCGGCCAGCGCCAGGCGGCGGCAGGCGCCCTCGGCGTGCTCCGCCTCGCTGCGCGGGGATTTGAGAAATTTGCGGCGCGCGGGGGTGGCGAAAAACAGGTCCTCCACGCTGACCCGCGTGCCGGGCGCGCCGGGCGAGGGGGCGATCTTTTCCACCACGCCGCCGGCCACCGAGATGCGGTGTGCGCACGCGGCACCCGGCGGGCGGGAGATGATGGCCAGGCGCGCCGCCGCGCCGATGCTGGGCAGCGCCTCGCCCCGGAAGCCGAGGGTGGCAATGTTGACCAGATCCCCATCCGGCAGTTTGGAGGTGCAATGGCGCTGCACCGCCAGCGCCAGGCAGGCGGGGGCCATGCCGGTGCCATCGTCGACCACCTCGATACGCTCGATGCCGCCGCCGGTGAGCGCCACCGCGATGCGGGTGGCACCCGCATCCAGGGCGTTTTCCACCAGCTCCTTCACCGCCGCCGCCGGCCGCTCGATCACCTCGCCGGCGGCGATACGGTTCACCAGCGTTTCCGGCAGGGGCCGGATCACGTGAGGTGGGGGATCGACTCGGGGGGCAACGCTCATGGCGTGGTAATCCTAGAGCGGAATCCTCGCCGAAAGCATAGCATCAGGCCTTGTCTGCGATGGCGGCCATCGTTGCGTGGGCCGCGGCGCCGCGAGGAACCCGGTAACCGGAGAATTCAACCACGAAGACACGAAGACACGAAGGTTGCACGAAGAAGACGTGAGAATGTCAGGTGCTTCCGTCGGTTATTTTGCCCCCGCAGGGCGCTCTTCTTCGTGAAATCCTTCATGCCGTCGTGCCGTCGTGGTTTAACTCTTTCTTCTTCAGCCGCCCGCAGCGCGCCTTTAGAACACGCCCAGAAAGCTGGATTTCGGCTTGTCTTGGATGATCGGCGTATCGCCGGCCGTGGGCGACTGGCCCAGAGCCGCGTTTTCGCGCAGGCGCTCGCTCTCCCTCACCGGGTCGAGCACGGTGCCGGGCGGGGGGTTGGATTTCCAGAACATCAGCCGGTCGGTGAGGCTGTAGGCCGGATGGTCCTTGCCGACTTCGCCATCCACGGTCTTGCGGATATCGCCCGGGGCGGCTGGACCCGCCTGCGCGTCCAGCGCCTGCTGCCCAGGCGTCATCGGCCCGGCAGGGGACTGGCCGCCCAGGGCGGTATCGGGCACCAGGGCGGCCTCGGCGGCTTGCTGGCTGGTAACTTCCTGCGGGCGCGGCGCCCCTGGGGTGGGGGCACGCAGCGAATATTCCGGCGGCATGGAGAGCGGCGCACGTGTTTCGACGGTGAACTCGTCCGGCGAATCGCGGGTCAGGCCGAAGGTGCGCTCCACATCGCCGCATCCGGCGAGAGCCAGGGTGGTGACGGCGAGAAGGGGGATGCAAAATCTGGACATGGCGGACCTCATGGCGGGTTTCTTACGCTTTGGGGGGCGGCGGCTGCAAGCGGGCGCGGGCCGGGACGACGCTTTCGAGCAGCAGAATCCCCACCCCCACCACGATCGCGGAATCGCCAAGATTGAACACGAAGGGGAAGGGATCGAACCCGCCCCAATGCACATGCACGAAATCCACCACCATCCCCAGCCGCGCCCGATCCACCACATTGCCGATGGCGCCGCCGGCGATGGCGCCGATGGCGGCAGCCGTGATCGCCGTCTCGGCACGGCGCAGCCAGGTGAGCAGGGCCACGACCACGGCCACCGCGATGGCCGCCAGGATCAGCTGGCCACGGAAAGTGCCGGCCTGAAGCAGCCCAAAGGTGACGCCGTGATTATAGACCATGGCAAAATCCAGCAGCTTCGGCAGCACCGGTACATCGCCCTTTGCCGGCAAATCCAGGCCCTGAAGGATCCAGTATTTGCTCGCCTGGTCCGCCGCCAGCACGGCCGCCGCCATGCCCAGGCCCAGCGCCATGCGCCCCGGTTGACGCGTCATGCGTCGCGGCCGGCCTGGAGGCTGTGCACCGCATCGGCGCAGCGCAGGCAGAGTGCCGGATGCGCGGCGTTGCTGCCCACTTCCGGCAGCACCTTCCAGCAGCGGGCGCATTTTTCCCCCGCGGCGCGATCCACCCGGATGCTCATCCCCGCCGCGCCTCTCTCGATATGCAGCGCGGAGACGATCGCCAGTTCCTGCCAGTCCGCCTCTGGCAGCAGCGACGCGGTCGCGTCATCGCAGCCCATCTCCACGCTGGCCTGCAGCGAGGCGCCGATATCGCCCGCCGCCCGCCGTGCCTCGATGGCGGTGGTGATGTCGCGCCGCACCTCGCGGATGCGCGCCCAGCGTGCCTCCAGCGCCGGATCATGCCAGTCCGCCGGGATGGACGGGAAATCCTGCAAATGCACGCTGGTATCTTCGCCGAACCGCGCGGTCCAGGCCTCCTCGGCGGTGAAGCACAGCACCGGGGCGAGCCAGGTGGCCAGGCAGCGATGCAGATGGTCAAGCACGGTGCGCGCGGCACGGCGGGCTGGCGCGTCCGGCCGGTCGCAGTAGATGGCATCCTTGCGGATATCGAAATAGAAGGCCGAGAGATCGGCGGCGCAGAAGGCGTGCACGTCCGGATACACGCCGGTCCAGTCATAGGTTTGCACCGCATGCCGGATGCGCGCATCCAGCACGCTCAGCCGGTGCAGGATGAAGCGTTCCAGTTCCGGCATCTCGCCGTAGGGCACACGCTCAGCCTCGGAAAATCCGTCCAGGCTGCCGAGTAGCCAGCGCAGCGTGTTGCGCAGCCGGCGATACAGCTCCGCCTGCTGCTTGAGGATCTCCTTACCGATCCGCTGGTCTTCGGTGATATCGGCGTTCATCACCCACAGGCGCAGGATATCGGCGCCGTATTCATCGGTGATCTTCTGGGGGGCCACCACATTGCCGACCGACTTGCTCATCTTGCGGCCCTGCTCATCGAGCGTGAAGCCGTGGGTGAGGATGGCCTTGAAGGGCGCGCGGCCGCGTGTGCCCACCCCTTCCAGCAGGGAGGATTGGAACCAGCCGCGATGCTGGTCCGAGCCTTCCAGATACAAATCGGCGGGCCAGGGCAGGCCGCGCGCTTCCAGCGTGAAGGCGTGGGTGGACCCGGACTCGAACCACACGTCCACGATGTCGTGCACCTGCTCGTAAGCCTCCGGATCGTAGGCATTACCGAGGAAGCGCGCGGGCGGGGAGGCATACCAGGCATCGGCCCCTTCACTGGCGAAGGCGGCGGTGATGCGGGCGATCACATCGGGGTCGCGCAGCACCTCGCGGTTGCGCTTTTCCACGAACACGGCGATCGGCACGCCCCAGGCGCGCTGGCGGCTGATGCACCAATCCGGCCGGTTGGCCACCATGCTGGCCAGCCGCGTGCGCCCGGCTTCCGGCACGAAATCGGTTTGCGCAATTGCCTCCAGCGCGCGCGCGCGTATGCGTTCGGGGCCATCCATGCGGATGAACCATTGCGGCGTGGCGCGGAAAATCAGCGGTGCCTTGCTGCGCCAGGAATGGGGATAGGAATGGGTGATGCTACCTTTCTTGACCAGCGCACCCGCTTCGATCAGCGCCTTGCAGACGGGTTCGGCGGCCCGGAACACGTGTACGCCGGCGAACAGCGGGACCCACGGATAATAGGTGCCGTCATCGGCGACTATTTCCGGAGGATCGATGTGGTTGGCTTTGCAGAGCGCGAAATCGTCTTCGCCATGCCCGGGCGCCATATGGACGAAGCCGGTGCCCTGGTCGGTGGTTACGAAATCACCAGCCAGCAAAGGTACTTTGAAGTCGTAACCTTGCCCGTTCAATGGGTGCTTGCATGCAACGCCGACCAACTCATCACCACCGAACACACTCAGCACGTGATGTAGATTGATGCCCGCATCCGTCAGAAAGGTCTCCAGCCGCTCCATTGCGACCAACAAACGTTCACCGCGCTGCGCCAAGCTGCCATCTGAGACATCGTCAACCCGGATCAGCGCGTACTGTATGGCCGGACCGAAAGCTACCGCCCGATTGCCTGGTATGGTCCACGGCGTAGTCGTCCAAATGACGACCGACGCCCCGAGCAGATGATCCGGCTCGCTTCTTCTATCATATGAAGTCAAATGGCTGATGATCGGGAACCGCACCCAGATCGTCGTGCTCGTATGATCGGCATATTCCACCTCGGCTTCCGCCAGCGCGGTTTTTTCCACCACGCTCCACATCACCGGGCGTAAGCCCCGATACAGCGCGCCGTTCATCACGAAACGCCCGATCTCCGCCACGATCGCCGACTCAGCGGCGAAATCCATCGTCGCGTAACGGTTCTCCCAATCGCCGTTGATGCCAAGGCGCTTGAATTCCTCGGCCTGGATGGCCAGCCATTTTTCCGCATACGCGCGGCATTCGGCGCGGAATTGCAGGATCGGCACCGCATCCTTGTCGCGCCCGGATTTGCGATACTCCTCCTCGATGCGCCATTCGATCGGCAGCCCGTGGCAATCCCAGCCCGGCACGTAATACGCGTCATACCCCGCCATCTGGCGGGCGCGGTTGATCACATCCTTCAGGATCTTGTTCAGCGCATGGCCGATATGGATATTGCCGTTCGCGTAAGGCGGCCCGTCATGCAGGATGAATTTTTCCCGGCCCTGGCTCTGTTCGCGGAGCCTCTCCGCCAGCCCCATCGCCTGCCAGCGCGCCAGAATGGCCGGCTCGCGCTTGGGCAGGTCGCCGCGCATAGGGAACGGCGTGCTGGGCAGAAATACCGTGTCGCGGTAATCGCGTTCGTTCATCATCTAACTCGCATCACGCGTGGGAACGTCGTCCAGCATCGCCCGCGCGGTCGTGGCATCGAGGGCGATCTGGGTTCGCAGAGCGGCGAAACTGGGGAATTTCGTCTCGGCACGCAAATAGGCGTGCAGGGCGACGGAAATCTGCTGGCCGTAGAGATCGCCCGCGTAATCGAACAGGTGAACCTCCAGCCGGCTTTGCACCCCTTCGGCCACCGTCGGGCGCCGGCCGATATTGGCCACCCCACGGAACGTGCCGCCGTCCGGCAGGCGCACCATGGCCGCATACACGCCGCGCGCCGGTTCCAGGTGCCGCCCCAGCAGCACATTGGCGGTGGGAAACCCGATCGTGCGGCCGCGCTTGTCGCCATGCACCACCTCGCCGCGGATCGCCCACGGGCGGCCCAGCTCCGCCGTCGCGCGCTCCGGGTAGCCGTCCTGTAGCGCGCGGCGGATTCGGGTGGAGGAGAGCGGCCCCTGCGCATCGGTCAGTGGCGGCACGATCGTCAGCCCCATGCCGAGCGCCTCCGCCCGCTGGCCGAGCAGCGCCGCGCCGCCGCCGCGGCGGTGCCCAAACGCGAAATCCGGGCCGCAGGCCAGATGCGCCGCACCAATGCCGCCGGCCAGCACATCGGCAATGAAGCGCTCGGCCGGCAGGGTGGAGAACGCCTCGGTGAAGGGCAGCTCGTAGACGATCTTCACCCCCAGCGCCGCCAATGCCTCCAGCCGCTCGGCCGAAAGCGACAGGCGGAAGGGCGGATCATCGGGCCGGAACAGCTCGCGCGGGTGTGGCTCAAAGGTCAGCACGGCCAATGGAAGATCGGGCCGTGCGGCATGGGCGGTGCGAATGAGATGGGCGTGGCCCAGATGCAGGCCATCGAAATTGCCCAGCGCCACGGTGGCGCCCCGGGCCGCATGGGGCACCTGTGCCCAGTCGGTAAAGAGCTGCATGGGGCTGCCTTGTCGGGCATGAAGGATACAAAAGCAAACAGCCTCCACCGGCGATTGTGCAGTGCAATGTTCGCATGGCGGGATTGGCGTCGTGGCCGCACGCCGGCATATCGGTTCGCAGCACCATCGGAGCCCGCCATGACCGACCACGACATCGCCCTCGCCTTGCTTGCCGCGCATCGCGGCGCCCCTTCCATCGCCGCCACTGCGATCGCGGACGAAGCCCAGGCATACCGCATCCAGGCCCTGGTGATGGCCGAGCTCGGCCCGATCGGCGGCTGGAAAGTCGGCGCACCCGGCCCCGATGCCCCGGCCAATTGCGCGCCCATGCCGGCCTCCGGCCTCTTCGCCGCACCGCATGATTTTGATTCGGCCCAGTTCACCCAACGCGAAGTTGAGTCGGAAATCTGCTTCCGCCTCGCGCATGACCTGCCGCCGCGGGAGGCGCCCTACACGGGCGCCGACATTGTGGCCGCGATCGAGAGCTGCCATCCCGGCATCGAAATCCTGCAATCGCGCTTCGCAGCACCCGATAGCGTAGGCGCGCTCTGCCTGCTGGCCGATTTCATCCAGACCGGCGCCTATGTGATTGGCGCGCCCGTCGCCGGCTGGCAGTCGATCGACTTCCCCAGCCTGGGCATCACCCAGACGATTGCCGGCGGCCCCACCATCACCCGCACCGGCAACCCCGCCGGCGACATGGTCCGCCTGATGGTATGGCTGGCCAACACCGGAAGCGCCTGGGCGGGCGGCCTGCGGGCCGGCCAGATCGTCACCTGCGGCTCCTGGACCGGCAAGACACCGGTCCCGGCCGGCGGCGACGTTGTCGCGGCCTTCGAGGGCGCCAGGCCGGTGGCGGTGCGGTTCAGCCCCGGGTAATGGACGGCTTCGGTGTAAGCTGGAACACGGCACCCCAGCCACCGAGCTGGCCCAACGCGACGCCAGCATAATTGCTTATTTGTATTCAGAAAAAGAAGAATCTTCTTTCTTGAAAGAAAGAAGCAAAGAACTTTTACTTATTGCGTCCGTATCAACTTGATACGCTTGCCGTTGACGCCGAGCGCGATGCGGCCCTGCTTCAGGGCCAGGGCGTCCTCGCCGAACACGCCCAGGCGCCAGCCGTGCAGGGCGGCGATGTCGGGCTCGTCCTCGCAGGCCAGGCGGTCGATGTCCTCCGAACTCGCCAGCAGCTTGGGTGCCACGTCGTGCGCCTCGGCTTTTTCCGCCAGCAGCACCTTCAGCAGCGCCACCAGCGCCGGCGACGGCCGCGCGCCCTCCCGCGCCGCACGCGCCTCGGGTAGGGCATCCTCCGGCAGGGCGGCCGCCTCCCCGATCGCGGCCAGCAGCGCCTGCCCCGTGGTCCCCTCGGCGAAACCGCGCGAAATACCGCGCACCCGGCCGAGGCTCTCGATGCTCTCGGGTGCCGTCGCCGCGATCTCCAGCAGGCTCTCGTCGCGGATCAGACGCTGGCGCGGAATATTGATGCGCTGGGCCTCGCGCTCCCGCCACGCCGCAATCGCGCGCAGCAGCCCCAGCATACGCCGGTTAGTGGTGCGCGGACGCAGCCGCTCCCATATCGTCTCCGGATCGGGGCGATAGGTCGCGGGCTCGGCCAGGGCCGCGAGCTCCTCGGCGACCCAGGTCGTCCGCCCTTCCCGCTCCAGCCGCGCCGTCAGCCGCTCATACACGGTGCGCAGATGCGTCACGTCCGCCGCCGCATAGGCCACCTGGGCAGGGCTCAGCGGCCGGGCCGACCAATCGGAAAACCGGTGCGCCTTGTCGATCTGCCCGCCGGCGAGCCCGGCCACCAGGCTGTCATAGCCCACCTGATCGCCGAACCCGGCCACCATCGCCGCCACTTGGGTGTCGAACAGCGGCACCGGCACGGCACCGAACAACTGCAGGAAAATCTCCACATCCTGGCGGGCGGCATGGAACACTTTGACAACCCTGGTATCGGCCAGCAGGCCGCCCAAAGGGGCCAGGTCTATGCCCGGCGCCAGCGCATCGATCACCGCCACATCCGCCCGCCCGCCAAGCTGCACCACACACAGCTCCGGCCAGTAGGTGCGCTCCCGCATGAACTCGGTGTCGATCGTCACATAGGTCTCTGCCGACAATCGCTCGCACAGGGCAGCCAGGGCGTCGGTTTGGGTCACCAGGACTGGGGGCGCGAAGGACTCGCGCGAAGAGCGGGGCATGAAGATGTTACTACACCGGGCGGGCGGCGGCGGAAATAGCCCCGGACTTGCGCTAGCGCGATCGGCATATCGGCACAGGCCGGGAACACTCTGCCGCCGGGCAGGCCTTCCCCCGATGGCCCTTCATCTGTTTAAGAGGCACCAAGACCAACCTACGAGGCTGCCATGCATCCCTACCGGACCCATACCTGCGGCGCCCTGCGCGCACCGGACGCCGGCACAACCGCCCGCCTCTCCGGCTGGGTGCACAGCAAACGCGACCATGGCGGGCTGCTTTTCATCGACCTGCGCGACCATTACGGCCTCACCCAGATCGTCTTTCCTGCCGGCTCGCCGGCCCTGCCGGTGGCGGAAACCATCCGCGTGGAGAGCGTGATCACCGTCACCGGCGAGGTGGTGGCCCGCCAGCCCGGTACCACCAACCCCAAACTGCCCACCGGCGACATCGAAGTTTTTGCCCGCGACATCGCAGTTCAGTCCACCGCCGACATTCTGCCCCTGCAGGTGGCCGGCAACGAGGCCTATTCCGATGAGACACGCCTCACCTACCGCTATATCGATCTGCGGCGCGACCGCGTGCACCGCAACATGATGCTGCGCGCGCACGTGATTGCCTCGCTGCGCCGCCGCATGCTCGATCAGGGTTTCACGGAGTTTCAAACCCCCATCCTGACCGCCAGCAGCCCCGAAGGCGCGCGCGATTTCCTGGTGCCCGCCCGCATGCATCCCGGCAAGTTCTATGCGCTGCCGCAGGCGCCGCAACAGTTCAAGCAGTTGCTGATGGTGGCAGGATTCGACCGCTACTTCCAGATCGCCCCGTGCTTCCGCGACGAAGCCAGCCGCGCCGACCGTTCACCCGGCGAATTCTACCAGCTCGATTTCGAGATGAGCTATGTGACGCAGGAAGACGTGTTCGCCACGATCGAGCCCGTCATCGGCGGCCTGTTCGAGGAATTCGCGCAGGGCCGCGCGGTGGATAGCGCACCTTTCCGCCGCATCGCGTACGATACAGCGTTGCTCGAATACGGCTCCGACAAGCCGGACCTGCGCAACCCGCTGAAGATCACCGATGTGACGACCCATTTCGCCGGCAGCGGATTCGGCCTGTTCGCCAAGATCGCAGCCAGCGGCGGCATCGTGCGCGCCATCCCCGCCCCCGGCGCGGGCACCCGCCCGCGCGGCTTCTTCGACAAGCTGAACGACTGGGCGCGCGCCGAAGGTGCGGGGGGCCTGGGCTACATCATCTATGAGGCCGATGGCGCCCGCGGCCCGATCGCGAAGAACCTGGAGCCCGAAAGGCTGGATGCGATCCGCGCGGCCTGCGGCCTGGCCGCCGGCGATGCGGTGTTCTTCGCCGCCGGCCCGCGCGAGGCGGCGCAGAAATTCGCCGGCGTGGTGCGCAACCGAATTGGCCAGGAACTCGACCTATACGAGAAGAATGCTTTCCGATTCTGCTGGGTCGTGGATTTCCCGATGTACGAACTGAACGAGGAAACCGGCCAGATCGACTTCTCGCACAATCCCTTCAGCATGCCGCAGGGCGGCATGGAGGCGTTGCAGACTCAAGATCCTCTCACCATCAAGGCCTACCAATACGATATCGTCTGTAACGGCATCGAGCTCTCCTCCGGCGCCATCCGCAACCATCGGCCGGAGATCATGATCCACGCCTTCGGCATTGCCGGTTACAGCAAGCAGGATGTGGAAGCGCGCTTCGGCGGCATGCTCAGCGCCTTCCGTTTTGGTGCGCCGCCGCATGGTGGCTCCGCGCCGGGGATCGACCGCATGGTCATGTTGCTCGCCGAAGAGCCCAACATCCGCGAGGTGATCCTCTTTCCGCTCAACCAGCAGGGCGAGGATCTGCTGATGGGCGCACCCGCCGAAGTGCCGAGCGCGCGCCTGAAAGAGTTGTCGCTGAAGCTGGATCTGGCACCGAAGGTGATCACAGGGTGATTGCCGGGATATAAGTAAGAAAGGTGTTCTTTTCTGAAGAAAAGAAGAAAAAGACTCTTGACACGTGGCGCGAGGCTAGCCGGCAGCGTGCACAAATGATCAAAAGTTTTTGGTTCTTTTTCTCAAAAAACATTCTTTCCGTCTCTTCTCCGGCTCAGGAGACTGTGCTAATTTCTGGTAACTTTACCACTTCGGGTTGCGGGCAGCCTCGCCATGCGCAATATCCGATGACATTTGCCCCGAAACTTTTTTCCATTGGTCTTGGCAAACGGCTTGCCTACTGATCAAACCGCCACTAGCGTTCCGCCGACGGTTTTTGAAAGTCGCGTCGTGGACCAAAAGCTATTTCCACTGGGCTGGCCAGTCAGCCCAGGCACCGCGTTCGCGGGGCCACAAACACATTCTCAACCGCCATTGCACAACACTTGCGGTCCTGGCGTGCTGCCGGTAGCCGCTTTTACATCATCCCTCAATGACGGAGAGCTCCTTTGCAACCAATGCTGAGAAACTGCCTTCTCTGCGCCAGCATGCTGATGGGCGCGGCTGCCGGCGCCCCCGCTTATGCGGCCGCTACCGTTACCGTGCCGGACAACGTCGCCCCCTGGGTTGCCAAGGCTACGAAACTGGGCACCGCCGGCCCCGAGGCCAAAGCCATCATCGCCGTCTATATGGCGCCGCGGGATCTGCCCACGCTGAGGCAATTTGTGGCCGACGTATCCAAGCCCACCAGCCCCAGCTATGGCAAATATCTCACCCCGGCCGCCTTCCAGGCGCGTTTCGCGCCAGATGCCGCCGACGTCGCCGCGGTGCGCAGCCTGCTGCAATCTGCGGGGATGACCAAGATCACCACCGGTCCGGGCGGCTTTCTCATCAGTGCCCGCGCCACGGTCGCGCAGATCAATGCCGCCTTCCGCATCTCCGAGAAGCTCTATGCCTATAAGGGCTTGACGATGATGGCCAATGACGAGGCGCCCTCCATCCCGGCCGCGCTCTCCGGCCGCGTGCTGTCCATCGGCGGCCTCAGCGAGACCGGCCTGCTGCGCCACCCGATGAACCGCACCCGCTTCCCCCAGACGCGCACCGCACCCGCCAGCCTGGCTGCGGCCATGGCCGCGCCGGCCGCCGCACGCCCGGCGATCACCCCGCCGCCGATCGCCGACAACCAGCAGCCGCTGTATTGCGATAGCTATTACGGCGATCTGGAGGCGACACTGAGCACCAGCGTCAGTCCCTTCGCCAAGACCCTGCCGTGGACCACGTGCGGCTACACGCCGCAGCAGATCCAGGCCGCCTACGGCATCAACAAGGTCAGCTACGACGGCACGGGCATTACCGTGGCCATCGTCGATGCCTATGCCTCGCCCACCCTGCGGGCGGACGGTGATTCCTACGCGGCCAAGCATGGCTTGCCCAAGCTCACCACATCGCGGTTCCAGGAGATCATCCCCAGTGGCATCTACGGCGTGAGCCCCAGCGCCAGTTGCGGCCCCTATGGCTGGTGGGGCGAGGAATCGCTCGATCTGGCCGCGGTGCACGGGTCTGCCCCCGGCGCGGACATCGTCTATATCGGCTCGGAGGACTGCAACGAGTCCCTCACGATCGCCCTGACGACCGCCATCTACAACCACACGGCCGACATCATTACCAACAGCTACGCCTATGGCGGCGATGCGGATTCACTCTCCGATATCGAGGCCCAGAACGCAGCCTTCATGGCCGCGGCATCCACCGGCATCACCGTGATGTTCAGCGCCGGCGATGACGGCGATCTGAGCCAGGACAACGGCGTTGCCACGGGCTCCTTCGAGGCCGACAGCCCCTATGTCACGGGCGTGGGCGGCACATCGCTCGCCATCAAGAACAAGGCCGGCGCAAAGGAGGAATGGGGCTGGGGGAACTATATCGATTCGCTCGACAAATTCACCATCAACAGCGGCACCTCTATCACCACCACCGGTGTGACCAAGATGACGGCCTATGGCTATACCTTCGACAACTACCAATTCTACGCCGGCTCCGGCGGCGGGATCACCTTGCTGGCAGCAGAGCCCGACTACCAGATTCCGGTGGTGCCGAGCGCTTTGGCGACAACCCTGAACGAGGCCTCCGGCTACTCCGTGCCGATCGGCCCCAACCGCGTCAGCCCCGACGTGGCCATGGATGCGGACCCCTTCACCGGCTACCTCTATGGTGAGAGCTTTACGATCGCCGGCAACGCCACCGCGGATGCCAACTGCACGCCCACCGGCACAACCACTGAGTATTGCGAGAGCGATATCGGCGGCACCAGCCTTGCCTCACCGCTGTTTGCCGGCACGATTGCCATCGTCAACCAGGCGCGAGTGGCCGCGGGCAAGCCCAAGATCGGCTTCGCCAATCCCTGGCTCTACGGCAATAAAATCGGCACCACGCTGACCAGCTCCGGGATCAACGATGTCCAGCCGCCCGCAACCCCCCAGGCCGTGCTGATCGCCTTTGCTGCCTATGGCGGCTACAAGGCCTCCGCGGATGTGGTGACACTCAACTCGGTGCCGTTCGACATCCAGGCCGACCCCTTCGCGCTGGAAGTCTGCGCCAAAAGCCCCTGCCTCGGCATCGACGACATCTTCAACTACACCACCACGGGCTATGACGATGTCACCGGGCTGGGCGTGCCTTACCTGCCGGTGCTCGTGACTCAGTAGGATACCCTGTCTTCTCCCCGCTCGCCGACGGCGGGGAGAAGACTGCTCCTTTTTTCAAAAAAGACGACGTCCTCTCTATTGATGCGCCTTAGGCTGCCCGGTCACCGACGGCGCCACATGATGCAAGATCACCAGCGCCCGCCGCAGACGCCGTATGCCGCCCCTGATCTGGCCTCGCTCGCACATCGCCCGCCCATCGCTCAGCAAGCGTTGCACATCCATGATAGGGCTGTGCCGGTCGCTCACCTGTTTGGCCAGCAGCGCGCAATATTGCGGGGTATCGGTCGTCAGCGCGAAACTCGGGGGGTCTTCCGCGCTGCATGGCGCGGCGGCAAGCAGCATCAGCAGCAGCGGAATGGCTCGGCGCGTCATCTCGGATCAGCATGTGCCATCGTTCCGCTCTCCGCCGCATGGGGCGCGGATGAAGCGATGTTCATCTGCGCACTCACGCGCGGGGCGGAGGCAGCCTGCGCCATCGCGGTGAGGGACAGCTTGGCCAAAAGACCGGGATGAGCATCCTCCAGTTGCAGCGCCCCCTCGTGCAGCACTGCCACCGCCTGCACCAGCGCAAGGCCCAGGCCGGAGCCAGGCGTATGCCGCGCGGCCTCGCCCCGAAAGAAACGTTCGGTGGCGCGCGGCCGATCCGCCTCGGGAATACCTGGCCCCTGATCGGCGACTGAAATATGCACAATGCGGCCATCCCTGCGTCCCAGCAGCCGGATCTGCCCGCCATCGGGCGAAAATTTGATGGCATTATCCAGTAGGTTGGCCACGGCCTGCTGCAACAGGTCGCGGTCGCCCAGGATGGGCAGCGTATCCGGCACGTCCAGAATCAGGCTAAGCCCGTGTTCCTCCGCCACGGCACCGTACAGCTCCGCCAGATCGGCCAGCATCGGCCCAATATCCACCTCGGCGAAGGCCGATCGCCGCGCGCCGACCTCGATCTCGGCAATGCGCATCAACGCCTGGAACACCGCGGTGACCCCATCCAGATCACTCACCGCCCGTTCCACCGCGGCACGCAGTTCACCATCCGTGCGCGCGTGCAACGCCGCATCCTCCAGCCGNNCCGTCCATCAGCTTGGCGATGCGCTCCAGCATGGTGTTGATGGATTCCGCCATGCGATCGAATTCGTCGCCGCGGCCGGAGCGGCGCACACGCGGGGTCAGATCACCGCCCGCGATCGCGTCGGCCGTGGCCGACACCTCCGCCACCATCCTGCGGAACAAGTTGCGGATCACGAAAGCACCCGCCGCGCCCAGGCCCGCGATCACCAGCATGGAGCTGAACAGCGCGTTGGTCAGCAGCCGCCGCAGTTCCACCCGGCCGCGCACATCGCGCCCCACCAGCAGCCGGAACCCGCCCGGCAGATCGTAACGCCGCACATCAGCCAGCGACCGCGTGCCCGCGCGCACCACCTGCAACTCGTAGAACACGCCCGGGCTGCTCACAACCGACGGCCAGCGGCCGAGATTGCCGGCAACCGTCCGCCCGATCGGGTCTGTCAGTTCATAGATCGCGTCGTCATCGACGTTTTCGCCCAGCCGCTCCTGGATCGTCAGCAGCAGCGCCGG
Source organism: Acetobacteraceae bacterium (assembly GCA_003133065.1). Classification (GTDB taxonomy): domain Bacteria; phylum Pseudomonadota; class Alphaproteobacteria; order Acetobacterales; family Acetobacteraceae; genus BOG-908. The sequence continues at coordinate 51,436 of PKZM01000152.1, forward strand.
CACGCCGCCTTCCGTCCAGCGTTCCGCCAGGCCCTGCGCATCCGCATTGATCGCCGCCTCGACCTGCCGGTCCAGCAAGCCCGCCGTGGACAGCCATAGAAAGAGCACTAGCGCCATCGCGGAGAGCGCGAAGACGACGCCGAACAGGGCGGCGAAGCGGAGGGAGGCAGAGCGGATCAAGGAAGAAAGGCCTTCTTTTTTGAAAAAAAGAAGCAAAAAACTTTTGACTGTTGGTGCGCGCCTCGCCGGCAGCGCGCGCAAAGGAATAAAAGTTTTTTGGTTCTTTTTTTCAAAAAAGAACAGCCTTCCTTACTCAGGCCTGAGCATGTAGCCCGCATTCCTGATCGTATGGATCAGGCTGGTGGGGAAAGGCTTGTCAATCTTCTGGCGCAGCCGTGAGACATGCACGTCGATCACGTTGGTCTGCGGGTCGAAATGATAGTCCCACACGCCCTCCAGCAGCATCGTACGCGTCACCACCTGGCTCGCATGCCGCATCAGATATTCCAGCAGGCGGAATTCGCGCGGCTGCAAATCGATTTTCTGAGCCGCCCGCCTGACGGTGCGGGAGAGCAGGTCCATCTCCAGATCGCCCACCACCAGCTTGGTCTGCGGCCCCTCCGCTTTGCCCCGCCGCGTGAGTGCTTCCACGCGCGCCAGCAGCTCGGAGAAGGCGAACGGCTTGGTAAGATAATCATCGCCGCCGGCCTTCAGCCCTGCCACCCGCTCATCCACCTGCGCCAGTGCCGAGAGCAGCAGCACCGGCGTCGAATTATTCTGGGAGCGCAGGGTCTCCAGCAACCGTATCCCGTCGATCCCGCCGGGCAGCATACGGTCCAGGATGATCGTATCGAACGCCTCGCTGGCCGCCATGAACAACCCATCGCGGCCGTTATCGGCATGTTCCACCACATGCCCAGCCTCGCGCAGGCCCTTCACCACAAAGCCGGCGACCGTCGGATCGTCCTCAACCAGAAGTATGCGCATGATCCAGCTTTCAGCTATCAGTCATCACAGACGGGAGGTCGGGCCGGCGGTGCGATGACCGACGGCTGAAGGCCGACCGCTCACTGATCGGGTTCGGCCGGCGGCTCGGCCGGCTCGGGCGGGCGACGCCCCACCACAACGGCAAGTTCCAGGCTCTGGTTGCCGCGGCGCACCCGCAGCCGGGCCAGGCCGCCCGGATTGACGGCGGAGACATCCCGGATCAGCTCCCGCGTGCTTTCCACCCGCTCGCCGTTGATCGCCGTGACCAGATCCCCCGGGCGCAATCCGCCACGCGCCGCCGGCCCGCCTTTGTTCACCGAGGCAATGGCCGCACCCGGGCGCTTGTGCACGCCGGCGGTATCCAGCTCCACGCCCAGCCAGCCGCGATCCACCCGCCCCTTGGCCAGCAGTTCGTTGACAATCCTTTCGGCGATTTCTGAGGGAATCGCGAAGCCGATGCCCACCGAACCGCCGGTGGGAGAAACGATCGCCGTGTTCAGTGCAATGACCTGGCCCGACATGTTGAAGCTGGGCCCGCCCGAATTGCCCGGGTTGATCGGCGCATCCAGCTGGAAGAAATCATCGAACGGCCCCGCCCCGATATCGCGCCCCCGCGCCGAGACAATCCCCGCCGTTACCGAACCGCCAAGACCGAACGGGTTGCCGGCCGCCATGATCCAGTCGCCCACCTGAACGCTGCGCGAATCACCCCACTGTACGGCGGGGAGAAGGTGATCCGCGTCCACCTTGATCACCGCGATGTCGGTCAGCTCGTCGGTGCCGATGATATGCGCTGGCAGCTCGGAGCCATCCGTGAAACTCACCAGGATCTTGTCGGCGCTGCCCACCACGTGGTTGTTCGTCACGATGATCCCCTTGGGATCCAGCACAAACCCCGATCCCGCACCAATCATTTGCTCCCGCCGGCCGCGGAGCCTGTCGCGGAAGGTCTTCTCGAAGGGCGTACCCCGCAGCTCGGGCGGCATCGCCGCGGCGGCGGCGGGATCGGCCACGCTCATGCGCACGGCGATGTTCACCACCGCCGGCACCACGCGGCGCACCAGCGGCGCAAAGCTCAGCGGACCGCTTTGCACCAGCGGCACCTGCGCATGCGCCGCGCTCAGGGACGCGACCAGAAACACGGCGCATGTCAGGCGATGGAGTCGCATGGAGAGAGATTTGGCACGGGCTTCCTCGGCTCACAAGAAGGAGGAAGGAAGGTCTTCTTTTTTGAAAAAAAGAAGCAAAAAACTTTTGTCGGTTCAGGTACGCACTGAGCTTGCCGTGTCGGATCGCGGGGAAGGCGCAGGGGTAAAAGTTTTTTGGTTCTTTTTTTTAAAAAAGAACATCTCTTCCTTCACGCAAACCTAGCCAGCCTCACCGCCGTATGCCCGCGGCTCGGCCGCAAGCTCGGCATCACCAGCAGGCAATCATCATGCGGCGTTCGGATTTCGGTCGCGCCATCCATGGCGATCAGCGTATGCCGCTTAGGCACGACATCACCGCCGCGGAACGGCTGCACGAAGCTGAAGCCGCCGGAGGCGGCGGTGACGGCCATCGTTACCTCGGCAAATCGGGTCGGTTCGGCGTGCGCCGACGGCAGTGGCTCCGCCAACCCGGTCGCGGCCAGAACCCCGTGCACCGCCGCCTCCATCGTGACGATTGTGGCGCGCTTCCAGTGCTGCCCTGCCTCCACCAACACGGCGACCGCCCCGCCGGCGGGATCGGAAAACCGCGTGAAATCGATCAGCCGACGGCCGCTCGCATGGCCATGATCCGCCACCACCAGGCACGGTATGCCGATCCGCGCGCCCAGATCCCGGCCACGCGCGGTGGGGCCGCTCAGGATCAGCGGCTCGGATGGCCATAGCATCGAATGCAGGTCGAGCAGCACATCGGCAGTCTCCACCAGCTTGCGGATCGCCCGCGCCCGCGCCAGTTCCGCCGAATGCCGCGGACCATCCAGCAGCGCCGTATCCCACAACCGGTTCATATCCTCATCGACATAGCGGGAGGCCGTGGGGTGTGCCGGATCGAACCGGTCATAGGCATCGAGATTGACGAAACCCAGCGTCAGCGTGCCGCACAGCGGCGCCACGGGCGCGCGCAACAGCCTGTCCAGCACCACGGCACCGGCGATTTCATTGCCATGTACCAGCGCCGTCACCACAACATGCGGGCCGGGTGATCCTGAGGTGAATCTCCAAAACCCCGGCAATCCATGGTTGCCCGCGCGCCAAGCGGAAATGTCCGGTGCGGCGAATTCCACATCGAACGCCGGCAGGGCCTGCGGCGTAGCCTGAATAGGTGCGGCCGGTGAAGCAGCACCCGGCATGCTTGGCTCGCTCACACAGTCATTCCTGTTCCGATACAATGCAGCCTCGCCATCCAGCTAATCTATACAGGCTTGCCACCAGGGCAATTGCACGGCGCGCATGATCCGGGCCGATCGATCACGCTTGCGCAGCATCGCCCGGCGCATGCGACGCGATTCCGTGCGTTTACAATCTGCGCCGCCGCCCGCAGGGTGCGCGCCACATGGTGACATCCCTGGCCCTGACACCGCTGCACCGGGCGTGGCGCGCGCTGCCGCCGACTGCCCGCCGGGCAGCGCTGGCACGCGCCTCAGCCTGGCTCGCACCGCGGGCCGCCTGGCCTGCCCCCACGGCAGAAGGCGGGATCATCGTCGGCGGTGAAATTGGGCGCGCCTCCGGCCTGGGAGAGGGTGCCCGCCTGATGGTTGCAGCGTTGGCCGACCTTGGCATCCCTGCCTGGCAGATCGAGGCCGGGCTGCCGGTGCCCGGTGAAGGGACGGTCCCAGCGCCGCATCTTCCTGATATGCCCGCCGCGGCACCTCTGGTTCTGCACGTGAATGCACCGCTCCTGCCGGCCGCACTTCTGCGCCTGCCCCGCGCGATCACCGCCGGCCGGCGGGTGATCGGCTACTGGGCGTGGGAATTGCCTGTGGTGCCCCACACCTGGCATCACGGCGCGCGCTTCGTGCACGAGATCTGGGCGCCCTCCCGCTTCACCGCCGCCGCGCTGGAACCGCTCGCCCCTGGCCGGGTGCGTGTTGTGCCGCACCCGGTTGCCGCCTGCCCGCCCGTGCCGGCTTCCCTGTGCCGCGCCGATTTCGGCCTGCCGGAGGATGCGATCGTCACGCTCGTTTCCTTCAGCATTGCCTCCAGCTTCGAGCGCAAGAATCCGCTCGGCGCCATTGCCGCCTTCCGCGCCGCCTTCGGCGACCGTGCGGACCGAATCCTGGTGTTGAAACTGCTGCACCCCAGCCACGCCCCCGCCGACACCGCGCGCCTGCACGCGGCCATCGGCGGCGCCACCAATATCCGGGTCGAGACCCGTCTTTTGCCGCAAGCCGATAGCCATGCTCTGACCCGCAGCGCCGATATCGTGCTCAGCCTGCACCGCAGCGAGGGGTTTGGCCTGGTGCCAGCCGAAGCGATGTTCCTCGCGCGCGCCATCGTCGCCACCGATTATTCCGGCACCACCGATTTCCTCGATTCCACCTGCGCCATGCCCATCGGCTATACGCTGGTCCCGGCCCGCGATCCGCGCGGCATTTTCCAAGCCCCTGGCGCCCACTGGGCCGAGCCTGACATGGCCGGCGCCGCGAACGCCCTGCGCACGCTGGCCGAGGATGCATCGCTGCGCGCCCGTCTTGGCGCACACGCCGCCCGGCTTGCCCCCGAGCGCCTTGGCACCGGCGCGTTGGCCGATGCCGTGCGTGGCCTCGGCCTGTCTGGGCCCGCTCTGTGCGCGACTGGTCTGTGTGGGACTGGTCCATGAGGATACTTGTCTGGCAGTGGGGGCGGTTCGGCGCAGGCCCACGGGTGGCTGCCGATTTCGCGGCCTTGTTCAACACGCTGCCGGGCACCGATGCGGCACTCTCGCTCGCCGCCCGGGCGGAAATCCTGCAAGGACTGCATCGGCCGCGCTGCGAGCTGCCGGTACCCACCTACACCGGTGTTGCCAGCTATGCCGCCCGCGTTCTGCGCGCGCCCATCCTGGTGCCCTGGCTCGCCCGCCAGGTCACTGCCCTGCAGCCCACCGTCGCGCTCTGCGCCATGCCCGGCCCGCTCGACCTGGCCATGCACGCGGCACTCCGCCGCGTCGGCGTGCCCTACGCGGTGGTTGTTCACGATGCCGACCAGCATCCCGGCGATGGCTACCCGTTGCAGATGCGGCTGCAACGCCGCCTGCTGCGCCGTGCCGACGCGATCGTCGTGTTGTCCAGCCATGTCCATGCCAGGCTGGATGCGCTCGGCCTCACCCCAGGCAAGCCCGTATTGAGGACCAGCCTGCCGCCCCATACGCTGAGCGAAAACCTCCCGCCGCCGCGCAGCCATGGGGGCAAGCTGCGCCTGCTCTGCTTCGGCCGGCTGCTCCCCTACAAGGGTCTGGATTTGCTGGCCGAGGCGCTGGCCCTGATTCTGCCGCGGCCGGATCTGGAGGTCCGCGTTGTCGGCTCCGGCCCGGAGAGCGCCGCGCTGACCGCCTTGCGCGGCCTGCCCGGTGTGAGCGTGGAGAACCGCTGGGTGCCGGAGGATGAAGTCGGCACCCTGATCGCGTGGTCGGATGTGGTGGTGCTGACGCACCGCGAGGCGAGCCAGAGCGGTGTCGCCGCCGCGGCCCTCGCGGCGGGCCGCTGGATCGTCTCCACACGGGTGGGCGGCATTGCCGAACAACTGAGCGGCCATGCCCAGGCGCTGCTGTGCGATGTCGACGCGGCCGCGATCGCGGGCAGGCTGCGGGAGGTGCTGAACACGCCGCCGCGGGGCGCCACGGCGCCGCCCGATTGGCGCAGCGATGCGGCGCGGCTGGCGGCGAGTCTTGGAGAAGTAAGAAAGACTCTTCTTTTTTGAAAAAAAGAAGCAAAAAACTTTTGACCGTGGCGCACGCCGCCGGCGACTCCCCTACAGCCCGGCGAAAGTTTTTTGCGTCTTTTTTTCAAAAGAGAACATCTTAGCTGCGCCTCCCGCAGCCCCCGCTTCACCCGCTGCCGCCGCCATGCTACCGCCCGGCGATGCAGTCACGCCCGCTCACCGCGCAGCGCGCAGCGCCCCTCGCGGGTGCGGTGCGCGTTCCTGGCGATAAATCCATCTCCCACCGCGCCCTGATGTTCGCGGCCCTGGCCATCGGGCAGACGCGGATCACCGGCCTGCTGGAGGGGGAGGATGTGCTGCGCACCGCCGCCGCCATGCGCGCGCTCGGGGCCCACATCACCAATCCCGCAGCAGGGGAGTGGCATGTCTGTGGCGCCGGCATCGGCGGCCTGGCCGAGCCTGACGACGTGCTGGACATGGGTAATTCCGGCACCGCTGCCCGCCTTCTCAGCGGCATTCTCGCCACCCACCCGATCTTTTCGGTGATGACCGGCGACGCCAGCCTGCGACGCCGGCCCATGGCTCGCGTGATGGATCCGCTCGCACAGACCGGTGCCCGATTTGCGGCGCGCGCGGGCGGGCGCCTGCCGCTCGCCATCACCGGCACCGGCCACGCCCTGCCGATCGATTACCGGCTCCCTGTCGCCTCCGCCCAGGTCAAGTCCGCCCTCCTCCTCGCCGGCCTCAACGCCCGCGGCGATACCCGGATCGAGGAACCCATCCCCACGCGCGATCACACCGAAAACATGCTCCGGCATTTCGGCGCGGCGCTGACCGTGGAGCGTGACGGCCCCGGCCGGATCATTACCCTGGCAGGCCAACCCGAACTGCGTGCCGCCGACGTGATCGTCCCAGGCGATCCCTCCTCGGCCGCTTTCCCCCTCGTCGCCGCCCTGCTCGTCGAAGGCTCGGCCATGACCATCCAGGGCATCGGGCTCAACCCGTTGCGTACCGGCCTGCTGCGGGCACTCGCCGCCATGGACGCCGACTTCACCATCGCCAATGAGCGCGTCGAGGGCGGCGAACCGGTCGGCGACGTCACCGCTGCCGCCACCCGGCTGATCGCCGCCGACACGCCGCCCGAGCTGGCGCCCAGCATGATCGACGAGTTCCCGATCCTTGCCGTCGCTTGCGCCTTCGCGCGCGGCACATCACGCCTGCGGGGCCTGGCCGAACTCCGTGTGAAGGAGAGCGACCGGCTTGCCGCGACGCTCGCCCTGCTCATCGCCAATGGCGTGCGAGCCGCGATCGATGGCGACGATCTGGTTATCCATGGCACCGGCGCGCCGCCGGAGGGCGGCGGCCATGTGATCACCCATATGGATCACCGGATCGCCATGAGCGCGCTCGTGCTCGGCAGCGCCACCACGAGCCCGGTCTCGGTCGACGATACCGCATTCATCGACACGTCGTTCCCCGGTTTCTGCGACCTGATGACCAGCTTGGGCTGCCGCTTCGCATGAGCGCCCGGCCCAATGTGCTGGCCATCGACGGACCTGCCGCGGCCGGCAAGGGCACGCTGGCCCGGCGCCTGGCTGCCGCCCTGCACCTGCCTTACCTCGATACCGGCCTGCTCTATCGCGCCGTGGCGCGCCGCCTGCTCGATGCCGGCGCCGATGCGGGCGACCCCGTCGCCGCCGAAGCGCAGGCCCGCGCTCTCACAACCGCCGACCTCGATGCGCCGAACCTGCGTACGCCGCAGATCGACCGTGCCGCCGCCGCCGTCGCCTCCCTGCCGCTGGTCCGTGCGGCGCTTCTGGCCTTTCAGCGCGATTTCGCCACAGCCCACGGCGCGGTACTGGATGGCCGCGATATCGGCACGATCATCTTCCCCGACGCGCGCGCAAAGCTGTTCGTGACCGCCAGCGTGGACGCGCGTGCCCGCCGGCGCTGGCTGGAGCTCCAGCAGCGGGGCGTGGTGGCGGCATTCGACACGGTACGCGACGATATGCAGGCGCGCGACGCCGCCGATGCCTCCCGCGCCGCCGCACCGCTACGTCCTGCGCCCGACGCCATCCTGATCGACACCACCGCGCTGGATGCCGACCAAGCCTTCGCCGCCGCCATCGCGCATCTTGCAGCCTTGGGCTGGTACGCCGATGCGAACGAAAACAGATAAAAGTCTTTTTGCGTCTTTTTCTTCAGAAAAAGAAGACTTTCAACTTTGATCTGTTTGGGAGCGTGTTAGGCTTCCAGGCTGCTCGGGGCGCGGTTGCCAACCATGGCCAGTAATTCCCGACGTGTGGCGGGATCGTCGCGGAAGGCGCCCAGCATACGGCTGGTCACCATGCTGACGCCGGGCTTATGCACACCACGCGTGGTCATGCACTCGTGCGCCGCCTCGATGATGACAGCCGTACCGCGCGGGGCCAGCACGTCGTTGATCGTGTTGCAGATCTGGGCGGTGAGTTTTTCCTGGATCTGCAGCCGGTGCGCATAGGCATCCACCACGCGCGCCAGCTTGGAGATACCCACCACACGGCGGTGCGGCAGATAGGCGACATGCGCGCGGCCGATGATCGGCACCATGTGATGCTCGCAATGGCTCTCCAGCCTGATGTCGCGCAGCAGCACGATCTCGTCGTAGCCCTCCACTTCCTCGAAGGTGCGCTCCAGCATAGCCACCGGATCCTCCTCGTAGCCACGGAAGAACTCCAGGTAGGATTTGGCCACCCGCTTTGGGGTGTCGCGCAGGCCCTCGCGCGAAGGGTCGTCGCCGGCCCAGCGGATCAGCGTGCGAATGGCGGATTCGGCTTCCTCGCGGGTAGGTCGGGCTTCGCTGATGGAGGCAAAGGCCTTCGGCTGGGGCAGTGTGACTTCGTTCAAGATTCTGGCTTCCCAAGAGACGGACATACGCGCGACATTCCTCGCCTCGCGCTCGTGAAATGATGGGGTTGCCCGGCAAACCCGCAAGGCAATCGTAAAAAGGCGGTGACTGGCCGCCTAATGCACCCGCCCCGGCTGATGCGGGGAATCCAGGCTGAAAGCGGGTATCGCGACGTCGAAAGCTTCCGGCGCCTCGGCCGCAAGCTGGGCGATAGCCGGGCCAGGCCCGTGGACAATCATATGGTATTGGCCGGTCATAAACCCAGATGGCGTCTCCAACGGCGTGCCGGAGGTATACTCGAACGCCTCGCCTGGCTCGAGCACGGGCTGCGCGCCCACCACGCCCTCGCCCTCCACCAGGAAGGTGCGGCCACGGGCATCGGTGATTCGCCACGTGCGCCGCAGCAACTGTATCGTGCGCTGGCTCCGGTTCTCGATCGTCACGCGATAGGCCCACACAAAGCGACCGGCATCGGGCTCCGATTGATCTTCCAGATAGAAGGCGGCGACGCGCACATTAATGCCGTGCGTGGCCTGGGCATATTCGCGGGTCATGACCATACGATCATCGCCTATTCGGCGGCCTGACGGTAGTGGGCAGCCTGCAGCCCGCGGGTGAGGTCGTCGATCAGGTCGGCGGGATCCTCAAGGCCAACCGAAAGCCGCACCACACCATCGGTAATCCCCAATCGCGCACGTTCCTCCGCGCCGATGCGCATGTGGGTGGTCGTCGCCGGGTGCGTCACCATCGACCGCGCATCACCGAGATTGTTGCTGATGGCGATGAGCCGCAGCGCGTTGCAGAAGCGGAAGGCGCCGGCCTTGCCGCCGGCCACCTCGAAGGTCACCAGCGTGCCGCCGGCGGTCATCTGCCGCATGGCCAAGGCGTGTTGTGGATGGTCCGCCCGGGCCGGATACCACACGCGGCTGATGGCAGACTGGCTGGCCAGGAAATCGGCCAGCCTGGCCGCGCGGGCACAGGCTGCCTCCACCCGCAATGACAACGTCTCCAGCCCCTTCAGCAACGTCCAGGCATTGAAGGGGGAAAGGGCCGGCCCCGTGTTGCGGATGAAGGGCTGCAACGTATCCTCGATCCAGGCCTTGCCGCCCAGCACCGCACCACCCAGCACCCGCCCCTGGCCGTCGATGTGCTTGGTGGCGGAATACACCACCACATCGGCGCCGAATGCGAGCGGCCGCTGCAGCAGCGGGGTGGCAAAGACATTGTCCACGACAACAATAGCGCCGGCCGCATGCGCCAGATCGGCCACCGCCTGCAGATCCACGATCTCCAGCATGGGGTTGGACGGCGTCTCCAGCAGCACAAGCTGCGTCGGCTCCGCCAGCGCCACCCTCCAGGCCTGCAGATCGCCCGCATCCACGAAGACATAGGATATGCCCAGGCGCGGCAGCAGCGTGGAGACAATCCAGTGGCAAGACCCGAACAACGCGCGGCTGGCCACCACCCGGTCGCCCGCACGCAAATGGGAGAGCATCGCGGCGTTGACGGCCGCCATCCCTGTGGCCGTGGCGCGGCAGGCCTCGGCCCCCTCCAGCAGCGCCATACGCCGTTCGAAGGCAGCGACAGTCGGGTTGCCAAAGCGCGAATACTGGTAGTGCGTCACCGCACCCGTGAAGGTCGCTTCGGCCTGTTCGGCATCGTCGTACACGAAGCCGGAGGTGAGAAACATCGCCTCGCTGGTTTCGCCATAAGGCGTGCGATCCTCGCCACCATGGATCAAAACGGTGGCTGGGCGATGGGGGACGGTGTTTGACATGATCACAAGGGCTCCTGGCTAGGATGCCCGACCTCGGATTCCGGCACCGGGCACGCGGATCACGTACCTCTGCACCGGGCCTCTTTAGCGCGTTTGTTTAACCTCGCCGCAAGCCGGCCGGACAAATCACGAGGGCCTAGGAATTTACGCGGGGCGGAGGGAGAGTCAAGGTGTTCTTTTTTTGAAAAAAAGAACCAAAAAACTCTTATTCGGTTGGGTGCATGGTGGTGCTTGCGTGTCGGACACTTGGCCAGGGCGAAAGAACAAAAGTTTTTTGGTTCTTTTTTTCAAAAAAGAACATCTTCCTTCCCTTGCCCTCGCGCCTGCCGCCTGATACCTCCATGCCCCGCGCGCGGGTGTAGTTCAATGGTAGAACGGAAGCTTCCCAAGCTTCATACGAGGGTTCGATTCCCTTCACCCGCTCCAGCATCAAGAGCGACGCGGCCGCAGCGTTTCACGAGCAGAGCCTGGGAAGTGGCAAGCTCGATCGCGTGCTCGTCCTTATCGCTCAAGAATTCATCGAACGCGGCACGCACCCCATCGAGATACGAGTAATCGTGCGTGAGGATAATTCCGCCCGGCACCAGGCGCGGGTAGAAGAATTCCAGGCATGCGAGGGTGCTGGATTTCAGGTCCACGTCCAGATGCACGAAGGAAAAGACACGGCCATTGGCCGCCTCCGCCGAGCCGGGAAAAAACCCTTCGTAGTACGTGATGTTGCGATGGCCTGAGAGAAAAGACTGAACAGACGCGAGCGATGCGGCATAGTGGCCGGTGCGCATCCGATCCTGCTCATCGCTGTCCGGCGAGGGCAGCCCGGTAAATGTATCGAACAGATGCAACGGTTTGCCGCCGCTGGCCGTGCTGATAATCTTGGCCGAGCACCCCTGATAGACACCCACTTCAGCCATCTCGCCCGCCAGCGCGCTCTGCGCACGGGCCACGGAATACACGGTAAACGCCTCATTGCCGCTCAGCAGGGATTCGCGGCCGCTGCGCGCAGCACGAATGGCGCCCATCGCTGGTGGCTGCTTGTGGCCGGCCAGCACAGTCAGTTCCAGCCGCGCCAATGCGCCGATCGAAAGCGCCCGCACCATCCGGCTGGAGGCGATCATCCGATGGATCAGGGCGCTGTTGAATCGGGTTGCCGGCGCCGCCAATATGTCTGCGCGCTGCTGCCTGCTCATAGCCAAACTCCTATGCGGCTATGGCCACGTGTGCACAAACGGCGCCAATATACTTCAGTTCCATAATGATCTTGGCGGACCTGCGGCGGCCGGTGCCTTCATCCGCGCAAACGTGACTTTGTGCGGTTCAGCACGATCAGCAGCCCGCCGATCACGACAATGGTGAGAATGCCCAGCAGCCGCAGCAGCTTGACGATCGCCAGCGTATAGCGCCCGGTTGTAGAATCGAAATGGAAGCAGACCAGCAGAATGGGCAACGCGGCTTGCGCGATGCCCCCGTCGCCGGCGCGCAACACGGCGGCCCGCAAGTCACCGCCCGTAAAACCCGCTCCGAGCAAGTACGAGCTGACCGCCCCGCCTTTGGTGAGGATCACCAGCCCGGCCGGATGAATGAACTGCTTGTACTGCGGATCCCACCGCTCCCGAAAACCGATCGCGCCGGCGATGGCCGTGATGCCAGCTTGGGCGGCGGTGACGTAGTGCAGCGCGGTGGGCGGAATGGACGGTGAGGCGTGCAGGTCCGCGGCTTTGGCACCGGCCGCATCGGCTGGCGTCTCCGCCGGATCGATGGAAACCGCCAGCACGGAAAAATCCTTGCCCGGCACCAGCCCGCTCGTGGCGATCGCATTGAACAGATCCGCGCGCACGACCCCGCAGAGGGACGGACAATGGTAGTATCCCAGGTCGAGCACGACCGGATGGCTGCCGATGATGTTGCCCAGCGTTGTATCGTGCCCGGCCTCATCCCGCACAGCGGTGGCAAGCGGTACCTGCGCGCCGGGATGTTGCTGCCAGGAAAACAGGGCGGCGTTGGGCGTTGCCAACGCAGCAGAAGGAGAAAGGAAAAAGAGAAAAGAAAGAATATTCTTTTTTGAAAAAAAGAACCAAAAAACTTTGATTCGTTCGCGCGCGTTTCCGGCGAGTCCACGACAGCACGTAAAAAGTTTTTTGCTTCTTTTTTTCAAAAAAGAAGACCTTTCTTCCTGTGCTTACTTCGCCGCCGCCGCTATTTCGCGCTCCACGAACTTCTCCAGCCAGTGGATCGTATAATCCCCGGCGATAAACTCCGGCTGCTCCACGATGCGCTGGTGCAGCGGCAAGGTTGTCTTGATGCCCAGCACCGCGAACTCATCCAGCGCGCGGCGCAGGCGCGCGATCGCTTCGGGCCGCGTCGGCGCGTGCACGATCAGCTTCGCCACCAGGCTGTCGTAGTAGGGCGGCACCACATAGCCGGCGTACAGGGCTGAATCCACACGCACGCCGAGGCCGCCAGGCGCGTGGAACGCTTGCACGCGGCCGGGTGTGGGCATGAAGGTTTCGGGATCTTCTGCGTTGACGCGACATTCGATGGCATGGCCGGCGAACCGAACATCGGCTTGCGTATAGCCCAGAGGCTGCCCGGCCGCGATGCGGATTTGTTCGCGCACCAGATCGATATGGCATACCATTTCGGTGACCGGGTGTTCCACCTGGAGCCGTGTGTTCATTTCGATGAATGCGAATTGCCCATCTTGGTACAAAAACTCCAGCGTGCCGGCATTGCGGTAGCCGAGTTTGGCCAGCGCGGCGGTGGCCGTCGCGCCGATCGCGTCGCGCTCTGCGGCCGACAGCGCGGGAGAGCCGGCTTCTTCCAGCAATTTCTGGTGCCGCCGCTGCAGGCTGCAATCACGTTCGCCGAAATGCACCACGTTACCAAAACTGTCGGCCATCACCTGCAATTCGATATGGCGTGGCCGGTCGAGATATTTCTCGAGATAAACTTCATCGTTGCCGAAAGCGGCACGCGCCTCGGTGCGTGCCACGCGCCAGGCTTCTTCCAGCTCCGCTTCGCTCTGCGCCACCTTCATGCCGCGGCCACCGCCGCCGGCGGTGGCCTTGATCAGCACGGGGTAGCCAACGCTTGCCGCCACCTCGCGCGCGCTGTCCAGATCCGCAAGCGCCCCGGCGGAGCCTGGCACCAGCGGCACGCCCAATCCGGCCATGGCGGTGCGGGCGGTGATTTTGTCGCCCATCATGCGGATATGTTCGGGCGAGGGGCCGATGAAGGTCAGCCCATGATCCTCCACCATCTCCGCGAAGGCCGCGTTTTCCGACAGGAACCCGTAGCCGGGGTGGATCGCGTCCGCCCCGGTCACGTGCGCGGCGGAGAGGATGGCAACCATGTTGAGGTAGCTGTCGCGCGCGGCGGGCGGCCCGATGCAGACGCTCTCATCGGAGAGGCGGACATGCATTGCGTCGCTATCGGCGGTGGAGTGCACCGCCACGGTGGGGATGCCGAGTTCCCGGCACGCGCGCTGAACACGCAGGGCGATCTCGCCGCGATTGGCGATGAGGATCTTGCCGAACATGCGGGGGGCGGGCGTCAGTCGATCACCATCAGGACTTCGCCGTATTCCACGGGCACGCCGGGATTGATCAGGACCCGGCTGATGGTGCCCGCGCGCGGCGCCTTGATCTGATTGAAGGTTTTCATCGCCTCGATCAGCAGCAGGGTCTGGCCGGCGGCCACGCTCTGGCCGACGGCGACGAAGTTTGCGGCACCTGGCTCCGGTGCCAGGTAGGCCACGCCCACCATGGGGCTTTTGACCGCACCGGGGTGCTGGCTGAAGTCGGCCGGATCAGCGCCGGATGCGGCCTGGGCCGGTGCTGCGGCGGCCATGATCGCCGGGCTTGGCGCGATTGCGGCCTGTACAACCGATGGCGCGCGCACCACGCGGATGCGGCTATCGCCCTCGGCGATTTCAATCTCCGTCAGCCCGGTATCGCGCAGGATATCGGCGAGCACGCGGATGGCGTCCGCATCGACGGGCAGGCGGCTCATGGGTCTTCGTCCAGCAGCATTTCGGCGAGCGCGGTCAGGGCCAGGCCGTAGCCGCGGATGCCCAGGCCGCAGATGACGCCTTGGGCGACCCGGGAGACCAGGGATGTGTGACGGAATTCCTCGCGGGCATGGATATTGGTCAGGTGAACCTCGACGACGGGGAGATCGGCGGCCAGCAGGGCATCCATCAGAGCGACGGAGGTATGGCCATAGCCGCCGGGATTGATCACGATGCCACGGGCTTTGTCGCGGCATTCCTGGATCCAGGTGATGAGCTCGCCCTCATGGTTGGTCTGCCGGAAGTCGATGGCGAGGTCGAGGGCTTCCGCGGTTTCCGCGCAGAGCGCTTCGAGGTCGTCGATGGTTGCCGCGCCGTAGAGGGTGGGTTCGCGGGATCCGAGCAGGTTGAGGTTGGGGCCGTTGAGTACGGCGATGAGGGGAAGGGCCATGGGGCGGGGGGGTTAGCACGCCCTAGGCAAGGAAGGAAGCCACGGGCCATGGCCCACCACACCCTCGCCTTTTCAGTGTATATTCTAGTGGAGTGATATGATATCGGGCGCACGCATTTCGAGTGAGCTCCATGCGTATCCTCCTTGCCCTTCTTCTCGCCATCCTCACCACGCAAGCCCGCGCCGTCTCGGTGCAATCGCTGGGCATCTCCTACGCCTATTACGATCCGCTCAGCCTGATCCTGAAGGATAAAGCCTGGCTGCAGGACGCCCTCGGCGACGGCGTGCAGATCCAGTGGGTGCTCAGCCAGGGCAGCAACAAGGCGCTGGAGTTTCTGCGCGGCAACTCCATCCAGTTCGGCCAGACGGCCGGGTCCGCGGCCTTGCTGGGCCGCGCCAATGGCGCGCCGGTGCAGGTGATCGCCGTGACCGCCACTTCCGAATGGACGGCCATCGTGGTGCCGCCCGGATCGCCCATCCATGGCTTGCGGGATTTGAAGGGCCGCCGGATCGCCGCCACACCCGGCACCGACCCGAACATTTTTCTGATGCGGGCGCTGGCGACCGTCGGGTTGGGCGCGAACGATATCACCCTGGTGCCGTTGCAGCACCCCTTGGGCCGCCAGGCCCTGGATGCCGGCCAGGTGGATGCGTGGGCGGGGCTGGATCCGTTCATGGCGGAGGCGCAGCTGCAGAACCATGATGTGCTGGTGTATCGCAACACAGCGCTGATTTCTCCGGGCACGCTGCTGGTGCGGGAGGATTTTGCCGCCGCCCACCCCGATGTGGTGCATGCGGTGCTGCGCGCCTATGCCCGCGCCCGCGCCTGGGCCGTTTCCCACCCCGATGGTGTCGCCGCTATCCTGGCCAAGGCCTCCGGCCTGAGCCTGGAGGTGGCCAGGCTTCAACTTACCCGGGTGGATTTTTCCGCCGAGGCAGTGGGGCCGGCGGCCCGGGCCGGCATCCTGGCCGCCGGCCCCATCCTGGCAACGAGCGGCAAACTGACCGCCGGCGCCGATCTCGGCCGCGCCGGGGCCAGCCTGGTGAACACCTCCTTCACCACCGCGCTGGGCATCCACTAGTGCCGCGCGGCCACGCGGCTCTGGGCGTGGTGGTGCCGCTGTTGGCCCTCGCGGTGTGGCAGGGCGTAACCTTGGCGGGGATGGTGCCGCCCTCCATGCTGCCCCCGCCGGCCGAAATGGTGCGTACCCTGGCGGAGATGGCCGGCAGCGGGGAGCTGGCGCAGGCGGTGGGAATCACCGCCTGGCGGCTCGCCTGGGGTTTTGTGGTTGGCGCCGCCGCAGGGACAGTGCTGGGCGCGCTGTGCGGCGCCTCGGCGCTGGCCCGCGCGCTGCTCGATCCCACCGTGCAGGCCCTGCGCAGCGTGCCTTCGCTCGCCTGGGTGCCGTTGTTCATCCTGTGGCTGGGCATTTTCGAGTCATCAAAGACCACCCTGATCGCCGTGGGCGTGTTCTTCCCCGTGTATCTCAACCTCATGAGCGGGATCGCCCAGGTGGACCGCAAGTTGCTGGAAGTGGGCGTGGTGCATGGCTATTCCCGCCTGCGGCGGCTGATCGCCATCCAGTTGCCGGCCGCCCTGCCGGCCTATGTGGTGGGGCTGCGCAGCGGGCTGGGCCTGGGCTGGATGTTCGTCTCGGCCGCTGAATTGCTGGGCGCTTCCAATGGCCTGGGTTTTGTTCTCGATGACGGCGAACAGACCGGCCGGCCGGAACGCGTGCTGGTGGCCATTCTGCTGTTCGGCCTCTGCGGCAAGACCACCGACATGGCGCTGGCGGCCGCCGGCGCGCGCCTGGTGCGGTGGCAGGATAACGCGATGCCGGTGCAGGGCCAGCGCGCCCTGCAACCCGCCTGACATGGCGCACGAGGTGCATATCGCCGGTCTGGCGAAAACCTATGGCAGCCAGCGCGTACTCGGCCCCCTGGATCTGCATCTGGAAGCCGGCACCATCACCGTCGTGATCGGCCGCAGCGGCTGCGGCAAGAGCACGCTGCTGCGCTGCCTCGGCGGGCTCGAAAAACCCGATGCCGGCAGCATCCGCATCGGCGCCGGCCAGCTGCGGCGGGAGGATATCGGCTACGTGTTCCAGGAACCGCGGCTGATGCCGTGGCTGACGGTTTCCCGCAACGTCGCCTTCGGCCTGCGCGGCCACCCCGCGCGCGACGACCGCGTGGCCGAGGCGCTGGCCATCGTCGGCCTGCAGCAGGCCGCGTCCCTGCTGCCCAAGCAGCTCTCCGGCGGCATGGCCCAACGCGCCGCTCTGGCCCGCGCCCTGGCCCCCAAGCCTGAACTGATCCTGCTGGACGAACCGTTCAGCGCCCTGGACCCTTTTTCCCGCGAATCACTGCAACAGCATCTGCTGCACCTGTACCGGCATTATCGCACCACCATGGTATTGATCACTCACGACATGGACGAAGCCCTCACCCTGGGCGACCGGATCCTGGTGATGCAGGGGCCGCCTGGAAAAATCGTGGCCGACCTATCGCGACACGATACAAAAGCACGTCTGAGGGAAGCCCTGGAGCCAGGGGGGCGCGGTCCCCCTGGACCCCAAGCCGGGGCCGAAAGGCCCCAGACCCCATTACGTGCGCGCGCGCTGTAGACGGCTAGGGGTGGCCTTAAGCGGCGGGCGCCCCTAGGTGAGCGCAAACACAAGGAGCCTTCCCGCATGCAAACCCGGCGCGTCGCCACCGTCATCGGCGGATCGGGCTTCCTCGGCCGCTATGTGGTCAAACGCCTGGCCGCCACAGGCCACGTGGTCCGCGTGGCGGTGCGCGACCCGGAACGCGCGATGGCCCTCAAACCCATGGGCGCCGTCGGCCTGGTAGTGCCGCTGTACGCCAACATCACCGCGGATGGCACCATCGCCCGCGCCATCGAGGGCGCCGACATCGTCGTCAACCTTGTGGGCATCCTCGCCGAACGCAAAGCCGGCGATTTCGCCGCGCTGCAAGCCGAAGGTGCGGGCCGCGTGGCCCGCCTCGCCACCAGCTTCGGCGTGAAACACCTGGTGCACATCTCCGCCATCGGCGCCAGCGCCGACAGCCCCGCCCAATACGCCCGCAGCAAGGCCGAAGGCGAACGCCTTGTGCTGGCCGAATTCCCCGCCGCCACCATCCTGCGGCCATCCCTGGTATTCGGCCCGGAAGACCAGTTTTTCAATCGCTTCGCCGCCCTGGCCCTGATCTCCCCCATCATGCCGGTGATCGCGGGGGCCAGCCGCTTCCAGCCCGTGTATGTAGGCGACGTGGCGGACGCGGTGATGGCCGCCATCGCGGATCACGCTGCCGCCGGCAAAACCTACGAACTCGGCGGCCCCAAGGTGATGACCTTCCGCGAAATCCTGGGCTGGATCCTTGCCCAGATCGGCCGCCACCGGCCGCTGATCGCCATGCCGGACCAGGCCGCCGCCCTGCTGGCCCACATCCCGTTCAGCGGCCTCACCCCGGACCAGCTCCTCATGCTGAAACGCGACAACGTGGCAAACCCCGCTTTGCCCGGCCTGGCTGCCCTCGGCGTGGTCCCCACGCCGATCGATCTCGTGGTGCCCGGCTACCTGGCCCGGTTCCGCAGGGGTGGCGGCCGCGTGGAAACGCCACTAGGTCCGAACCGGACCTAGTTTCCTCGTTAGCCTTTGGAAAGCTTCCCTTAGCGGCGGGGCAGCGATTAATTCAGGTCAGCCTTGCTGCCCGGTTGATGAAATATTCCTCGCGCCCGGCCTCAGCCCGCATTAAATGTGCGGCTGCGGGCAGGCATTCGCGCTTTCTCGCGCCGGGAGGCCGTGCGATGACCGATCATATGCTGCAATTCACGCATCTGAAGCAGCACCAGCCGGAGAAGCGCCCGGTTGCAACCCGCCGCACCGATTTTGACGAAATCTACCGCGACTTCGCCATCCCGCAGGCAAAAGCGCAGAGCAGCCGCTGCAGCCAATGCGGCGTGCCGTTCTGTTCCATTCACTGCCCGCTGAACAACAACATCCCGGACTGGCTGAAACTGNNCCGCCGAGGGCCGGCTGGACGAAGCCTACGAGGTGAGTGCCGCCACCAACAATTTCCCCGAAATCTGCGGCCGCATCTGCCCGCAGGACCGCCTGTGCGAGGGCAATTGCGTGATCGAGAAGGGGTTTGAGAGCGTCACGATCGGGGCGGTGGAGCGCTTCGTGACGGATTATGCTTTTGCGCAAGGCTGGGTGAAGGCGGTGAAGCCGCGCGAGGAGCTGGCGCAATCGGTGGGGATTGTGGGTGCCGGGCCAGGCGGGTTGGCGGCCGCGGAGGAGCTGCGCCGCCGTGGATACCAGGTGCATGTGTACGACCGGCATGATCGCGCCGGCGGGCTGATGATGTACGGCATCCCCGGCTTCAAGCTGGAGAAGGAGATCGTGCTGCGGCGGTGGGAGCTGCTGGCCGAAGGCGGGATCGTGTTTCACCTCAAGAGCGAGGTCGGGCGGGACGTGACGTTCGCCGAGCTGCGGGCGCGGCATGATGCGGTGCTGCTGGCAACCGGGGTTTACCAGGCGCGGGAGCTGGGCGGGCCTGGGTGCGGCCTGCCGGGGATCGTCAAATCGCTGGATTTCCTGATCGCCTCCAACCGCAAGGGATTGGGCGATGCGGTGCCGGACTTCGAGAGCGGGTTGCTGAACGCGGCCGGCAAGCATGTGGTGGTGATCGGCGGCGGCGATACGGCGATGGATTGCGTGCGCACCTCGGTGCGGCAGGGGGCCGCTTCCGTGAGCTGCCTGTATCGGCGCGACAAGGCGAACATGCCGGGCAGCATGCGCGAGGTGAAGAACGCCGAGGAAGAGGGGGTGAAATTCCTCTGGCTATCGGCGCCCGAGGCTTTTTTGGGCGACACCCACGTGACGGCCGTGCGTGCGGTGCAAATGCGGCTGGGGCTACCGGATGCTTCCGGCCGGCAATCGGTGGAGGTGGTGGATGGCAGCCATTTCACCGTGCAGGCCGATCTGGTGATCAAGGCGCTGGGGTTTGATCCTGAGCCGCTGCCCAAATTATGGGGGCAGGAGGGGCTGGAAGTGAGCCGCTGGGGCACCGTGAAGGTAAACCATACGTCGTTTCAGACTTCGCTGCCCGGGGTTTTCGCGGCAGGGGATATCGTGCGCGGGGCGAGCCTGGTGGTGTGGGCTGTGCGCGACGGGCGCGATGCGGCGGCGCAGATCCATGGGTATTTGCAACCATCGGCGCGCCTGAGCATGCCGATGGCGGCGGAGTGAAAAAGTGTTCTTTTTTGAAAAAAAGAACCAATAAACTTTTATTCGTTTGCGTACGCTTCCGGCTGGTCCGCGTCAGCACAGTCAAAAGTTTTTTGCTTCTTTTTTTCAAAAAAGAAGATTCTTTCTTGTCTAAGGAGCCTACCCGTGCCCCAAGAATCCCCCACCGAATTCCTGCAAGCATGGCAAGGCAATGTTGACACGCTGAAGCACACCTACGCGCCTTCGCAGGAGCACGATGCCTGCGGCGTCGGGCTGATCGCCTCCCTGGATGGCAAGCCGAAGCGCGCCGTGGTGCAGGCCGGCATCGATGCGCTGAGCGCGTTGTGGCACCGCGGCGCGGTGGATGCGGATGGCAAGACGGGTGATGGCGCCGGCATCCATATCGAAATCGCGCAGGATTTCTTTGCCGAGGCCATCGAGCGCGGCGGCGAGCGTGCGCAGGATGGGCAGATCGCGGTGGGCATGGTGTTCCTGCCGAAAACCGATTTCTCCGCGCAGGAGCGGTGCCGCCAGATCGTGGAAACCGAAATCCTGAACTTTGGCTATGCCATCTACGGCTGGCGCCAGGTGCCGATCGACGTGAGCGTGATCGGCGAAAAGGCCAATGCCACCCGGCCGGAAATTGAACAGATCATGGTGCGCAACAGCCGCCGTACCGAGGCGGCCGAGTTCGAGCGCGACCTGTATGTGATCCGCCGGCGCATCGAAAAAGCCGCCATCACCGCGCAGATCCCCGAGCTGTATATCTGCTCTCTCTCCTGCCGCTCGATCATCTACAAGGGCATGTTCCTCGCGCAGAGCCTGACGGATTTTTATCCCGATCTGCTCGATCCGCGCTTCGTTTCGCGCTTCGCGATCTATCACCAGCGCTA